>SXKB01000184.1 GCA_005778215.1 Actinomycetota bacterium | reverse complement strand
GTAGCTGTTGGCGACATCGAAGAAGTTGATGCCCGCCTCCACGGCACTGCGCAGGAACGGCCGACTGGCCTCCTCGTCGAGCGTCCACGCGTGGGTGCCGCGCTCGGGCACGCCGAAGCTCATGCAGCCGAGGCAGATGGGGGAGACCTGCAATCCAGTGGAGCCGAGGTTCACGTACTTCATGCGGCGGACTCTAGGCGGCGCACGCACGTGGTTTGTCGTGCAAACCCTCAGTTCCTGGAGTGCCAAAGGCCCTGTTGGTGCGGCGCCGCGGGTGCCTTCAATGGAAGGTGCACGACGAGGCGAGCATCCCGGCGGACGAGGCGAGCATGCACGACGAATCGACAAGAGAGCGTGATCGGTGGCCCGATCGGTACCGCACGATTCTCGAGCATGCCGCCGATGTGATCTTCCAGACCGACGACCAGGGTGTGCTGGAGTGGGTGTCGCCCTCGGTCACCCGGCTGAGTGGCGTGCACCCCGACACGTTGGTGGGCCAGCACCTCACGTTCTTCGTCGCCGACGAACACGACGACGAAGCGGCCGCACTGCGCGACCGACTGCTCGGCGGCGAGGACATCTCGTTCGAGGGTCGCGTCGACCTGCCCGACGGTGGCACGCGGTGGGTGAACATGAACGCCTCCCCGGTGCGCGATGACGACGGCGTGGTGATCGGCGCCGTGGGCGTGGTGCGCGACGTGGACGATCTGGTGCTCGAGCGGCAGGCCCGCGCCGCGAACGAGGAGATGTACCACCTGCTGGCCGACCACGCCGCCGACGCGGTGGTGAGGATGCGTCCCGACCGCATCATCGACTGGGTGTCACCTGCCATCGCCGTGTCGCTCGGGTGGCAGCCCGACGAGGTGATCGGTCGCTCTGCCGACGAGTTCTTCCATCCCGACGACCTGCAAACGCTCGCGCCGCAACGTGCCGCGATGTACGACCGCGAGCATCCTCGTAGTGGCACCGTCGTCCTCACGGCTCGACTGCTCCATCGCGATGGCACCTATCGATGGGTCTCCGGACGGCAGGTGCCGATCGTCGACAGCGACGGCCAGTTGCGGTTCGTGATCGTCGGCCTGCGCGACGTCACCGACCTGGTGGGCGCTCGTGAGGAACTCGAACACGCGAACCTCCGGCTGCGAGCCACACTCGACACGCTGTTCGACCCGCACGTGCTGCTGCAGGCGGTGCGCGATCCCGACGGCACCGTGATCGACTTCCTTCACCTGGAGGCGAACGAGGCGGCCTGTGTCTTCAACGGTGCGTCGCGCGAACAACTGGTGGGCGCGACCCTGCTGGACTGGGCGCCCGATCAGGTGGCCTGCAACCGCGTGCTGATCGAGATGTTCAGCCAGGTGGTGAACACCGGCGTGCCGTTGGTGCTGGAGGACTGGGAGTTCCCGCAGCGCAACGAGTGGGAGCCCGCTCGCCGCTTCGACGTGCGCGCCGTGAAAGTGGACGACTGCGTCAGCAACAGCTGGCGCGACGTGACCGACCGTCACCACTTCGAGGCCCGCCTCTCGCACCTCGCCACTCACGACCCGCTCACTGGGCTGGCCAACCGAGCCGCGCTCGTCGACGAGCTGACCCGCGCCCTGCACGCCGGCCGCCGCGCCGGCCGCATGGTGGGCGTGATCATGCTCGACCTCGACCACTTCATGGGCGTGAACGACTCGCTCGGCCATGCGGTGGGCGACCAACTGCTCCGCGCCGCATCCCGTCGGCTCGAGGCCGTGGTGCGCGCCGGCGATCTGGTGAGTCGCCTGGGTGGCGACGAGTTCGTGATCGTGATGCGCGATCTGGCCGACACCAGCGAAGCGTTGCGCGTCGCGTTGCGCATCGTGGAGGAGTTCCGCCTGCCGGTCACTGCGGCCGGTCACGAACTGCACGTCACCGCCAGCGTGGGCGTGGCCATCGCCGCCGCCGACGACGACAGCGAGGCGCTGTTGCGCGAGTCCGACACGGCGATGTACCGGGCCAAGGAAGGTGGTCGCGACCGCGTGTCGATCTTCAACGACGACCTCCGCTCGGCCGCCAGCGCGCGAGTGACGATGGAGGCCGAACTGCGACCGGCCCTCGACCTCGGAGCACTCGCCGTGTACTACCAGCCCGAGGTCGACCTCGAGACCGGCCGAGTGTGCGCGGTGGAGGCACTGCTGCGCTGGCACCACCCGTCGGGCGAGCTGTATGCCGCCGACCGGTTCATCGACGTGGCCGAGGAGATCGGCATCATCGTGGACAGCGGCAACTGGGTGGTGCGCGAAGCCTGCGCACAGGCGATGGCATGGTCGAGCGGCACCGATCCGCGGCACATCACGATGCGCGTGAACCTGTCGAAGCAGCAGTTGGCCGAGAGCAGCCTGATGGCCGCGTTCGACCGGTCGATCACCGAGAGCGGCATCGACCCGCGTGTGCTCTGCGTGGAGATCGCCGAGGCGGCCCTCATCGGCCCCAGCGCCACGGTGGCCAGCAACCTCACCCATCTGCGGAGCCGAGGTGTGCGGCTGGCCATCGACAACTTCGGCACCGGCTACGCGGCGCTCGGCTACCTGCGCGAACGCCCGGTCGACATGGTGAAGATCGACCGCAGCTTCATCCGCGACATCGGCACCAGCGACTACTCGCGGCGCCTGGTGGCCGGCATCACCGCTCTCGCCCACCAGATGGGGTTGCAGGTGTCGGCCGAGGGCGTGGAGACCGCAGAGCAGGCGGCGTTCCTGCGCAGCCTCGGCTGTACCAGCGCCCAGGGCTTCCTGTACTCACCCGCCGTGCCCGGCACCGAGATGGGCGTGCTGCTGAGCGAGGTGTACCCCACCCACTGACCCCACCCACGTGTCACGCGATCGCGCGGCGCGCGTCGTGACACCGCGTGGTGACGCGGCGTACCGTGAGGGCATGGGCACCTCACCGAGCACGATGCGCGGTCCGTGGCTCAGCCCATTGGCAGCGTTGCTGTCGGTGGTGATGCCGGGCGCCGGCCACTTCGCCGTCGGCGCGAAGTTCCGCCCCGCCGTGGTGCTCGCGAGCGTGCTGAACCTCATCGCCATGCTCGGTCTCGCGATCGTGTTCGCCGACGTGGGCAGCACCGCCGACGTCGCGGCCGTCGTGGCCCAACGCGACCAGTTCATCCTCACCGCGGCGCTGCTGTTGGTGATGGCCGGCACGCGCCTGTGGGCCGCGCTCGACGCGTCATGGCGGTCGCGCCCCGCCGTCGGCGGCCGCGCCATCGCCGTGCTGTCGGGCGCCGCCGTGGTGGCCGTCACCATCGCCGGCGTGGCGCCGATGGCGGTGGCCGCCGACTACGTGCGCCGCACCGACCAGGCGGTGGAGCAGGTGTTCGGCGACGACGGCGCCGTGACCGCGAACCCCGGCACCATCGCCAGCACCACGACCACCACCACGGTGCCGCCCTCCACCACGGCACCCCGCGTGAGCACCACCTCCACGTCGTCCACCTCCACCACGTCCACCACCATCGCCCCGTTCGCCGGCATCGACCGCGTGAACGTGCTGCTGCTCGGTGGCGACGCCGGGCCCGGCCGATGGAGCCTGCGCACCGACTCGATGATCCTGGTGTCCATCGAACCGGTCACCGGCGACACCGCGATGATCAGCATTCCGCGCAACCTCTCCCGCATGCCGTTCCCGCCCGGCACACCGCTGGCCGAGCAGTTCCCCGACGGCTTCACCGACCTGGCCAACGCGGTGTACACGTACGTCGACCACCGCCGCGACCTCGCAGGCGGCGGCGACGACGCCGGCGCGCAGGCCATCAAGCAGGGCGTCGCCCAGCTGCTGGGCGTGCCCGTGCACCACTACGTGCTCGTCGACATGGCCGGGTTCGTCGACATCGTCGACGCCATCGGCGGCATCGACATCAACGTGCCGAAGCGGGTGCCTACCGCCGGCAACCCGCGCAACGCCAAGCACCCCGTGCCCGAGTGGATCGAACGCGGCCAGCAGCACATGGACGGCACCCTCGCGCTCAGCTACGCCCGCAGCCGCGAGGCCGACAGCGACTACGGCCGCATGGGTCGCCAGCGCTGCGTGCTCGCCTCCATCTCCGAGGCCGCCACGCCGAAGGCCCTGGCCACCGGCCTGCCGGCGTTGATGGACGCATTCGGTGGCGCCGTGCGCACCGACATCCAACGGTCGCAACTGGGCGACTTCGCACAGATCGTGCAGCGCTACACCGAGAACGAAGGGCTGGTGGGTGTGCGCACGCTGCACCTCGCCCCACCGCTGGTGAAGCCGTCGAACTGGGACGCCGCCGAGGTGCGTGCCCTCACCGCCGCCGCACTCACCCCGGTGCCGCCGCCCGAGTTCGACGGCGACCTGCCCATCCTGGCCGACGCCTGCGCCTAGCGATCGAGGGTCAGGCCGGGGGCTCGACGTGGGCGCGCACGGCGTCGCCCGTGTCGTTCACCCAACCGTGCTGGCCGGCGAACGCGATCATCCCGTCGAAGCCGGCACCCCACGCCGCCGGGTCGGCCACCGTGGCCGCACCGCGCGCCTTCAGTTCGACGATGTCGAGCCACACGTGGCTGCCGTCGTCGGCCACGCCGCGCACCAGCGCCGCATCGACCAGCGAGGCAGCCGACGCCGCCCGCACCGACAACGCCTTCAGGTTGTCGGCGTCTCGCACCGCACCCACACCATCGACCACTTCCACGAACATGCGTGCTCCTTCGGCCGCAACGTATCGTGCCGATGTGCGCCAACTCTTCACCGACGATCATCAGGCCTTCCGCGAGTCGTTCGCCGCGTTCATCGCGAAGGAGATGACGCCCCACTACCGCGACTGGGAACGCGACGGCATTGCGCCGCGCGAGCTGTACGCGGCGGCAGGCCAGTTCGGCTTCCTGGGCATGGCCGTGCCCGAGCAGTACGGCGGTGGCGGCACGAAGGACTTCCGCTTCAACATGGTGCTGGCCGAGGAACTCGCCGCGGCCGGCATCGGCGGTGCGGGTCTGGGCCTCACACTGCACAACGACATCACCACGCCGTACTTCATCGAGTACTGCACCGACGAGCAGAAGGCGCGCTGGTTGCCGGGCATCGCCTCGGGCGAACTGATCACCGCGATCGCGATGACCGAACCCGGCACGGGCAGCGACCTGGCCGGCATCGCCACCACGGCCGTGCGCGACGGCGACGAGTACGTGCTGAACGGCAGCAAGACGTTCATCACCAACGGCATCAACAGCGACCTCGTGATCGTGGCGGCGAAGACCGACCCGACCCAGCGGCACACCGGCATGAGCCTGCTGGTGGTGGAGCGCGGCATGGCCGGGTTCGAGCGTGGCCGCAACCTCGAGAAGATCGGTATGCACAGCCAGGACACCGCGGAATTGTTCTTCAACGACGTGCGCGTGCCCGTGGCGAATCTGCTCGGTGAAGAGGGCAAGGCGTTCAACTATCTCACCGCGAACCTGGCGCAGGAACGGCTGTCCATCGCGGTGAGCGGCGTGGCCAGCGCCCGCGCTGCGCTGGACTGGACCGTGGCGTACGTGAAGGAGCGCACCGCCTTCGGTCAGCCGATCGCCGCGTTCCAGAACACCAAGTTCACGCTGGCCGAGGTGAAGACGTCGGTCGATGTGGCCCAGGCGTACGTCGACCAGTGCGTGCAGCAGTTGAACGAGGGCGGGCTGTCGGCTGCCGACGCGGCACAGGCGAAGTACTGGTGCACCGAGCTGCAGCAGCAGGCCGTCACCGAGTGTCTGCAACTGTTC
>SXKB01000183.1 GCA_005778215.1 Actinomycetota bacterium | reverse complement strand
TCGGGGTTCTTCTTCGGCGGGAGCATCGAGGAACCGGTGGCATAGCCGTCGTCGAGCTTCGCGAAACCGAACTCGTCGGTGGTCCAGAGCACGAACTCCTCGCCGATGCGGGAGAGGTTGATGCCGATGAGCGTGAGCACGAAGAGCGCCTCCGCGATGTGGTCGCGTGAGCCGACTGCGTCGAGCGAGTTCTCGAACCGTGCGGCGAAGCCGAGTTCGGCCGCCGTGAAGTCGGGGTCGAGCGGCAACGACGACCCGGCGAGCGCACCCGCACCGAGCGGTGACACGTCGATGCGTTCGAGCGCGTCGAGCAGGCGCTCGACGTCGCGGCCGAGCGCCCAGCCGTGCGCCATGAGGTGGTGCGCGAGCAGCACGGGTTGCGCACGTTGGAGGTGCGTGTAGCCGGGCAGGTACACCTCGCCGGCCGCCTCGGCGCGCTGCAACAGCACCTCCTGCAGCCCGACGACCCGCTGCGCCACCACCATCAGCTCCCGCTTCAACCAGCGCCGCACGTCGGTGGCCGACTGGTCGTTTCGGCTGCGCCCGGTGTGCAGCTTGGCACCGGCGGGGCCGGCCAGTTCCGTGACGCGTCGTTCGACCGCGGTGTGGATGTCCTCGTCGGACGCCTGGAACTGGAAGCTGCCCGCACCCATCTCAGCCGCCACCTGCTCGAGCGCCACCAACACGGCATCGCGCTCGACCTCGGAAAGGATGCCGACGTGTGCGAGGCCGCGCACGTGGGCGACAGAGCCGGCGATGTCGTCGGGCCACAGCCGCTGGTCGAACGACAAGCTCTCGGTGTAGGCCATCAGTTCAGCCGCCGGGCCGCCCTCGAAACGCCCGTGCCAGAGCGTGTTGCCGTGCTGTTCACTCATGACAGACCTGCCAGTTCGCGCAGTCGATCGCGCATCGATTCGCCACCCATGCCCTCCTCGGCCACGACGAGCAGCGTGTCGTCGCCGGCCACCGTGCCGAGGATGCCGTCGAGGCCGCTGCGGTCGAGCGCAGACGCCACCACGTGTGCACAACCCGGCGGTGTGCGCAGCACCACGAGATTGCCGCTGTGGCGCACCTCGGCCACCCACTCACCCATCACCCGCCGGAGTTGGTCCTCGGGGGCGATGCGCTGCGGCTCGTACTCGGGGATGGCGTAGACCGTGTCACCACCCGGCACTCGCACCTTCACGGCCCCGAGGTCCTCGAGGTCGCGGGACACGGTGGCCTGGGTGGCTGTGATGCCGTCCTCGGCCAGCAGATCGACCAGTTGTGGCTGGTTGGTGACCGCGTGTTTCGCGATGAGTTTCGCGATGGCCTGCTGCCGTTGCACCTTCGACGCCATGTCAGCGCACCCCCATCAGGAACGCCAGTGCACCGCGCGCTGCGTGGAGCCGGTTGTGGGCCTGGGCGATGACGTGACTGGCCGCGCCGTCGATGACGTCGGCTGCGACCTCGTAGCCCCGGTACGCCGGCAAGCAGTGGTAGAAGCCGGCGCCCGGCGCCGCAGCTGCCATGAGCGCAGCATCGACCTGGAAGCCCTCGAACACCTTCACCCGTTCGGCCTTCTCCGCCTCCTGACCCATCGACGTCCAGGTGTCGGTGTGCACCGCGATGGCACCCTGCACGGCGTCGATCGCTCGTGGCGACTGACGGATGCTGCCCGGGCCCAGACCGTCGAGCCGTTCGAGCTCGGCCTCCGAGGCGTCGTAGCCGACCGGGCAACCGAGCGACACGTCGACGCCCAGCATGATGCACGCCTCGGCCAACGAGCGCGACACGTTGTTCCAGTCGCCCACGAACGCCACGGTATGCCCGTGGAGCGGCCCGTGCAGCTGCTGCATCGTGAGCAGATCGGCGAGCGCCTGCAGTGGGTGCGAATGGTCGCTGAGCATGTTGACCACCGGCACCCCACTGCACGCCGCCATACGGACGACCTTGTCGTGCTGGAACACGCGGGCGGCGAGCATGCCGTGGTAGCCGGCCATCACCCGGGTGACGTCCTCGACGGTCTCGCGCACGTCGAGCCCGACCTCCTCGCCCCGCGTGTACACGGGGTGACCACCGAGTTGGACCACGGCCATCTCCATCGAGTGGCGGGTGCGGTTCGACGGCTTCTCGAAGATGAGGGCCACGCCCTGACCGTCGAGCACCTGGGGCAGCGACGGACGCTGCGCGAGTTCGAGGACGAGCGCCAACTCGTCGGCGGTGAGATCGACGATGTCGAGCAGATGGCGTGTCATGGACGGAGCTCCTGCAGCACGGCGGTGAGAATGGCGACCGCTTCGGCGATCTCGGCGGACGACACGGTGAGCGGCGGGGCGAGACGCAGCGCCGTGCCAGTGACGGCGTTGGTGACAAGGCCCCGATCGAGTGCTGCCAGATACACCGACTTCGCGTCGATGCCGTCGGCCAGTTCGACCGCGAGCAGCAGCCCGGCGCCGCGCACCTCGACCACGCCAGGGACCGACCGGAGGGCCGCCGACAGTTCGGCGCCGCGCTCGCGTGCCAGCCGTGGCGCGTCGATGCGCTGCATCTCGTCGATGACCGCACTGACTGCGGCGGTGGCGATGGCCGTGCCGCTGTAGGTGCTGCCATGGTCACCGGGCTGGAACACGGCGGCCACTTCACGCTTGGCCCACACGGCGCCGACCGGGAAGCCATTGCCCATGGCCTTCGCCAGCGTGACCACATCGGGGACGACGCCGGCGTGCTGGAAACCGAACCAGGTGCCCGTGCGGGCACAGCCGGTCTGCACCTCGTCGAGGATGAGCAGCAGGCCGCGCTCGTCGCACATCGCACGCACGTCGCGTAGGTACGGCGGGTCGGCCGGCACCACGCCACCTTCGCCCTGCACCGGCTCGAGCAGCACCGCAGCGACCGTGGGGTCGATGGCGGCCTCGAGCGCGGCGAGGTCGTTGAACGGCACGTGCCGGAAGCCGTCGGGCATCGGCTGGAACGGTTCGTGCTTGGCGGGTTGACCGGTCGCAGCGAGCGCGGCGAGGGTGCGACCGTGGAAGCTGCCGAACGCACTCACCACGGCGTGACGGCCGCGACCGCCGAACTTGCGGGCCAGCTTCAGCGCGGCCTCGTTCGCCTCGGCGCCACTGTTGCAGAAGAACACCTGGCCTTCGTGCCCGGTGGCATCACCGAGGAGCGAGGTGAGTTGCACGGCCGCTCTGGTGGCGGCCGGATTGGAGAAGAAGTTGCTCACGTGCAGCAACGTGTCGGCCTGACGGCAGATGGCCGCCGACACCGCCGGGTTGGCGTGACCGAGCGAGGTGACGGCGATGCCGCACAGGAAATCGAGATAGCGCTTCCCGTCGGTGTCCCACAGCTCGGTGCCGCTGCCGCGCTCGAACATCACCTGCGGTGCGCCGAACACGGGCATGAACGGGCAGTATGACTGCCCTTGTGTGGCGAAGGCGTGCGCACTCATCTGACCATCGTTCCGATCCCCTCGTCGGTGAAGATCTCGAGCAGCAACACGTGAGGGATGCGGCCGTCGAGGATGTGGGCCCTGCGCACGCCGCCGCGGACGGCATGGACGCAGCTCTCGACCTTCGGGATCATCCCGCCGGCGATGGTGCCGTCGGCCATGAGCGCGTCGAGTTCGTCGGGTGTCGTCTGGCGGATGAGGCTGCTCGGGTCGTCGACCACGCGGCGCAGCCCTTCGATGTCGGTGAGGTACACCAGCTTCTCGGCACCGAGCGCCTCGGCGATGGCGCCCGCGACGGTGTCGGCATTGATGTTGTAGGCCTGGCCGGCCGCATCGGCACCGATGGTGGCCACCACGGGCACGAACTCGTCGTCGAGGAGGGCCTGGAGGATGGTGGGGTTGATCGACTCGACGTCGCCCACGAAGCCGAGCTCGGGATCGCGCGCCGTGGCCCGGATGAGCCCCGCGTCCTCGCCGCTGACACCGACGGCCAGCGAACCGTGCACGTTGATGGCCGACACCAACTGTGGGTTCACGTTGCCGATGAGCACCATGCGGGCGATGTCGACGGTCTCCTTGTCGGTGACGCGCAGTCCGTTGCGGAACTCGGTGACCTTGCCGAGGCGGTTCATCAGCTCGCTGATCTGCGGGCCACCACCGTGCACCACCACGGGCCGCATGCCGACCTGGCGCATCAACACGATGTCCTCGGCGAACAACGCGAGTGCATCGTCGTCGCTGGCACCGGCGAGCGCGTTGCCGCCGTACTTGACCACGACCACCTGCCCCGCGAACCGGCGGATGTACGGCAGCGCCTCGACGAGGACAGCCGCCTTGTCGCTCGCGCTCGCGCTCACGGGTACACCCCCACTGCGGCGAGGCCGGCCGATTCGTCGAGACCCAGGGCGACGTTGGCCGCCTGCACGGCACCACCCGACGCTCCCTTGGCCAGGTTGTCGATGGCGCAGATGGCCATCACGGTGCCGGTGCGCTCGTCGAAGCGAGCCGTGAGATGCGCAGTGTTGCTGCCGAGCGTGGCCTTGGTGGACGGCGACGACTCCCCGACCACCACGAACGGCTCCCCGGCGTACTGCGCCGACAGCGCGGCGAGCAACGACTCGGTGCTGACATCGGCAGCCGGCCGGGCGTAGCACGTGGCGAGGATGCCGCGGTTCATGGGCGCGAGGTGCGGGGTGAACAGCACCTGGGCACCCACCTCCTGCTCGATCTCGGGCGTGTGGCGATGGTCGAGCAGGCCGTAGGCGGTGACGTCCTCGTCGGCCGTGCAGAACAGGCTCGTGTGCTTCAGCGCACGCCCGGCGCCGCTGACGCCGGTGATGCTGTTCACGACGATGCCGGTGGTGGCAACGAGGCCGGCCCGCACCAGCGGCGCGAGCGCCAACGTGGCGGCCGTGACGTGACAGCCGGGCGTGGCCACCAGCGATGCGCCGCGCAGCTCGTCGCGGTGCAGCTCGGGCAGGCCGTAGACCGCGGCGGCGAGCAACTCGGGCTGGTCGTGGGCGAAGCCGTACCACCCCGGGTACAGCGACGCATCCTTCAGCCGGTAGGCAGCGGACAGGTCGACCACGCACCCCACCTTGCCGACCAACTGGGGGGCGAGCGCCATGCTCGCCTCGTGCGGCAGGCCGAGGAACACGAGGTCGAGACCCTCGGCCCGGGAGGGGTCGAACGACTCGAACACCAGGTCGGGATAGCGGGCGGCGAGGCTGGGGTACAGCGTCGCCGCACGGACTCCTGCCTGGGTGTCGCCGGTGGCATAGACCACCTCGTAGTCAGGATGCTGTGCGGCGATCCGCAGCAGTTCGGCGCCGGTGTACCCGGACGCTCCGATGATGCCCACTCGCGTCATAGACGCATGACCATACAGGGTTGTGTATGGTCATGCAACCGATGCGGAGGACACCTGGAAACGCACCTCGACCTGCTCGAAGCCCATCGCGCGCAGCATCGTCTCGAGCATCGATGCGGTGTTCTGCTGGGCCCGCGCCTGCAGATCGGTGGCGGCGGCCGCCGCGGCGATCTTGTCGTCGGCAGCCTCGTACAGCCCTTCCTCGCTGGTCGGATTGTCGCTGAACATGCCGCCGATTCGATCGAGGAGGCCCCGGTCGCGGTTCATCACGTGACTCAACTCACGGTCGAACACCGGCTCGGTGAGATACGCCGGCGGCAGGGTGACCACCACCGACGTCCCGTCCTCCCCCACCTGGACGGCGCCGTCGGACAACGAGGTGAAGTCGACCACGGCATCGACGGTGGCGACGGCCACGAACTGCGTGCGCTCGCCGGCGATCACCGAGGGCACCCACTGGACATCCTTCTCCTGGTCGATCGTCACCTCGAACTGCCCCTGCGCGGCGTGATAGTCGGCGAGATCGCGGAGATCGAGGATGACGGGCGGGGCGGAATGGTCGACCGTCTCGGTGCCGAACGGATTCCCCAGTTGCACGCCGATCGCGACGGCCCCAGCGACGAGGGCGCCGACGACGACCCCGACCACGAGACCCGGACCACGACGGCGTGACGGCTGCTTGTACATGATGTGTGCGTTGCTCCTCTGGCGCGGCCGGAGCCGCTGGGGCCCCTGTGGCCCACCAGCGAGGTTGGACGTGCAGAATGGGGGCGTGAGTTCCCACGACGCGCCGATTCCCGGTTCCACCAAGGGCCGACTGCTCGTGGCCACTCCCCCGCTGGTCGACCCGAACTTCGACCGCACCGTCGTGTACATGCTGGAGCACAACGACGACGGCGCCGTCGGCGTGGTGCTGAACCGACCCGGCGGGGACCAGCTTCCCGAGCCCATCGATCGATGGGAGGACCGCCTCAGTCCACCGGCCGTGCTGTTCGAAGGAGGGCCCGTCGAGCCCGATGCGCTGATCGCACTCGGACGACTCGACCAGCCCGACGACGATGCATGGACCCGCGTGGTGGGCGATCTCGGCTCGATCGACCTCGCGCTCGACCCGGCGCTGGTGGCCGGCTCGGTGCTGCAACTGCGGGTGTTCCGCGGCTACTCGGGTTGGGGCCCGCAGCAGCTCGACGGCGAGCTGAACGAGGGCGCGTGGATGGTGCTGCCCTCGGAGACGGACGACGTGTTCAGCACGGAGCCCGACGGGTTGTGGCGCGCGGTGATCCGCCGCCAGGGCGGGCGCATCGCCTGGGTGGCGAACGCGCCCGACGACCTGAGCAGCAACTAACCGCGCAACGACGCGCCGAGCTTGCCGACGCCGGCGACGATCCGCTCGCGCACCTGGGCCACGTCGGCGTCGGTGAGCGTGCGATCGGCGGCCTGCAACCGCAGGCGATAGGCGAGACTCCGGGCGCCATCGGGCACACCCTTGCCGCGGTAGACGTCGAACAGCGAGAGATCGACCCGGCCGCCACCAGCGCCCTGACGGATGGCCTTCTCCACCTTCTCCGCCGACACCGAGTCGGGCACGGTGAAAGCGAGGTCGAAGTCGCTCGAAGGGAACCGGCTGGTGGCCTTCCACTGCGCCACCTTGGGCTCGGCCGCGAGCAGGATCGACAGGTTCAGCTCCAGCACGGCCACGCGTTCGTCGATGCCGTACGCATCGAGCGCGTCGGGGTGGATCTCGCCCACGGCGCCGACGACGTCCTTGCCGACCGACAACGTGGCCGACCGAGTGGGGTGCAGACCGGCCGGCACGGCACCCTGATCGACTCGTGCACCCCAACCCATCGCCGCCACGAGTTCGCGCCAGACGGACATCGCTGCGGTGGCGTCGACGCCGGCGAGCACGACGGCGAGCGCCTCGTACTCGGCGGGCAACACGTCCGTGCTCGGCGGGTAGACGTGGCCGATCTCGAAGAACGACACGCCCGGCCGGCGGTGCGACTCGTTGAACTCGATGGCCTTCAACAGCCCGGGACGCAACGACGTGCGCAGCACGTCGTCACCGACCACGAGCGGGTTGACCAGGCGCACGGCCTCGGCCGACAGCCCGGCCCGTTCGAGATCGCCGGCCGCGAGGAACGGGTGCGGCATGGCCTCGCTGAGACCGAGGCCGAGCAGCACGTCGCGCAGCCGGCGGCGACGCTGTTGCTGCGGCGTGAGCCCACCGGGCACAGTGCTCTTCGGGACGGTCTTGCCGAGCTTGCCGTACCCGAAGTGACGGGCGACCTCCTCGACGATGTCGATCTCGAGCGTGCAGTCGGGTCGCCACGACGGCACCGTCACCTGCAGCACATCGCCGTCGAGCTGGCACGCGAACCCGATGGGCTCGATGAGCGCCGTGATCTCCGCCGCCGTGAAGGCAGTGCCGAGCAGTTGCCCGACCCGGACGGGACGCACCTCGATGCGAGTGGGACGGGGCATGTGCGCCTCGCTGCGCGCATCGACCATGCCGGCGTGCACGACCAGGTCGGGACACGTGAGGCGCAGCAGCTCGACGAACCGGGCCACCGACCGATCGATGCCGTACGGATCGGCGCCACGCTCGAAGCGGGCCGATGCCTCGCTGCGCAGACCCATGCGGGCCACCGTGCGCAGGATGCCCATCGGCTCGAACCATGCCGTCTCGAGCGCGATGGTGTGCGTGCGATCGCTGATCTCGGTGTTCTGACCACCCATGATGCCCGCGAGTCCGATCGGCCGATCGGTGGCATCGCAGATGAGCAGGTCGGCGGCCGTGAGCGTGCGCTCGACGTCGTCGAGCGTGACGATGGTCTCGCCCTCGGCGGCCATGCGGATGCGGAACCCTCCGCCCCCGAGCGTGTCGAAGTCGTACGCGTGGTTCGGCTGGTTGGTCTCGAGCATCACGTAGTTGCTCACATCGACCACGTTGTTGATGGACCGCATACCGGCGGCTGCGAGGCGACGGGCCATCCAGTCGGGCGACGGGCCGACCGCCACGTTGCTGATGACCACCGTGGTGAACCGCGGGCAGCGATCGCCCGCGACGATGTCGACCGGTGCGCTGCGGGACGGCTCGACCGGTGCCAGCACGTGCGGCGCCGACGCGAGCTGCAAGCCGAAGCGTGCGGCCAGGTCGCGAGCGACACCGATGTGGCCGTACGCGTCGGGCCGGTTGCGCAGCACGTCGAGGTCGTACACGACCTCCTCGCCGAGGCCGAGCGCCTCCCCGTAGGGCACGCCGAGCGGGGTGCCCTCGGGGAGGATGAGGATGCCGCTGTGGTCGTCGCCGAGGCCGAGCTCGCGCGCCGAGCAGAGCATGCCCTCGCTGGGGATGCCGAGAATGGGCTTCGGTTCGATGGCGCGACCGTCGGGCATGACGGTGCCGGGCGTGGCGAGCGGGATGACGTCGCCGGCCTGCATGTTGAACGCACCGCACCACACATGACGCTCCACGCCGTCACCGGCGTCGACGAACACCCGGTGCACCTTCGCGGCGTCGGGATGCCGTTCGGTCTTCAGGACGCGAGCGGTGACGACACCCGGCACCGTGGCACCGACGCGCGCCACGTCCTCGACGGCGAGGCCGAGGTGTGTGATGGCGTCGGCGATGGCGTCGACGTCGTCGCCGACGGGCACCAGGTCGTTGAGCCAGGAATGGACGATCTTCATCAGAACTGCTCCACGAAACGGATGTCGTTGGTGTACATCTCGCGGACGTCGCCGACGGCGTGCCGCTCCTTGGCCATGCGGTCGATGCCGAAGCCGAACGCGAAGCCGCTCCACTCCTCGGGGTCGAGCCCGCCTGCCCGCAGCACGGTCGGAGGCACCATGCCGCACCCGCCGAGCTCGAGCCAGTCGCCCTTCGGGGTACGGATGTCGAACTCGGCCGACGGTTCCGTGAACGGGAAGTAGCTCGGCCGCAGACGGCTGGAGAAGCCCTCCCCGAAGAATGCCTTGGTGAACGACTCGATGGTGCCTGCGAGGTCGGCGAGCGTGATGCCACGGTCGATGACCAGACCCTCGATCTGGTGGAACACGGCGAGGTGCGTGGCGTCGGTGGTCTCGTTGCGGAACACGCGGCCGGGCATGATCATGTAGATCGGCGGTGCGACGCGCTGCATGACGCGGATCTGCACGGGCGAGGTGTGCGTGCGCAGCACGGTGCTGCCGGGTGTGCCGTGGTCGACGTAGAACGTGTCGTGCATGCTGCGCGCCGGGTGATCGGGCGGCATGTTGAGCGCCTCGAAGTTGTACCAGTCGGTCTCGACCTCGGGACCTTCGGCCACCTGGAAGCCGAGTCCGACGAACACGTCCTCGAGCCGCTGCCACGCCTGCGTGACGATGTGGGCATGGCCTCGTGACGGGCGACTGAGCACTTCGGTGAGGTCGATGCGCTCGGCCTCGAGCTGCACGGCGCGCTCGGCACGCTTCAGTTCGGCCACGCGCGCCTGCACCGCCGCAGCGACGCGCTGCGTGGCCTCGTTGACCGCCTGACCGACGGCCTTCTTCTCGTCCACGGTGGCGAGGCCACCGAGGCGGGTCTTGAACTCGGCGAAGGGACCCTTCTTGCCGAGCAGTTCGGTCTCGAGCGCCTGCGCCTCGGCCAGCACGGCCACTTCGGCGAGACGCGCCACTGCGGCATCTGCTGCCGCGCGTACGTCGTCGATCATCTACATCTCCACAGGTCGGAAGGAACGGAAGGGTGGTGGTGTCCCCCGAGCGACGTGGCGGCGTGACGCGTCAGTGCGTCGGCGCGCAACCCCGGTACACCCGGGGGCACCGAAATCGCTGAGCGAGTCGCAGCAAGGCCATCGGCGCCAGGTTACCCCGCCCGCCGTTGGCGGGCGACTTCGAATGCGAGCACCGTCGCTGCCATGGCCACGTTGAGGCTCTCGGTCGCACCCTGGTGCGGGATGGTGATCCATCCGTCGACCGGGGCGTCGTCGGGCACGCCGTGGGCTTCGTTGCCCACCACGACCGCGACGGGCGCAGCGAGCGGGGCGTCGGTGTAGGCGACACCACGGTGCGACGACGTGGCCAACAGCGGGAGACCGGCATCGCGCACGACCTGGAACTCGGCCGACACGACCGGCACACGGAACAGTGAGCCTGCCGTGGCGCGCACCACCTTCGGGTTGTACGGATCGACGGAGCCCGCCGTGAACACCACCGCATCGGCGCCGGCGGCCTCAGCCGAACGGATGATGGTGCCGGCGTTGCCCGGATCGGCGAGTCGATCGGCCACCATCACGAACGTGGCCCCGGGCGGGAGTACCTGCGGCCGTTGATGCACGATGGCGATCACCGGCTGCGGGTTGTCGGTCGTGGCGACACGCTCGAGCACGTTCGGTGCGAACTCGTACAGGGGCGCATCGCACCGCACGGAGTCGGCGCCGGGCGCCACGAACTGTGCCTCCACCTCCCAGCCGGCGGCGACGGCCTGCGCGAGCAGACCGCCGCCCTCGACCACGAACACACCTTCCTCGGAACGCGCACTGCGGCGCCCCAAGAGGCGCCGCAGTCGTTGAACCTTCGGACTCGAGTAGGTGAGCCCCGCAGGATGGGGAGCGCTCAGAGCGCCGCCTTGGCCTGCTCGACGAGGGCGCTGAACGCGGCCGCGTCGGTGATGGCCAGGTCGGACAGCATCTTGCGGTCGACCTCGATGCCGGCAGCGTTGAGACCGGCGATGAACCGGCTGTAGCTGATGTCGTTGAGGCGGCATGCAGCGTTGATGCGCTGGATCCACAGGCGACGGAACTCGCCCTTCTTGGCGCGGCGGTCACGGAAGGCGTACTGGCCGCTCTTCATGACCTGCTCGTTGGCCGCCCGGACCGAACGGCTCTTGTTGCCGTAGTAGCCCTTGGCGCGCTCGAGCACCTGGCGCCGACTCTTCTTCGCATTCACTGCACGCTTCACGCGAGCCATGGTGGTTCTCCTTCTTCGTTCTTCGTGTTCGGGGCCGTCGGATCAGCGCTCGCCGAGGAGGCGCTTGATCTTCTTGGCGTCGCCGGGGTGGACGTCGACCATGCCGTCGAGACGGCGGGTACGGGTGGACGGCTTCTTCTCGAACAGGTGCTGACGGTTCTGCTGCAGGCGACGGAGCTTGCCGGTGCCGGTCTTGGAGAACCGCTTGGCAGCGGTCTTGCTGGTCTTCATCTTGGGCATGGTGGTTTTTCCTGTGACGGTGGCGGGGACGCGTCCCCACCG
This sequence comes from Actinomycetota bacterium, assembly GCA_005778215.1. Taxonomy (GTDB): domain Bacteria; phylum Actinomycetota; class Acidimicrobiia; order Acidimicrobiales; family Ilumatobacteraceae; genus UBA668. The sequence continues at coordinate 8,300 of SXKB01000183.1, read as the reverse complement.
GGGGTGTTCAACGGGATCGCACTGCGGCGACCCCGTGTCGCGATGAGATCGCTCAGGCGGGGTCGGGCTCGGCGGCGGGCGACTCGGCGGCAGGTGCTGCGTCGTCGGAGGCTGCCTTCGCCTCGTGCTTCTTGGGTGTCGCCTTCTTCTCGGGAGCGATGACCATGGTCATGTTGCGGCCTTCGAGGCGAGCCTGGGTCTCGACCTTGCCGGCAGCGCCGACCTGTTCGAGCACCTGGTCGAGGATCTTCGACCCGAGTTCCGGGTGGGCCATCTCTCGGCCACGGAACTGGAGCGTGACCTTGACCTTGTGGCCTTCGGACAGGAACTCCTGCATGTGGCGGACCTTGGTGTCGAAGTCGCCCTTGCCGATCTTCGGACGGAACTTCACTTCCTTGATCGACACCTGGACGGTCTTCTTGCGCGACTCCTTGGCCTTCTGGCTTTCCTCGTAGCGGAATTTGCCGTAGTCCATGATCCGGCACACGGGCGGGGTGGCCATGGGCGCGACTTCGACGAGGTCGAGATCGAGCTGGCGGGCCAACTGGAGTGCCTCCGGCAGGGGCTTGATGCCCAACTGGTTGCCGTCGGCGCCGATGAGGCGAACCTCACGGGCACGGATGCGCTCGTTGTACCGGTGTTCTGGTTGCTGCGGCGGTGCTATGGCTGCTCACTCCTGTGCAATGGGTGGTCCCCTCCTGTGGTGGCGATGCGAAGTCGCCGAACACGACGGAGACACACCGCTTCAGGCGGCATGCTACGCAATCCTCGATGACCCGGAGCGCACCTCATGCCCCGGAGGGCCGGTGGCCGGGTGGGGACGCCGCACGCGGCGCCCCACTTCGCCTCAGTTGTCAGCCCGGTAGGGTACCAGACGTGACCAGCGATGACACCCCGACCGCCATTCCCGACGACGAGTTCGACCACGAACTCGACGACGCAGAGGCCGCGATCCGGGAGGCCAAGGCCCGCATCGCCGAGACACCGGTCGAGCAGATCATCGCCACCCACGTCGTCGGCTTCTACGAACTCGCCGCCATCCACCTGAGCGCGACGCCCCCCAACCTGCCGGAGGCGGCGATGGCCATCGACGCGATGTCGGCCGTGGTGCACACACTCGAGGGGCGCCTGGGCGACGACGAGCCCACCATGCGCGACGCGCTGCAGAACATCCAGTTCGCGTTCGTGCAGATCAAGGGCGCAACGGGCGGCTGAACCGCCCGATCGGGGCGCGGCGCACTCGCCCCTCGCCGACCGTCACGCCCTCCGAGCGCAGCAGCTGCGACTGCTCCCGCTCGTGACCGGGGACGAGGCGGCCGGCACTGTTGACCACCCGCCACCAGGGCAGATCGTCGTCGGTGCGCGCCAGCAGCCGGCCGACGAGGCGGCTGAGCTTCGGGTACCCGGCGTCGGCGGCGATGTCGCCGTAGGTGACCACCTCGCCGGGACGCAGCGACCGGATGACGTCGAGGATGCGACGGTCGCGGTCGGCGGTGGTCATGCCGACGCGATGCGGGCCGCCTCGTAGCGGCCGAGCTTCCCGAGCAGTTCGAACGTGACGGCCGTACCCACGGCGATGTCGCGCGTGCCGTCGGCGATCTCGATGCAGTGGAACGGGTAGCGAGTGCCGTCGGCCAGCGCGACCTGACCGAGACCCACCGCCTTGTCGAACTCGACCACGGAGCCTGCCAAGGTGCTCACGGGATGATCTTCGAGATCGGCAGCTCGAGGATGCCGGTGGCACCAGCGTCCTTCAGCGCGGGGATGAGCGTGTTGATCTGCCGCTTCGCGACGACGGTCTCCACCGCGAACCCGCCTTCTCCCGCCAGCGGGTTCACGGTGGGCGACTTCATCGAGGGCAGGAGCGTGAGCACTGCGTCGAGTTCGGCCTGGCCGACGTTCATCTTCACCAACACCTTGCCGCGAGCGTCGAGCGTGCCGTTGAGCAGGGTCATCAACTGCCCCATCGCATGGCGCTTCGCCGGATCCTCGTAGGCGGTCTTGTTGGCGACGACCTCGGTGTAGCTCTGCAGGATCTCGTCGATGATGCGCAGCCCGGCGGCGCGCAGCGCACGGCCGGTCTCGGTGATGTCGACGATGCAGTCGGCGATGTCGGGGATCTTCGCCTCGCTGGCGCCGTAGCTGAGCCGGATGTCGGCGTCGATGCCCTTGGCGGCGAAGAAGCGCCGGGTGAGCTCCGGGTACTCGGTGCTGACGCGCACGCCCTGCGGCAGCTGGTCGACCGAGGTGACCGTCGAGTCGCCCGCGACAGCCACGACCACCTTGATGGGCAGCGCCGTGGCCTTGCTGTACTTCAGCTCACCGAGGCTGACCACGTCGGAGGCGGTCTCCTCCACCCAGTCGCGGCCGGTGATGCCGATGTCGAACAAACCCTCCGACACGTACGTGGGGATCTCCTGCGGGCGCAGGATGCGCACCTCGGCGATGCGCGGGTCGTCGATGGACGCCTTGTAGTCGACGGACGACGAGCGCACGACGGGAAGGTCGGCGCCCTCGAACAGTTCGAGCGTCGCCTTCTCGAGCGAGCCCTTGGGGAGGACGAGCTTCAGCACCCGGTGGAGGCTAGCGGCGACCGGCTCAGTGGGACGTGGGAGTATCGGCCAGGAGTCGCAGCGCGTGCGGCAGCACGTCGAGCACCGCGGACAGTTGCTCGACACAGCCCTTCGGCGAACCGGGGGTGTTGCAGATGATGCTGCCACCCCGTACACCGACGATGCCGCGCGACAACCGCCCGAGCGGGTTCACCAGTCGCATCGCCTCGGCGATGCCCGGTGCCTCGCGTTCGATGACGAGGCGAGTGCCCTCGGGGGTCTGGTCGCGGGGCGCGAACCCGGTGCCACCGGTGGACACCACCAGGCCCGCGAATCCGTCGGTGAGTGAGCGCAACGCTGCGGCCACCGAGTCGGTGCCGTCGGCGACCACGGAGTGCTCGACCACGTCGAACCCGTTCGCCTGCAGCAGTTCGACGAGGGCGGCTCCGCTGGTGTCGGTACGGGTGCCGGCGATGACGCCGTCGCTGACGGTGAGCACCTTGGCGAGCAGTCGGGGCTGGTCGGTCATGGCTGCCTACGGTACCGAAGCAGGATCATGCCGTCGGTGCCGGCGTCGTGCGGCAGCACACGCCAGCCCTGACCGAACGGCCGCCACTCCCCTTCGGGCCGGTCGACGATCGGTTGGAAGCCCTCGAGCACGGCGTGGGGCACGGCTTCGTCGGCGAGGAGGGTGCACACGCTGTAGACGAGCGTGCCGCCAGGCGCCACGAGCGCAGCGACGGCGGCGACGATGCGATGTTGTAGGGCGGCCAGCTCGGTCACGTCGGTGGCCTGGATGCGCCAGCGGGCATCGGGGCGGCGGCGCAGGGTGCCGAGCCCACTGCAGGGCGCGTCGACCAGAACGTGCTGGAACGACGCCGACGGGAACGGCGGCGCGGTGCCGTCGGCCACCACCGCAGCGAGGCCGGCGCTGCCGATGCGCTCGGCATTGGCAGCGATGAGACCCACCCGCTTCGGCTGCAGATCGGCGGCCACCACGAACGCGCCGCCAGCGGCAATGGCCGTGGCCTTGCCCCCCGGCGCGGCGCACACGTCGAGCACCCGGTCGCCGGCGACCGCAGGGACCGCTGCGGCGACCCACTGCGAGCCGAGGTCCTGGGTGTACCCGTCGTCGCGTTCGGTGGCCGACGGTGCCTGGTTCATCTCCGTGAGCGTGGCGATCGCATCGTCGTGGCCGAGTTCGACCACCAGGCGGTCGACGATCCAGTCGGGGTAGCTCAACCGGACCGCGTCGGAGGGCCACTGCATCGGTGTGGACGCCACCCGGCGCAGCACGGCGTTCACGAACCCACGTGACCGCTTCGGCGCCAACTCGACCGTCTCCCCCACGGCGGCGTGTGCCGGCACATCGGCGAAGTGCAACTGGTAGGCGCCCAGGCGCAGCAACGTGCGGATCTCGGGGTCGGGCTCGCTGCTCACGAACCGGTCGACGAGCGCATCACATGCGCGTCGCATGCGGGTGGTGCCGTGCACGAGTTCGGTGACGAACTTGCGATCGCGCTCGTCGAGTCGACTGCGCTGCAGCGCGGTCTGCGTGACGAGGTTGGCGTACGCGCCGTCCTGGTCGACGCGGCAGAGGCAGTGGTACGCGACACCGCGAGCGGTGGCCGCCGGTCGGGGCGGGGTCATTCGAAGTGCTCGTCGGGCTGCGGGCGGGCACCCCGGGCGAAATCGGCGAACGGCATGGGGCCCTTTCCTTCGGGCTGCACGGTGTGCAGCACCAGACCGGGGGTGGCGGGCAATGCGCCGGCTGGCGCGTCGCCCAGTTCGGCTGCATGTACCTTGACGCGCTTGCCGCGGAAGGTGGTCCAGGCGCCGCCGAGGCGGACGAGCCGATCGATCTCGGCGACCGGACGCGACCAGTCGATGCGCAGCTCCTCCGGCCGGATCTTCGCCGCATACACGGGTTCGCCCTGCTGCGGCTGCGGCTCCCCCAGCGGCGCAGCGAGCGCGCCGACCAGCTGCCGAGTCCCGACCTCGACCAGCTGCGCCCGGAGCTCCGCTGCGGTGACGTGCGGGCCGATGGGCACGTGCACGGTGTCGAACACCGGCCCGGTGTCGAGGCCTTCCTCGAGCTGCATCAGACACACACCCGTCTCCGTGTCGCCGGCGAGCAACGCCCGCTCCACCGGCGCGGCACCACGCCACCGCGGCAGCAAGGAGAAGTGCAGGTTCACCATCGGCACCTCGGCCAGCACGTGGGGACGGATCAACTGGCCGAACGCGACCACCACCCCGAGATCGATGCCCTTGCCGAGCACGTCGTCGACCTCGTGGCTGACGGGCAGGCCGAGCTCGAGCGCCGCCGCTTTCACCGGGCTGGGGCTCAGCTCACCGCCGCGGCCGCGCCGCTTGTCGACACGGGTGACCACCAGCGCCACGTCGTGGCCGGCATCGACCAGGGCACGCAGCGGCGGCACCGCCATCGCGGGTGTCCCGAAGTACGCGAGGCGGCGCCGCATCAACCGCGTCGACTCACTTGAGGCGCAGACGACGGAGACGGCCCGGCTGCGGGGTCTCCTGAAGGCGGCGATACTCGGCCATCGCGTCCTTGCGCTGGTCGGGCGTCATCCGGTCGAACATCAGCACGCCGTTGAGGTGGTCGATCTCGTGCTGGAACACCCGCCCGAGGAACTCGTCGGCCTCGATCTCGACCTCGTCGCCGTCGATGGTGAAGCCGCGCACCAGCACCTGGTTGGGTCGAAGGATGTCGACGTACAACTCGGGGATGCTGAGGCAGCCCTCGCTGTAGACGAACTCGCCCGACGACTCGACCACGACCGGGTTGATGATGGCCAACTGCTGATCGTCGACATCCATCACGACGACCTGCTTCTGCACGCCGATCTGCGGGGCGGCGAGCGCACACCCGTTGTCGGTGCCGTACAGCGTGTCGAACATGTCGTCGACGAGGCGAGCGATCTTGCCGTCGATGTCGGCCACCTCGGAGGCCTTGGTCTTGAGGACCGGGTCCCCGAAGGTGCGGATCTGCTGCGCCATGCCTGCAAGGCTAGCGAGCGATGTCTGCGCCCGGTTCCCACTACTTCGACGAAGAGCCCACCACGGAGTCGGCACCGCGCGACGTGACCCTGCTGCTGCCCGACGTGCAACTGATCCTGCGCACCGACCGAGGCGTGTTCGGCTACGACCGCATCGACCCGGGCACGAAGCTCTTGCTGCTGAAGGCACCGACCCCTGCGGCGTCGGGCGACCTGCTCGACATCGGCTGTGGCACGGGCGCCATCGCGCTCACGATGGCGGCCCGGTCCCCCGGCAGCACCGTGTGGGCCATCGACGTGAACGAGCGGGCCCGCGACCTGTGCCGCGCCAACGCCGAACGCAACGCGATCACCAACGTGCGGGTGTGTGCACCCGATGAGGTGCCCGACACGGTTCGCTTCAGCACCATCTGGAGCAACCCGGCGATCCGCATCGGCAAGCCGGCCCTCCACGCGATGCTGTTGCGCTGGCTGTGCCGCCTCGCCGACGACGGCGAGGCGGTGCTGGTCGTGCACAAGCACCTGGGCAGCGATTCGCTGCAGACCTGGCTGAGCGGGCAGGGTCACCCCACGGAGCGGCTGGCGTCGTCGAGCGGCTACCGCATCCTGCATTGCCGGCGAGGCGACCGCTAGGCGCGAGGCGGGTCGACCTCGACCCGTAGTCGACTGCCCTTCGGCCGCGGTGTGGCCGCCAGTGCCCGACCGAGCTCCATCCACGTGTCGGCGCGCACCAGCACACCCTTGGCCGTCGGCGCCGCTTCGAGACCCGTGGCTGCGGCGAATGCCTCGGCGTCACTCCCCTCGACGGCGGCCAGCGCCCGGAACGGCGGCAACCCGAGCAGTTGCCGACGCTCGAGTTCGTCGGGCACGATGCGGTCGGGTTCGGCCAACTGCACCGCGCTGAGCAACGGGTGCTGCGGGGTGAAGGTCTGCACCATCACACGCCCGCCTCGTTCGCGACTGCCGACCAATCGACCGGCGCGCACCAGGAGCGCGAGCGAGTGCTCGACGGCGCGGTAGCGCGGCGCGAGGAGCTCGGCGTCGAAATCGAGGAACGCCACGACGTCGATGTTGCGCACCCGGTGCAGCACGGCCTCGGTGCCCACGTACACGTCGGCATCGGGGAGGTCGTCGGACTCCCCCGTCACTGCGACGACCGGTCGGTTGGCTGCGGCCTCGAGTTCCTCACGCAGCCGCGACACGCCCGGCTTCACCAGTGCCATGGCACCCGAGCCGCACTGTTGGCAGACCTGCGGTCGCTCGGTGCCGCATCGGGCGCACGAGAGGAGTTCTCGGTCGTCGAGCGCCACCGCCGCGTCGCAGCGCTCGCACCGCTGCAACGACTTGCAGGAACGACATGCCACCAGACGTGCGCGCCCGGACGTGTTGATGACACACACGACGCGGGCCGCGTGGTCGCGAAGGCGGGCGATGAGCGCCGAGCTCACCAGCGATCGCTTCCACGGCTCCTCGTCGGACCGGTCGACGATCTCGACGAAGGGCCAGCCGTGCACGGCCTCGTTGGCCGTCGGTGACACCACTCGCTGACCTGCCCAGTGGAGCGCCGCGAGCGTGGGGCACGGCGACACCAGCACACACGCAGCGCCCGCGCGTTCACAGCGTTCGACGGCGACGTCGCGTGCGTGCCACGTGGGTGTTCGCTCCTCCTGCAGCGCCTCGTCGTGCTCGTCGAGCACCACCATCGTGGCGAGACCGGGACACGGCGCCCACGCCGCGGTGCGGGTGCCGACCACCACGTCGGCGCCGGCGGCCGCCAGCGCCCATTCGTCGGGCAGGAGCGCCACCCGCAATCCGGCCTTGCGGAGTCGGTTGGCGATGGCCCGGGTGGCGGCAGGAGTGGGATGCACGACGATGCACGGTCCCGCCTGTGCGATGTCGACCAGCAGCGGCAGCGGATCGGTGAGCGGTGTGGTGCGCCGAACTCCCGAGGTCACACCGGATCCACCGGAGGTGACGGTGCGGCGCGACATCGGCAACGCGGTGACCATCGAGGGCGGTTGGGCAGCGACGAGGAACGGGCGCACCCGCGGCGCACCCCAGCGGTCGGCAGCCCACTGCGCCAGTGCCACCACCTCGGCCGGTGGCCCGATGGACGACACCTTGGCGATGGGCACCAGTTTCTCCACGGGCACCGACGGATCGGGTTCGCCCAACGCGATCACCCAACCGCCGACGCGGCGACCGTGCAGCGGGACACGCACCTTCGTGCCCACCGCCACGTGGTCGCGCAGCGCTGCGGGGACGAGGTAGTCGAACTGCTTGTCGAGCCCGGTGACGTCGGGGACCACCCGCGCCACCAGAGCGGGCGTGAGCACGCCCGGAATGGTCACACGCCGACGGCGCGCATGAACTCGTCGAGGCGGCTGACCTGCTCCCAGGTGAACTCCGGCTTGTTGCGCCCGAAGTGACCGTACGCCGCCGTCTGCTGGTAGATCGGGCGCTTCAGGTCGAGGTCGCGGACGATGGCGGCCGGACGGAGGTCGAACGTGCTGCGCACGGCGTCGACGATCTTCGAGTTCTCGACCTTCTCGGTGCCGAACGTCTCGACCAGGATGCTCACCGGGTGCGCCATGCCGATGGCATAGGCCACCTGCACCTCGCACCGGGTGGCGGCGCCACTGGCCACCACGTGCTTGGCCACCCAGCGGGCGGCGTACGCGGCCGAACGGTCGACCGTGCTCGGGTCCTTGCCACTGAACGCGCCGCC
>SXKB01000182.1 GCA_005778215.1 Actinomycetota bacterium | reverse complement strand
GACGGCCAGCTGCTGGTGAAGCTGTGGCGGTTCTTCTGGTACCGCGACAGCGGCGCGGCACTCGCACTGTCGCGACTTCAGCAGGTGGAGCACGAGGCGTTCCTCACCCTGCTCGCCGAACGTCAGGGGGTGCCGGTCGACCACGTCGTCACCGCCGGCACCAACGTGATCGGCGACGGCGTGTTGGTGGTGCGCCGCAAGGGTCCGATGTTGTCCGAGGTGGCGGGCGAGCTCGACGATGGCACGCTCGCCGGCTTCTGGGATGCGCTGGCGCAGCTCCACCGCGCCCACATCGCGCATGCGTCGATCGATCCCGACCACCTCCGCCTCCAGCCGGGCGGTGTCGGCATTGCCGACCTCGGCTCGGGTTACATGGCGAAGGGCGAGACCGAACTGCTGGTCGACCGAGCCCAGCTGTTCGTCACCACGGCGTTGTCGGTCGGCGTGGAACGGGCCACCACGGCGGCCCGCGCCGCGCTCGGCGACGAGGGGCTGGGCGAGGTGGCCAGCTACATCCAGCCGGCCGCGCTCACGCTGTCGCTACGCCGGCGCTGCGACGCCGCGGGCATCGACATCGACGAACTGCGCAAGGCCACACTCACGCTGCTGGGCATCGAGGAACGCGACCTGCAGAAGCTGCGTCGTGTCTCGTGGAGCGGCATCATCACCTCGGTCATCATGTTCGTGGCCGGGTACCTGCTCATCTCGCAACTCACCGAGGTGGGCATCGAGAACATCGTCAGCGCGATGCGGAACGCGAGCATTCCGATCCTCATCGCTGCGTTCGTGGTGTCGAGCTCCGGCAGAGTGGCCAACGCCATCGGCCTCGAGGGCATCAGCCCCACGCCGGTGCCACTGGGCCGCCTCACCACACTGCAGTTCGCGCAGACGTTCGTGAACCTCGCGATGCCGTCCACCGCCGGCCGCGTGGCGGTGAACATCCGGTTCTTCCAACGCAACGGCGTCGAGCCCACCACCGCCGTGGCGATGGGCGCGCTCGACGGATTCACCGGCTTCCTGTGCCAGTTGCTCATCCTCGGCAGCATCCTGCTGCTCGGCTTCGGGTCGCTCGACATGAACCTGTCGGCCGACTTCGACGTCGACAAGATCACCTCGCTGCTCGTGTGGCTCGGCATCGGGCTCGTCATCGGCCTGGTCGTCATCGCCGCTGTGCCCGTGCTGCGCAACTGGGTGCTCGACAAGGTGCACAAGGTGAAGGCGTTCCTGCTGCCCTTCCTCAAGTCGCCGCGTCGGCTCGCCGTGGCCTTCGGCGCCAACATGGCCTCCGAGCTCATCGGGGCGCTCACCCACCTCACCGTGCTCGCCGCATACGGCCAGACGCCCGGCTACATCAACGTGCTCGTGGTGGCCATCTTCGTGTCGCTGTTCGCCGGGTTGATGCCCGTGCCGGGTGGCATCGGCGTCACCGAGGCGGCCCTCACTGCCGGCTTCATCGCGATCGGCGTGCCCGAGGACATCGCGTTCGCCGCCGCGCTCACGTCGCGCGTGATCACGTTCTACTTCCCGCCCGTCATCGGTGCGTTCGCGTTCCGCAGCCTCCGCAAGCAGGGTTTCCTCTAGACCGGTTCGCGGCCTGGCCGGCGCTGGCTGAATGATCCAACACCGGCCAGTTGGCGAGACCGCACGTCGTCACCTCAGCCGACGCAGTCCTCCATCGCACGGTCGAGCGCGACCTGTTGCTCGTCCATCTTGGTGAACTGCTCGTCGATGTGGGTGTCGATCGTCGCTTCCGCCGCGCTGCCCCACGGCGCGTTCAAGTAGTCGATGAAGTCGTCGAAGATGTTCGACCACTGCGTCACGAGGTCCTTGCCTGCCGTGGCGGCGACCGTGCACGCATCAGCACGCGTGGTCGCTGCGTCACGGGACTCGGTCATCGACACCAGCGAGGCTTCGGTGTTCGTGAGTTCCGACTGGGCTGTTCGGAGTTCACCGTTGGCGAGGTCGAGCTCGTCGGCGGTCGCCGCGAGCGCATCCTCGGCGGTCGCGAGGTCGGCCGTCAAGCCGACCACCTGGGCGCGAGCGTCGTCGCGTTGCGAGGTCAGCTCGTTCCGTGTCGGCGCACCGGCGAGGTAGCCGATTCCGACACCCACCAACAACGCAGCCGCCCCGATCGCGACGTACTTCGGCCAACCGCGACGAGTCGGCGGGGCCGCATCGACGACCGGCCCCGGCACGAGGGGCGCCGCAGCCACCCCCATCGCCGGCTCCTCCACCGCGGGCGGCATCGCTTCGAACAGTGCAGCGGGAGTGTTCGGCACCTCGGGCAATGGCGCAACATCGCCAGAGAAGCGTTCCGTCAGGCGCTCTTCCATGACACCCTCCTCGTTCACGGACCCCGTGGGACGAGGTCCCTCGAGTTCAAGGTACGCCCGTTTCGCGGCAGTGGAAAGTGCCGAAGTGGAGCGGCACCGAGACTCGCGTCACACGGAACAGGCGACCAGCCGGACGGTGGTCGCGTCGATGCGATCAGTGTTCGCGCCGCTGGCGCGAGCGACCCAGCGCTGCGCCGCGAGTGCCAACTCGTCACCGTCGACCTCAGTGTCGGTGACGATGAGCATCGTCACGCACTCCTCCCCGCCGACCTCACTCAGCACATACCGGTCGCCGGCCCAGCCCTCGGCGGCCCGCCGAGCATCACTCGGCGCAAGTTCGGCGTTGAGCAGTTCGATCAGACCCCACTCCCCCATCACGTCGTCGACGAGCACGTTGCCCTCGACGTCCGGCTCATCGACGTCGATCGGCCGGTGGCCGGCGAGATAGCGATCAGGGTGCAGTAGGTGCTCGGTCGAGGCTGGTGGATGCTCGAAGGCGGCGTCGAGCGCTCCGGTACCACCCTCTGACAGGAGTCGTTGCACGAACGACCGCCCGAGTGTGTAGACCGACTCACTCAGCTCGGTCACCGAAGTCGGCCAGTCCGGGGATTCGTACTGGTCCCAGAAGGCCCGCGCCTCGGCGGCCGCCGCGGCGACGTCGGCCGGCGACATCTGCCCGCGGTACACATCCTCGAACCAGGTCGCCGAGCCTTCGGCGAGCGCGCTCACCGCGAACTGTGCGTCGGCGTCGTGTGCATCGATCGACTCGAGGTGGAACCACTGATCGTCCCAAGCGTGCACGAGTTCGTGCACGATGGTGATCCTGACGAGTGGGGTGGCGTCGGTGCCGCGCACCCACAGCTCACCGCTCGATGGCTGGTACAGGCCGATCACACCTTCGCGCTGACTGACCCGCACCAGTTCGACGAGGTCGGTCCCCTCGGGCAGCAGGCCGAGCGCTTCGAGCAACTGCTGCTGTGTTCGCAACGCGATCAGCACGGCGACGTCGTCGAGGCCTGCGAGCACCAAGGCTTCGAACTCGGCATCAGCGAGGAACCGCACGTCGACCTGTTCGAGGAAGGGACCGCCACGCTGCGCTTCGACGAATCGAGCGAGATCGAGCAGCGCGGCGTCCACCACCGGGTCACCGGTGGGCACGATCGGCGCCGCCAGCGTCGGAACGGTCGTCACGACCTCGGTGGTCGTGGTGCTCTGTGCCGCCGTGGTCGACTCGGCAACGGTTGTCGACGGCGCCGACGCCGGACTCGTCGGTACCCCGGATGCGTTGTCGCCCGGCCCGCACGCGGCGAGCACGACGAGACCTATCACGATCCAAGCCGTAGCAGTACGAGCCACAACTGCATTGTGCGCCGATCGCCGTGCCCATGGAAGAGCAAACTGCTCCACCGGGTGCACACCGTCGAGCTCAGGCACGCATCACCAGCACCGTCATCGGTGCGTTCGCGTTCCGCAGCCTCCGCAAGCAGGGTTTCCTCTCGACCGCGGCGGCGTGCTCGTTCATGTCATGCCCGTACCGGGAAATCCCCGGAACGACCGCGACACGAGTGAGGCCGACGTCGAGCCGACTACTGCAGCAACGCGAACGCGGCGCCGGCAGCAGCGGCGAGGGGCACGAGGAGCAGCGGCAGCAGCAGCAACGGCGAACGGTCGCGGGATCGCACTGCGGCCACGACGGCCAGCACGAACGAGACGCCACCGAGCGCTGCGACGGAGTAGATGGGCAGCGTGGTGCGCGTGAGCACCCACAGCACGGCGGCAACCCCCAGCACGCAGAGCGACCAGCGTCCGATGGGCGTCACCGATGGCGCAACGTCGCCACCGACGACGTCGTGACCGCCGGACGACGCGCGGATCCGTCGACGCCGGGTCGAGTAGACGATGCCCACGATGCCCAGCACCACGATGAACGGAAGGATGATCATGGCCTCCTCCTTCCTCGCTCTGCACCCACGATCATCGTGATCCACCGCACGGTGCAGCACAAGTGCCAGCGGTCGTCGACATCATCGCACCAGTCGTCCCAGTGTCGCGGTTCGTGTGACAGGTCGCCGGACGGCGGTCGTCCAGATCTGCAGATCTCGACGGGAACGTCGCGCCTTCGAGGGTTTCGTGCGCACCTGGGGTGCCGGAAACCCTCGAGACAGGAGTGGGCTGCCGAGTGTTCGATGTGGCCTTGCCGGTCCAGGGCGAGTCAGTCGCCCCAGTGGCGTTGTTCGCGGAACGGGTCGCCGTACATGTGATAGCCGTTGCGTTCCCAGAAGCCGGGCTTGTCGGCGTCGCGCACCTCGAGGGCGCGCACCCACTTCGCGCTCTTCCAGAAGTAGAGGTGCGGCACCACGATGCGCACCGGACCACCGTGGATGGGCTCGATCTCCTCGCCCTCGTACGCAAACGCCACGATCGCCTCGTCGGTGGTGATGTCGGCCAGCGGCAGGTTCGTGGTGTAGCCGTACTCTGCGTGCTCCACCACGTGCGTGGCACCGGCCTGCACACCGGCCTGCTCGAGCAGGTCGCGCACGCGCACACCCGTCCAGGTGGTGTCGAACTTGCTCCACTTCGTGACGCAGTGGATGTCGAAGGTGAGCGTGTGCGACGGCATCGCCTTCAGCTCGTCGAGCCCGATGGTGAACGGCCGGTCGACCAGGCCGGTGATGGTGAGATCCCACTCCCCCGGGCCGTAGGTGGGCACGTCGCCGACGTGCAGCACCGGGAAACGATCGGTGAGGTACTGGCCGGGCGGCAGGCGGGACGGGTCGTAGCCCTTCTCGAGCAACTGCTGGCGATTGCGATCGAAGAAACCCATTCGCACAGTGTGCACCGGCTCGGGTTGGCGCGCCACGCGAAGCCCGCCGCACCTAGTGTGTGCAGCCATGAGCGACATCCCGCCCCCGCCTCCTCCCCCGCCGCCGCCCGGCAATCTCACCCCGCCTCCCGGCTACGTCGCGTACGGCGGGCCCGGCACCATGGGGAACAACGTGCAGAAGATCGGCGGCATCGCCAAGGCCCTCGGCACGCTGATGATGGTGCAGATCCCGATGTCGGTGCTCTCGGCGCTGCTCGGCTGGCAGTTGGCCGGCAAGGCCGCCGACTTCGCCGCGGGCGCCATCAGCGAGGACGAGTTCACCTCGGCCTCCCGGAACCTGCTCACCACGCTGACGAGCCTGCTGTTCCTGCCGATCGCCATCCTCACCATCATCTGGATGCAGCGCATGGCCGCGAACGTGAAGGCCATCGGTCGCCCCGGCCTGCGTTGGTCGCCGAACTGGGCCATCTTCGGCTGGTTCGTGCCGCCGTGCATCATCTACGCCATCCCGTGGCTGATGTTCAGCGAACTGTGGCGTGCCAGCGACCCCGACGTTCCGGCCAACGACCCGAGCTGGAAGCAGCGTCCGATCAGCCCGCTGGTGCACGCCTGGTGGGTGCTCTACGGCCTCATGCCGCTGCTCGGCTTCGTCTCGGCCGCCGGTGTGCTGTCGCAGATCGGCACCAACGACATGGTCGACTACGCCGAGCAGCTCGACACGTACAAGTGGATGAACCTCGGCCTCGGTCTCGTGTCGGCATGTGCCGCAGTGGTGTACCTGATGCTCGTGCGGCAGCTGTCGGCTCGCCACATGGCCACCACCAACGAGGTCTGATGCTCTACGTCGTTCGCCACGCCAAGGCGGGCAGTCGGTCGGAGTGGGTGGGTGACGATCGTCCCCGCCCGCTCACCGACAAGGGGCGGGCACAGGCCGCGCTCTTGGCCGACCTGCTCGGCCCGGTGGCGACCGGGGAACTGGTCAGCAGCCCGTACCTGCGCTGCGTGCAGACCATCGAGCCGTTGGGCGAACGCGTCGGCCGACCGGTGCGCACCGACGAACGACTCGCCGAGGAGACCGGCTTCGCCGGCGCGCTCGCGCTGCTCGGCGAACTGCCCGACGGCTCCGTGCTGTGCAGTCACGGCGACGTCATCCCGGCCACCATCGGGGCGCTGCAACGCCGCGGCTGTGCCATCCTCACCGAGCCCGACTGGCGGAAGGCGTCGACGTGGGCGATCACCCGCACCGCCGATGGCGAGTTCACCGAGGCGACCTGCCTCCCTCCACCCGAGTGAGCCGAGCGATCTGGCGCTGATGCGTCCCGGTTTCCGGGACGCATCACGCCCAGATGCCGAAGTGGGACGGATCACGCCCAGAAACCTGGCGGCACCTCAGGGGGTGATGAGGCCTTCGACCATCGGGCGCATGTTGGCCGGCGGGTTGCGGTCGAGGCAGTCCTGCGCCGCGGCGGTGGCAGCCTCGGCGTCGGGCACCGTGAGGAACCGGGCGCTCGCGACGGCGATGAAGCAGTGCGGGTCGGCGTAGGTGTCGTCGAGTGCCGCGGCCTCGCGCAACAGGTCGATGCCCTGCTGCACCTGCTCGTCGCTCTCGGCCTGCTGACCGTTGAGCGCGATGATCCAGCCGATGTACGTGCGGGCTTCCACGTTCTCGGGCTCGATGTCGAGCACCTTCTGGAACGCCGCCAGTGCCGGCGTGTTGTCGTTCGGGTTCAGCGACGCCCGGGCCTCGGCCAGCAACTGCGTGACCTCGTCGGTGGGCAGGCCACCCGTGAGCGTCTGGCCAGGGAGGCGTTGCCCGGCGAACTGGCTCACGGCCACACCGAGCACCACCGCCACGGCGAGGGTGGCCACCGGCACGACGAGACGGCGCCACAGCGGTCGCTGCGGCTTCGGCGGCAGTGCACTGCGGCCGTCCTCGATCTCACGCATCACCGCCGCGGCACGAGCCACGTAACCATCGCGCAGGGCCGTGAAGTCGGCATCGTCGACATCACCCACCTCGTGCTCGCGCTCGAGGTCGCGGATGCTGTCGAGCAGGAACCTGCGTTCCTCCTCGAGCTCGGCGAGACGGTCGGGATTCATCGCCCGGTCGCCTCCGCGTCGGCGTCGCCCG
>SXKB01000181.1 GCA_005778215.1 Actinomycetota bacterium | reverse complement strand
TTGGCGGTGTCGGGGATCACCAGGCCCGAGGCAGTGGTCTGCTCGGCCTCGTTGGGCTTCACGACGATGCGGTCATCGAGGGGCTTCAGGTTCATGGGTGCGGCCTCCGTTGGCAAGAGCACTCGTATGGATCAGGAACCGACCTCGTGCGGTTAGCACTCGGCCGGGTTGAGTGCCAGACTACGCGGCGACCGGGGTCGTTAGCAACCGGAAGCCGAGAGTGCTAACCGCGACCGCGTGGGAGACTGGACGACATGGCCGCACCTGGCGACGACGTGTGGATCGAACTGATCGACGCCGACCCCTCGGTGTTCGGCGGCGCCCCACGACCGGCCACGCCGGCACCCGAGGATGAACCCCGTCCGCGTCGCCCCTTCCCCACCAAGGCCGTGCTCGTCGGCGGCGCCGTGTGCCTGGTGCTGGCCGGGTTGGTGGTGGGGCTGCTGGCGTGGAAGCCCTGGTACGACGACCCCCGCCTGGTGCTCGACGACACACGCGTGCGCGCCTCCGAGCTCAGCGAGCGACTGCTGTTCGACCCGCCGCCCAGTGAGCTGCGCGGCACCACCGAGGACGGCGAGTCGCTCGACGGCGCCGAGGCCTGGAGCGCCACCTCGGTGGGCTACTTCTTCACCGACGCCGGCGCCACGTTCGACCCCGACGACGGCGACGACCGCTGGTTCGGCTTCTACGCGCGGCCCGTCTCCGATCCGCGCACCCCGCTCATCTTCGGCCAGACCACCATCGCCGGCGCGCCCGCCGAGGTGAGCGACGAGACCAACGGCGACCTGGTCGAGATGGCCTGGGGACCGGTCGAGGGCTTCACGTTCACCGCCGCCGCGTCGAACCTCACGGTCGAGCAGGCCACCGCCATCGCCGAGCAGTTGCGCATCGAGGAGGGCAAGCCGGTGCTGCTCGACGACCGCACGCTGCTGGGCCTCGAGCCACGCGGGTCGTTCGGCGACTACATCGCACTGATGACCCTGTCGCAGTTCACGCAGGACAACGGTGCGGGCCTCGACCGTCTGGTCGGCCTCTACTACGGGTACGACCGCGAGAGCGTGGTGTCGGTGCCCGGCCGCGAGACCGCGCTCGACATGGTGGAGTTCGTGCTCAACCACACGCCGAAGGAGGGGGTGGTGCACGGGTTGCCCGCCTACGGGTTCACCAAGGGCTCCGGTCCGTTCGGCGGGTTCGACGTGTCGACCGTGGTGTGGTGGGAAGGCGGGCGGCTCATCTTCGTCGCCGGTGCGGGCGAGGTGGACGACGTGTTCGACCTCGCCGAGACCGTGCGTCCCGCCACCGACGACGAGTGGGACGACGTCCTCGCCCTCGAGTGAGTGGGCCGCGACGGTCGGTCAGTCGCCCACGAGGGGGCGGCCGAGCTCGGCGGCCAACCGTGCCACGGTGTGCAACGGCAGGCCCACCACGTTGCTGACGCTGCCGCGCACGCGCTGCACGAACACGCCACCCGCGCCTTGCACGGCGGAGGCGCCGGCCTTGTCGAGCGGCTCGCCGGTGCCGACGTACCAGTCGATGCTCGCCGCGGTGAGCGGGGTGAACGTGACGAGGCTGGTGACCACCTCGCTGCGCACGTCGTCACCGACTCGCACCGCCACGCCGGTGTGCACCCGGTGCGTGCGCGCCGACAGTCGGCGCAGCATCGCCTTCGCGTCGTCGGCATCGACGGGCTTGGCCAGGATGTCGCCACCCAGGTCGACGGTGGTGTCGGCGGCGATGACCAGCGCGTCGTCGGCCGCTGCCACGGCACGCGACTTGTCGACGGCCAGCCGTCGCACGTACGCCACCGGGTCCTCGCCGGCGAACGGCGTCTCGTCGACGTCGGGTGAGGCGATGGAGAACGTGACACCCAACTGCTCGAGCAGTTCGCGCCGGCGGGGCGACCCCGAGGCGAGCACCACCGGCGCCATGGCCGTCAGCCGCCCGACAACGCCATCACGGCGTCGTCGTCGGGGATGGTGTCGTCGTCGAGGTGGTCGAGGTAGTGCTCGGGCAACGCGACACGGATGGGGCCGTTGGTGTGGCCGCGCCGGATGCGTTCGCCACCGGGCACGATCTCGATGGTGGGGTCGAGCGCAGCGATGAGGTCGTCGAGTTCGGCCAGCGTGCTCACCATCGAGAACCGGCCACGCATCTCGCCGCCGACCGGATAGCCGGTGAAGTACCACGCCGTGTGCTTGCGGAAGTCGCGCATCGCCAGGTTCTCGCCGAGATGCTCGGCCAACAGACGCGCATGGCGGGCCATCACATCGCACACCTCGCCGAGCCGCGGCGTGGCCGTGACCGGACGGCCGGCGATGGCATCGACCAGGTCGCGGAACAGCCACGGCCGGCCCAGACAGCCGCGGCCGATGACCACCCCGTCGCAGCCGGTGTGGCGAATCATCGCGACAGCATCCGCGGCCTCCCAGATGTCGCCGTTGCCCAGCACGGGGATCTCGGGCACGGCAGCCTTCAGCTCGCCGATGGCATCCCAGTCGGCGGTGCCCGCGTAGTGCTGCTCGGCGGTGCGAGCGTGCAGCGCGATGGCGGCCACGCCCTCCTCGGCGGCGATGCGGCCGGTCTGCACATGGGTGAGCAGCGAGTCGTAGAGGCCCTTGCGGAACTTGATGGTGACCGGCACGCCGTACGGCGTGGCCGCGTCGACTGCGGCACGCACGATGGCCCGCAGGAGCTTCGGCTTCGCGGGCACCGCCGCGCCACCACCGCGCCGGGTGACCTTCGCAGCCGGGCAGCCGAAGTTCATGTCGAGATGGTCGATGCGACCTTCGTCGCACAGTCGCTTCGTGGCCTCCCCCACCATCACCGGGTCGCTGCCGTACAGCTGCAGGCTGCGCGGCCGCTCGTCGGGCGCGAACGTCATCATCCGCTCGGTCTTCGGGTTGCGGTGCACCACGGCCGTGGCCATCACCATCTCGTTCACGTACACGAGACCCGGCGCGAACTCGCGACACATCGTGCGGAAGGGCGCGTTCGTGACACCCGCCATGGGTGCCAGCACCACCGGTGCTGCCGGAGTGAACGAACCGATCTGCATCCCCGCCAGGGTACCCACCCTCCCGCGAACTCAGGTTCGCGGGACCTGGCCGGTGTGGACGGCGACGTGGATGCCGCCGTTGCTGGTCTCGAGCGTGGGCACCAGCGGCAGGTGCAGGCGCGACACGGGCGTGTCACGAGACGCGAGCAGGGCGACGTGCCAACCTCCGGCGCGCTCGCGCAGCACGGCGCCGAAGCGGTCGTACAGGTCGCGCACGTCGGGCCCGCCGACACGCGAACCATAGGGCGGGTTGCTGACGATCCAGCCGGGCTTGGCGGGCAACTGCAGCTCGGAGGCAGCGCGCCGCTCGACCGTGATCTGCTCGGCCACACCCGCCTTCGTGGCGTTCTGCAACGTGGCGGCCACGGCGCCGTCGTCGCGGTCGAAGGCGAACAGCGGCGGGCACTTGTCGATGACGTCGTTGTCGGCACCCTTCACCAACCGCGCCCATGCCTCGGCGTCGAACGACGGCCACTGCATGCACTGGAACGTGCGGTGCCGGCCGGGCGCGATGCGCCGCGCCCGCATCGCGGCCTCCACGAGGATGGTGCCCGAACCGCAGAACGGATCGACCAGCGGCGACTTCACGTCCCACTCCGACGCGCCCAGCAGTGCGGCGGCGAGCGTCTCACGCATCGGCGCCTTGCCGGCAGGGCCGCGATAGCCGCGCTTGTGCAACGCCGGGCCGGTGGCGTCGATGCTCACCGTTGCCACGTCGCGCTGCACCCGCACCTGCACCTGCTGCGTGCCCTCACCGCGGCCGATCTGCTCGGCCACGCGTTCGGCGATGGCACCGGTGTGGAACAGCTTCGACTTGCCGTCGGTGGAGGCCGTGACCTCGACACCTCCTGCGGGCAACCACTCCGCCCAGTCGATGCGCGCGAGACC
>SXKB01000180.1 GCA_005778215.1 Actinomycetota bacterium | reverse complement strand
GACGAGATCGTCGAGGACCCGGCCGCCGCGGAGGCGCTCAAGCCGTACTACCGGCAGTTCTGCAAGCGTCCGTGCTTCCACGACGACTACCTGCCCACGTTCAATCGGCCCAACGTCACGCTGGTCGACACCGACGGCAAGGGGGTGCAGGAGATCAACGAGCGCGGCGTCGTGGTGAACGGGCAACAGTTCGACCTCGACTGCCTGGTGTACGCCACCGGGTTCGAGGTGGGCACCGAGTACACCCGCCGCGCGGGCTACGAGGTGCACGGCCGCGACGGCATCACCCTCACCGAGAAGTGGGCCGACGGCGCCGCCACGTTCCACGGGTTCTTCAGTCGTGGCTTCCCGAACTGCTTCATCGTCAGCGTGGTGCAGTCGGGCTTCTCGGCCAACTTCCCGCACATGCTCGACGAGCAGAGCAAGCACCTCGCCTATGTGCTCGACAAGGTGCAGCGCAGCGGCGTCACCCTGGTGGAGACCACGCAGGAGGCCGAGGACGCGTGGGTGCAGACCATCGTCGACATGGCCCAGTACAACGTGAAGTTCCTGGAGGCGTGTACGCCCGGGTACTACAACAACGAGGGTCGTCCCGCCGAGCGCACGGTGCGCAACGGCAGTTACGGCGCAGGGTCGCCCGCGTTCATCCGAGTGCTCGAACAGTGGCGGGCGAACGATCAGCTGGACGGTCTGGAGTTGCAGCCGTAGCGAACTCGGCGCGCACGCGTGCGATCGCTGCGAGGGATCGGTTGTCCCAGTCCCCGGTGAGGGCGCGACCTACGATGTGGCCGTGGCCAAGTCGCTCGCCTCTGCTCCCGCCCGTGTGCCGTCGTGGACGTTCCTCACCAACCATGCGCACGTGTTGGTGTGCATCGCGCAGGACGCCGAGATCCGATTGGCCGAGATCGCTCGCCGCGTGGGCATCGGCGAGCGAGCCGTGCACAGCATCGTGCAGGACCTGGTCGACGCGGGGTACGTGCTGCGCACCAAGCAGGGGCGGCACAACGTGTATGCGGTGCGGATGGACCGCAATCTGCGTCACCCGCTCGAGGCCGGCCATCAACTCACCGAGGTGTTCGGCCCCTTGGTGCAACCCGAGTAGCATGTTCTGAAAGACATGTGTTAGAGTGCAGTCGTGAAGGGGAGTATCCCATCACGACGACACCGTCAACACAGTCGCTCCACGGCGACTCGGTCCGTCGGCCCCGACCCCGGGGTGGGAGAGACCTTCGATGAATCCCCTCATCGAAAGGCCCCGTCATGCATCGAGCACTCCTGCACGAACTCCAGCGCCAGGTCGGCTACCCGTCCGTCACCGTGCTGGTGAACACCACGCCCGGCGAGTGGTTCGACACCGCCACACGCGGCACCATCGATCGGCTCATCGACGATGCCGACCGTCGCCTGCAGGGTGACGTCGACGACGACGTCCGGCTCCACGTGCTCGACGCGCTGCGCCGCCTGCGCGACGAGGAGGAGACGGCCATCGGCGGCGACGCGATCGCCCTGTGCGCCTCGCCCACCTACCACGCAGCCGTGCGACTCGGACGACCGGTGGTGGAACGGGTCGTCGTCGACGAGACGTTCGCCACCCGCGACCTGGTGGCCGACCTGCACCGCACCGCCACCTTCCGGGTGATCACCGTCAGCGAGCACGTGGTGCGCATGCTGTACGGCAACGAGCGTCGTCTTGCCGAGTCGGTCGACGACCAGTGGCCGTTGCTGCGCGAAGCCGACCAGTCGGTGGCGTCGTGGACTCGTGCCGTCGTGCACGCCCTCCGCGCCGAGCAACGTCGACACCCCGTCCCCACCGTGGTGGCCGGCGTGGAGCGTTCGGTCCGCCGTGCGCTCGGCTCCGCCGAACTCGACGCCATCGGCGTGGTGCCCGGCAACCACGACCGTTCCGGATGGAGCGAACTGCACCGTGCCGCCTGGCCGCTCGTGGCCGAATGGGTGGAGGGCCAGCAGCTGAAGGCACTCGGTCGCCTCGACGCCGCCCGATCCCAGCGTCGCTACGCCGCCGGTGTCGACGAGGTGTGGACGATGGCCATGGAGGGTCGCCTCGAGCTGGTGGTGGTGGAGGACTCCTACGCCGTCGCCGCGAAGGTGCTCGACCGTCATCTGCAGCCCACCGAGCAGGTGGAGGACCCCGACGTGGTCGACGACGTGGTCGACGAGATCATCGAGGCCGTGATGCGCCACGGTGGCGGCGCGGTCATCGTGCCCGACGGGCAGCTGGCCGACCACGACCGCATCGCGGCGGTCGCTCGCTACTGAGCACGCCGCCTAACTTGGGGCCATGCGCCTCACGCCCACCGATCGCGATCGGTTGCTCATCTTCACCGCGGCCGAGCTCGCTCGGGCCCGCCGTGCTCGTGGCCTCCGGCTCAACGTGCCGGAGGCCACCGCGCTCATCGCCGACACGGTGTGCGAGGCCGCGCGCGACGGCAAGCGGCTGATGGAGGCCGCGGCGCTCGGCGCCTCGGTGCTCACCGAGGACGACGTGCTGCCGGGCGTGCCCGACATCGTGCGCGAGGTGAAGGTGGAGGCCATGTTCGACGACGGCACCCGCATGGTGGTGGTGCGCGACCCGTTCGGCGATGGTGCCGGGCTGGGCGCCGACGGCCCGGGCGCCGTGCTGGCTGCCGAACGCGAGTCGGTGCCGCCTGCTGACCTGGTGCACCTCAGCGTCACCAACACGTCCGACGTACCGGTGAGCATCACGTCGCACTTCCACTTCTTCGAGGTCAACCCGCGGCTGCAGTTCGACCGTGCGGCGGCGTACGGCATGCGCCTCGCCATTCCGGCCGGTGCGGCGATGCGCTTCGAGCCCGGCACGCCCACCGAGGCACCGCTCGTGCCCATCCGGGGTGCACGCGTGGCCATCGGGTTCGCCGGTCTGGTCGACGGCCCGCTCGACGCGCCGGGTGCGAAGGACGCGGCGCTCGCCCGAGCCGCCGCGCAGGGCTACCTGGGAGCAGCGTCGTGAGCAAGCACACCCACGGTCAGTTCGAGCACAGCCACGAGCACGGCGGTGTGCCGCACAGCCACACGCACCCCGACGAGATCCTGCCTGACGACTACGCCGCCATCCACGGTCCCACGGTCGGCGACCGTGTGCGACTGGGCGACACCGGCCTCGTCATCCAGATCGAGTACGACGCGCAGGAGCGCGGCAACGAGTTCCTCGCCGGTTTCGGAAAGACCGCACGCGACGGCCTGCTGCTGAAGGCCGCCGCGGTGAAGGAGACGTGCGACGTCGTCATCTCCAACGTGGTCATCATCGACGCCACCTGTCGCATCGGCAAGGCGTCGATCGGCATCCGCGAAGGACGCATCTGCGGGGTGGGCCGAGCCGGCAACCCCGACATGCAGGACGACGTCGACCTCGTCATCGGCACGGGCACCACCATCATCAGTGGGGAAGGGCTCATCGCCACCGCCGGCGCCATCGACACGCACGTGCATCTCCTGTCGCCGCGCATCATGGAGGCGTCGCTCGCCGCGGGTGTCACCACCATCATCGGCCAGGAGTTCGGGCCGGTGTGGGGCGTGGGCGTGAACTCGCCGTGGGCACTGCGGCACGCGTTCAACAGCTTCGACCAGTGGCCGGTGAACATCGGCTTCCTGGCCCGTGGGTCGTCCAGCGATGCGGCACCGTTGGTGGAGGCGTTGGTGGAGGGTGGCGCCGTCGGCTTCAAGGTGCACGAGGACATGGGCGCGCACACCCGTGCGCTCGACACCGCGTTGAACGTGGCCGAGGAGTTCGACGTGCAGGTGGCCCTGCACACCGACGGGCTGAACGAGTGCCTCAGCGTGGAGGACACGTTGTCGGTGCTGGCCGGGCGCACCATCCACGCGTTCCACATCGAGGGCTGCGGCGGCGGGCACGTGCCCAACGTGCTGAAGCTGGCCGGCGTGCCGAACGTGATCGGCAGCAGCACCAACCCCACACTCCCGTTCGGTCGCGACGCGCTCGACGAGCACTACGAGATGATCTTCTCGGCGCACGGCCTGAACCACCATTCGCACAGCGACCACCACATGGTGAAGGACCGCATCCGCGGCGGCACCATGGGCGCGGAGGGCGTGTTGCACGACCTCGGTGTCATCGGCATCACGTCGAGCGATGCGCAGGGCATGGGCCGCGCCGGCGAGACGGTGCGGCGCACGTTCCAGTTGGCGGCGAAGAACAAGCTCGACCTCGGGCATGGTGCCACCGCGCACGACAACGACCGTGTGCGCCAGTACATGGCGAAGCTCACCATCAACCCGGCCATCGCCCACGGACTGTCGCACGAGATCGGCTCGCTCGACGTGGGCAAGCTGGCCGACATCGTGCTGTGGCGCCCCGATCACTTCGGTGCCAAGCCGCAGTTGGTGCTGAAGAGCGGTTTCCCCGCGTACGGCGTGACGGGCGATCCGAACGCCACCACCGACTCGTGCGAGCCGTTGGTGCTGGGGCCGCAGTTCGGTTCGTTCGGCGCCACCGCCGCCGACCTGTCGGTGGCCTTCGTCAGCAAGGCCGCGGTCGATGCCGGTGACGACCACATGACCACGCGGCGCCGACGCGTTGCCGTGCGCGACAACCGCAACATCGGGCCGCGCAACCTGGTGCTCAACGACCGGCTCGGCCAGGTCGACGTCGACCCCGCCACCGGCATGGTGTCGCTCGATGGTGAGACCGTGTACTCCGAACCCAGCGACACCGTGTCGCTCAGCCGCCTCTACTTCCTCTAGGACCTGTATGACCACGCCCCGCCTCGCCGGATTCTCGATGCCGCCCGAATGGGCCCCGCACGAGCGCACCTGGATGGAGTTCCCGTCCGAGAACTACACGTTCACGGCCGACGACGGCTGGCTCGACCAGTGCCGTGGTGTGTGGGCCAGCGTGGCCAACACCATCGCCCGCTTCGAGCCGGTGAGCATGGTGTGCAACATCGGCGAGTCGTCGATCGCTCGCGCGCTGCTCGACCCGTCGATCGAACTGCACGAGACCCCCACGGGTGATGCATGGTGCCGTGACAGCGGGCCGACGTTCCTCACGCACCCCGACGGCCGCCTGGGTGCGACGCTGTGGACGTTCAACGGCTGGGGCGATCGTGGATTCTCCGACCCCACCGACGAACGGCACGTCGGCGCGTTCATCGCCGGTCTCGCCGGTGCCGAGGTGTTCTCGTCGGAGATGGTGAACGAAGGCGGCGGTATCCACGTCGACGGCCAGGGCACCGTCATCGTCACCGAGACCGTGCAGCTCGACCTGCGCCGCAACCCCACCTGGAACGCCGAGGGCGTGGAGACCGAGCTGAAGAGCTTCCTCGACGTCAGCAACGTGGTGTGGGTGCCGCGAGGCCTCACGGCCGACTACAGCAACTACGGCACCAACGGTCACATCGACATCGTGTGCTGCTTCGCCTCGCCCGGCGTGCTGCTGGTGCACGACCAACGCGACCCGGCCCACCCCGACTTCGAGGTGACGCAGGAGTACATGGCGGTGCTGCGCGAGGCCCGCGATGCCGAGGGTCGACCGTTCGAGATCATCCCCGTGCCGGCGCCCGCCACGCTCGAGACCGACGACGGGTTCGTCGACTGGGGCTACCTCAACCACTACATCTGCAACGGTGCGGTCATCCTGTGCACGTTCGACGACCCGAACGACCAGCAGGCCATCGACATCCTCACGAAGGCCTATCCCGGCCGCGAGATCGTGCCGCACGACGCCCGCGACATCTTCGCCTGCGGTGGCGGCATCCACTGCATCACCCAGCAGCAACCGAAGACCTGACGCGTCCGCTGCAACGAAACACCGGCGCTGCGCGTCAACCGATGGCTGACAGCACCACCGACACGACGACGATGACGGCGATGCCGATGGCGACGACCGCGAGGCCGGTGCGCCACATCTGCTGCCGATACGGTGCCGATCGTGGATCACGGTCCTTCAGTGCACGTGCGAACTGACCTGCCTGCTGGATCTGCCCTTCCGGGGTGAACACCTCGCCGGGCTTGCTGGTCGCCGGCGTCCACTCGCCGGACTGCAACGGGTCGCGCTGATCGCTCATGCCGCGACCCTAGAGCCGCGCGGCGGCGTCGGCCTGGCGGCGCGGCACGCGCACCACGTAGCGCTCCGACGGGTGCACCGAGCCACCGGCGTTGGTGTTGGCCCACATGTTGATGCCGTGGTCGTCGTGCTCCACCACCTCGGCATCGAAACCGGCGGCGATGAGCTTGTCGGCGGCGCGCTGCGCGTCCTCCAGCGGGCCGGGTGCCGGGCGGGGCAGCGTGGTGGTGCGGCCGTGGCGCAGCACCGGCACCACCCGCACGAAGAACGTCGCCACGGCGACGACGGCGAGCATCACCACGAGAGCGGCACCGACGGTCATGTGGCCACGATGCCTGCGGCGGCGGCCGTTGTCCAGATGCTCCTGCGGGAACGGCGACGGAATCCGGCAAGATGGTCGGCCTGTGAGCAGCATCGTCGTCTCCGAACTCGAATACGCACCGCCGGGCGCCGACTCCCTCTTCTTCGACGTCAGCTTCGGCGTTGCGCCGGGCGAGCACGCCGCCCTGGTGGGGGCGAACGGAGTGGGCAAGAGCACCATCCTGCGCATCCTGTCGGGGGTGCTCGAGGCCGACGAGGGCGAGTTCGCACTCGGCGGGCGGGTGCTCACCATGACGCAGGACGTCGGCATGTCGCGGCCCACCGACACGTTGCGCGAGATGCTCGTGGAGGTGGCGCCCATCGAACTGCGCGACGCCGGCCGAGAGATGATCGCTGCCGAGAAGGCGATGCTCGACGGCTCTGACGACGGCATGCGGTTCGCCGAGGCCATCACCCACTGGGGCGACATGGGTGGCTACGAGCTCGAGTCGCAGTGGGCCGCCGCGGCGAAGCGCAGCGTGAAGACCGACGTCGACGACTTCTCCACCCGCCTGGTCAGCGAACTGTCGGGCGGTGAGCGCAAGCGGCTCGTGCTCGACCTGTTGCTGAACTCGGGTGCCGACGTGCTGCTGCTCGACGAGCCCGACAACTACCTCGACATCCCCACCCGCGTGTGGCTCGAGGAACAGATCAAGGCCTGCAAGAGCACCATCCTGATGGTGAGCCACGACCGCACCCTGCTGGAGCGGGTGGCCACGAAGATCATCGTCATCGAGGGCTCGGGGTGCTGGGTGCACGGCGGTTCGTACGCCACGTTCCCCGAGGCCCGCCAGAAGCGGCAGGACCTGCTGGGCGATGCGCTGAAGCGGTGGAACGACGAGGAACGCCGCCTGTTCCACCACATGAAGATCATGAAGCAGCGCGCCGCGCAGAACTTCAAGAACGCCACCAAGGCCAACGCGGCCGAGACCCGGTGGGAGAAGTTCGTGGCCATCGGGCCGCCGCCCCCGCCGGTGCCTGACCAGCAGATCTACGTGTCGCTGCGCGGCGCCGATTCGGCCCGCCGTGTGGTGAAGCTCGAGCAGGCCAGCGTGCACGACCTGTTCTTCCCGTTCAGCGACGAGGTGCACTTCGGCGAACGTCTCGGGCTCATCGGCCCGAACGGCACCGGCAAGAGCCACCTGCTCGGTGCGTTGGCCGGCACCATCACCGACCACGACGGCACCATCCAGTACGGGCCGCGCACCAGCATCGGCATGTTCACGCAGGTGAACGACCGGCCCGACTTCCACGGCAAGCAGTGCCTCGACATCGTGCGTCAGCGCGTGTTCGACGACGAGAAGAGCATGAAGTCGCTCGCTCGCTACGGCCTGGTGAACAACGCCCGCCAGGAGTTCCAGACGTTGTCGGGTGGGCAGAAGGCGCGGCTCGAGATCCTGTGCCTCGAGCTCGAGGGTCACAACGTGCTGCTGCTCGACGAACCGACCGACAACCTCGACATCGAGTCGTCGGAGTCACTCGAGCAGGCGCTCGACGGGTTCCAGGGCACGGTCATCGCGGTGAGCCACGACCGCACGTTCCTGGCGAAGTTCGACCGGTTCATCATGATCAACGACGACGGCGAGGTGTACTCGCTGCCCGACTACGAGACCGCGATGGTGGCACTGTCCGACCCGGCGCACCTGAAGAACGTGCGGCTGGCCAAACAGCTCAGCTGACGCCGGCCACGGCCCGCACCAGATCGAGCTGCGGGCCCACCTCGGGCCCGGCCATCGGGCGCGAGGCGCGTACCAGCGCGAGTGCGTCGTCGACCGACATGCCCTGCTGCACCAGGAGGCACGCGGCCAACGTGCCGGTGCGGCCGATGCCGGCCGCGCAGTGGAGCAGCAGGTGCTCGCCGCGAGCGAGGCGGGACTGCAGGTCGGCCAACAGTGCGAGCGTGCGGTCGAGCGGCGGGGCGTGCAGATCGTGGATGGGGAACCAGACGGCCGTGCTGCCGACGTGCTCGCGCAGCCAGTCGACGTAGTGCGGCCAGTGGCCGACGATCTCGCGTTCCTCCACCAGGCACACCACGGTGGTGGCGCCGCACTTGGCCATCGCGGCGTGCACGTCGGGGGCGATGGCGTGCTTGCCGCACATCGACAGGCCGCCGGCGGGTGAGGGGAGTGGCACGGTGTCGATGCCGCCGTCGCGCCCACGTTCGCTCAGCCACTTCATCGGGTGCGACGGTAGTTCATCGTTTCCTCACATCTCTTCGCGACGCTGCAGCCATGAAGGCCTTCCGCACCGCGCTGCTGTCGATCCTGCTGCTCGTACCCGTGGGCTGTGCCGGCCCGCGAGGCTCGTTCACTGCGGCGACCACCACCACCGAGACGACCACCACCACCGAGACGACCACGACCAGCACGTCGGCCGTGGCGGCCGGCCCGGCGAGGGTGGAGGGCACGATCGACACGCCCGATGGCCGCACCCGCACGTATCGCACGTATGTGCCGGCGAGCGTCGGTGTGCAGGAGGTGCCACTGGTGATCGCACTCCACGGTGGCACCGGGTCTGGTCGCACGTTCGAGCGGTCGAGTGGGCTCGACCAGCAGGCCGACCTGTACGGCTTCGTGGTCGTGTATCCCGATGGCGTGGGCACCGGGCCCGACGAGACCGAGATGCGCACCTGGAACGCTCGGTTGTGCTGCGGCAGCGCGTCGCGCAAGGGCGTGGACGACGTGGCGTTCATCGACCTGCTCATCGATCGGATGATGGACGACCACCTCATCGATCCGGATCGGGTGTTCGTGGTGGGGCACTCCAACGGTGGATTCATGGCCTACCGGCTGGCGTGCGAACTGTCGGATCGCATCACCGCGGTCGGGCTGCAGGCCGGCGGACTCGGGCTGGACGTGTGCGAGCCCGAGCGGCCGGTGTCGCTGCTGCACCTGCACGGTCGCGACGACACCAACGTGCGGATCGAGGGTGGACTGGGTACGGGCATCTCCCGAGTCGGCTTCCCGCCGCTGGAGGACTCGCTGGCCACGGTGACGGCAGCGATGGGTTGCGTCGACCCGCCGGAGATGTCGGTGGAGGGCATCGTCGAGCGTCGGACGTGGCGCGACTGCGATGGCGATGCGAGCGTGGAGGTGCAGGTGGTGGACGGCCACGACCACTCGTGGATGAAGGACGACTTCGACGCCGCTGCGACCATCGTGGAGTTCCTGCTCGCGCAATAGGGTTCCGCCCATGGCCTTCATCTCGTTCAGTCGCCGCCTCCACGACCTCGCCGAGGCACAGCCCGACCGGCCCGCGGTCACGTGCGGCAACGAGTCGCTCACCCGTGCGGAACTGGTGCGTGCGGGCGACGACATGGCGGTGCACCTGCAGGGGTTGGGTGTGCGCGAGGGCGACATGGTGACGGTGGCGGTGCCGAACAGCCTCGACTGGTTCGTCGCCTATCTGGCCATCTGGAAGCTGGGCGCGATCCCGCAGCCCATCTCGGCCCGGCTGCCGCAACGCGAGGTCGATGCGTTGCTGGAGCTCGCGGCGCCGAGTGCCGTGTTCGGTCTGGAGGCCGACGCGGTCGGCGGTCGGCCGCATGTGCCGTACGGGTTCCGTGCCCCGTCGGCTGATGCGAGCCATCTGCCCGATCTGGTGTCGCGGGCGTGGAAGGCGCCGACGTCGGGCGGCAGCACGGGCCGTCCGAAGCTCATCGTGTCGGGTGATCCGGCGCTGTTCGACACCGAGGCCCCGCCCGCGCTGGCGTTGGGCACCGACGGCTGCATCGTGATGCCCGGGCCGCTGTACCACAACGGTCCGGCGGTGTGGAGTTGCCAGGCGTTGCTGAACGGCAACCACGTGGTGCTGCTGCCGCGGTTCGACGCCGAGGCCACGCTCGCGCTCATCGAGCAGCACCGCGCCACGGTGTTGTACATGGTGCCGACGATGATGAAGCGCATCTGGCGCCTCCACGACGACGTGCGCCATCGCTACGACATCAGCAGCCTGCGCGTCGTGTGGCACCTCGCGGAACCGTGCCCGGAATGGTTGAAGCAGTGCTGGATCGACTGGCTGGGGCCGGAGAAGATCTACGAGCTCTACGCCGGCACCGAGGCGCAGACCGCCACCATCATCAACGGGGTCGACTGGCTGGCGCACCGCGGGTCGGTGGGGCGGCCGCTCGACGGCACGGTGAAGATCACCGACGAACACGGCAACGAGGTGCCGGTGGGCGAGAAGGGTGAGGTGTGGATGCGCAACCCGCGCGACACGCCCACCTATCACTACGTCGGTGCCGAGGCGCGCACGTTGGACGGCGGCTGGGAGTCGCTGGGCGACATGGGCCACCTCGACGCCGATGGCTACCTGTACCTCGGCGACCGCGCGGCCGACATGATCCTGAGCGGTGGGGCGAACATCTACCCGGCCGAGGTGGAGGCCGCGCTGCAGGAGCACGAGGGCATCCACTCGTGCGCCGTGATCGGGCTGCCCGACGAGGACAAGGGCAACGTGGTGCACGCGATCATCGAGGCCGACGAGCACAACTTCGACCTCGACGAGTTGAAGGCGTTCCTGGCCGAACGACTGGTGGTCTACAAGTTGCCGCGCACGTTCGAATTCGTGAACACACCGTTGCGCGACGACGCCGGCAAGGTGCGCCGGTCCGCGCTGCGGGCGGAACGGCTGTGAGCGACGACCTCACCGGGCAGACCGTCGAGCTGCTGCAGACCCTCATCCGCAACCGGTGCGTGAACGACGGCACGGCCGAGAGCGGCAACGAGGTGCGCAACGCCGACGTGCTGCGGCAGTTCCTGGGCGACACCGGTCTCGACGTGCAGCAGTACGAGCCCACGCCCGGTCGCGGCTCGCTGGTCGCGCGCATCGAGGGCACCGACCCCGACGCGCCGTCGCTGTGTCTGATGGGGCACACCGACGTGGTGCCGGTGAACGAGTCGGGGTGGACGCACGACCCGTTCGGCGGCGAGCTGATCGACGGGGAGGTGTGGGGCCGCGGCGCGGTCGACATGTTGAACCTCACGGCATCGATGGCCGTCGCGTTCCGGCACCTCGCCCGCACCGGCTTCCGACCGCGTGGCGACCTGATCTACTTCGCGGTGGCCGACGAGGAGAGCGGCAGCGCACACGGCATGCAGTGGATGGCCGATCACGAGCGCGACGCGATCTGGGCCGACTACGTGCTCACCGAGAACGGCGGCCTGCACAGCGGTTCCAGCGAGGCGCCGTACGTGGGCATCAACGTCGGGGAGAAGGGCGTGGCCTGGCGCACGCTGCGCATCAAGGGCACCCCCGGCCATGGCAGTGCACCGTTCAAGGCCGACAACGCGCTCATGACCGCTGCCGCGGTGATGCAACGCATCGGCGAGTACCGTCCGTCGCCGCGGTTCCACGAGCTGTGGCGCACCAAGGTTGCAACGCTCGGCGTCCCGCCCGAGGTGCAGCGCGAGCTGCTCGACGTGGAGGCCATCGACGCGTTCCTCGACACGCTCCCGGCGGGCGCGGCCTCGCATCTCCACGCGTGCACGCACACGACGTTCTCGTGCAACACCATCGGCACCGGCGGCAGCGATCGGCTCAAGCACAACGTCATCCCCGACAGCATCGACGTGGGCGTCGACATCCGCACGCTGCCGGGCGAGACGGCCGACGACGTCGACGCGCATCTGCGCGCTGCGCTCGGCGATCTGTACGACCGTGTGGACGTGCAGATCGTGATGAACGATCCGGCGTCCATCAGCCGCACCGACACGCCGCTGTGGGACGCGCTGGCGCGCAGCATCGCCAAGCCGTTTCCGACGGCGCGGCCCACACCGCAACTGGTGGTGGGGTTCACCGACTCACGCGTGTATCGGCAGATGGGCGCAGTGTCGTACGGCGCCGGGCTGTTCAGCCCCGACCTCGACGCGGCCGACTTCGGCCGCCGGTTCCATGGTCACGACGAGCGCATCGACGTCGAGAGCCTGCGGCTCACCACCGGGCTGTGGCTCGACGTGGCGCGCGACCTCCTCGGCTGACACCCCGGACGGGGGCCCCTGCGGAGCGCGTTAGGGTTCCCCCGTGCCTTCGCGGACAGGGCTGTTCGGAGTGCTCGGCCGTGCGCGGTCGCGGCGCGCCGTGTCGCCCGAATGGGCGTCGGTCACCGGCACCGTGCTCAGCGCCACCGTGCAGGTGGGCACGTCGGGCAGCACTCGCACCGAGCAGCCGCTGGTGTTCTACGCCTACCAGGTGGCCGGCAGTGTGTACCAGGGCAACAAGGTGCACTTCTCGTGCGAACCCGGCGCCGTGGTGGCGCGTTGCTCGGCGGGTTCTGCGGTGACGGTGTTCTACGACCCGGCCGACCCGGGGAA
This sequence comes from Actinomycetota bacterium, assembly GCA_005778215.1. Taxonomy (GTDB): domain Bacteria; phylum Actinomycetota; class Acidimicrobiia; order Acidimicrobiales; family Ilumatobacteraceae; genus UBA668. Next base: position 1,288 of record SXKB01000180.1, on the reverse strand, counting down.
CTCGACACTTCGGCTCTGACGCCGGCGTGCCTAGAGTTCCGCCATGGGCAGCATTCAGCAGCAGTACGTCGACCGGACCCCGAAGAGCGCCTCGCTCGTGGCACGCGCCGAGGCGGTGATGCCCGCCGGTGACACCCGTGCGGCCGGCTATCACCTGCCGTACCCGCTGACGCTGAGCCACGCCAGCGGCTGCACCCTCACCGACATCGACGGCAACGAGTACTTCGACCTGTCGAACAACTTCACCAGCCTCGCCCACGGCCACGCCTACCCGCCCATCGTCGACGCGGTCAGCAAGGTCATCGGTACCGGCACCGCATGGCCGGCGCGCAACAACACGCAGCTCGAACTGGCCGAGTTGATCTGCTCGCGCGTCGCCTCCGTCGACCAGGTGCGGTTCTGCAACTCCGGCTCCGAGGCCAACATGTTGGCGCTGCACGTGGCCCGGCTGCACACCGGCGGCCGCCACAAGGTGCTGATGGCCACGCACGGCTACCACGGCAGCCACGAGGTGTTCGAGGCCGGCTTCTTCGGCAACCGTGGTGAGAAGGCGTGGGTGCACACGCTCACCGCACCGTGGGGTGACGCCGCTGCGTTCGAGCAGGTGCTCGCCGAGCAGGGCGACGACATCGCCGCCGTGTTCCTGGAAGGTGCGATGGGTTCGTCGGGTCTGCTCACGGCACCCACCGAGTTCTTCCAGCGGGTCATCGACGCGGCCCACAACGCCGGTGCGGTGTTCGTGCTCGACGAGGTCATCACACTGCGCATGAGCGAAGGCGGTCACCAGGCGAACCTCGGCATCACCCCCGACCTCACCACCATGGGCAAGATCATCGGCGGCGGCTATCCCGTCGGTGCCGTGGGCGGTCGTGCCGACCTGATGAGCCTGCTCGATCCGCGTCGCGGCAAGATCCTCCACTCGGGCACGTTCAACGGCAACCCCGTCACCACGGCGGCGGGCATCCCGTCGCTCGGCCACCTCACCGCCGAGAAGATCGACACCATGGCGGGCCTCGCCGAGCGGCTCGACGCGGGCATCGCCGCTGCGGCGGCCTCGGCCGGTCTGCCGTACTCCAGCCGTCGCATCGGCTCGCTCATCAACATGTACTTCACCGAGACGCCGCCCGTGGCGAACCTGTTGCGCGAAGAGGGCGACACGATGCGCCTGGTGCACCTGGCCGGCATGAACCACGGGCTGTACTTCGCGTCGCGCGGCTTCCTGGTGCTCAACACGCTGATGACCGAGGCGCACATCGACGCTGCGGTGGAGAAGTTCCAGGGCGCCTTC
>SXKB01000179.1 GCA_005778215.1 Actinomycetota bacterium | reverse complement strand
GTCACCCACGACCAGGAAGAAGCCATGAGCATGAGCGATCGCATCGCCATCATGCTCGACGGGCACGTGGAACAGCTCGCCGACCCCGAGACCGTCTACGAACGCCCTGCCAGCGCGTTCGTGGCGGGCTTCATCGGCCGCAACAACTTCTGGACCGGCAAGGCCAACGGCACCGGTGCCCTTGCCGACGATGGCACCGTGTTCGTCGTGTCCAAGCCCGAGGAGAACGTGCCGGCCGGCGCCGACGCCCTCGTGGCCGTGCGCCCCGAGAGCGTCGTGTTGCGCACCGAGGACCCCGGCACCACCGCCAACGTGATGGCGGGCGAAGTGGCCGGCGTGTCGCACTTCGGTGACACCCTGCAGTACGTCGTGCGCACCCCGCGGCGTACCATCGTCGTGCTCACCCCGCGCGCACAGGCCGTGCGTCTCTCGGTGGGCGACCCCGTCTGGAGCACGTGGAGTGCCGACGACGTCTACATGTTCTCCGCCGCTCAGGCGGATCTCGTGCTGAAGGAACCGGCGCTCGACGCCGAGTCCTGAGCACATCCCGCGTACCACAACCTCAAGGGGGAAACCCGAATGACCAAGCCCAACGAACCGATGCGGATGTTGGCACCCGACAGCTTCCGCTCGGCGCTCTCGCGCCGTGCGCTCTTCCAGGTCGGCGGCGCCGCAGCAGGGTTGGCCATTCTGGCCGCCTGCGGCGACGACAGCGACGGCGGCAGCGGCAGCGGTGACACCACCGGTGGCAGCACCGGCGGTGGCAGCAGCAGCGAACTGCTCAGCCAGTACAGCAACGTGATCAACAAGAGCAGCGGTTCGCTGGCGATGTTCACGTGGGGCGACTACAACGATCCCGACATCGTCGGGGCGCTCGCCGAGAGCACGCTCGGCGTCACGATGAAGGTCGACTACTACCCGAGCAACGAGGACCTCATCACGAAGCTGTCGGCCGCCAACGGCAACAGCGGTTTCGACATCGTGGTGCCCACCGGTCCGTACATCCCGCAGATGATCGAGAAGGGTCTGCTGCAGAAGTTCGACCTCTCGCTGCTGCCCAACATGGTGAACGTCGACCCGCTGTACCTCAAGCAGAGCTGGGACCCGGGCAACGAGTACTCGGTCTGCAAGGACTGGGGCAGCACGGGCTGGATCTACAACAAGACGGTGGTCACCACCGAGATCAAGACCTGGAACGACTTCTTCGACGCCACGGCCGGCCCGGCCAGCGGCCGCACCTCGTGGCTCGACACGGCGCCGAACGTGTGCGGCCCGTACTTCTGGGCCAACGGCATCGACTGGACCACCGAGGATCCGGCCGATCACGACGCGTGCGAGGAGTTCCTCGTGAACAACATGGCCAAGCACATCAAGGCGTTCGACAGCTACCCCAGCACGGCCATCGCCGAGGGTGCGTACGACCTGTCGATGGCGTGGAACGGTGACGCCCGTCAGGCCTACGCCCGCATCGCCGATGCCGGTGGCAACCCGGAGGACTGGGTGTGGGGCCTCGGTGCTCCCGAGACCGAGCTGTGGATGGACAACTACTGCATCGCCACCGGCGCCCCGAACCCCGAGGCCGCCCACGCGTGGATCAACTGGCTGCTCACGCCGGAGATCAGCATCAAGGACCTCACCTACCACGGCTACCACAGCGGCATGAAGCAGATCGACAAGCTGATGGCCGAGCTCGCCCCGGAGGCCCCGCTCGTCGACATGATCTTCTTCCCCGACGAGCAGGTGAAGACGATGAAGAACGGCGCCGTGAACTCGGCCCAGGATCGCCTCGTCGAGATCCTCGACAAGGTGAAGGCCGCAGCCGCCGGCTGATCCGTCGTGACGGCATCCGCACACGTGCCGAACAAGCGGAAGTGGCGAGGCCCCACGTGGGGCCTCGCCCTTCCGTCGTTCGTCTGGTACCTCTTCTTCTTCGTCGCCCCGATCGCGATCATCGTGGTCTATTCGTTCGGCACGAAGGACTCCACGAAGCTCATCCCGGTCGACTTCGGCGACCTCGGCCTGCACAACTACCGCGAGGTGTTCACGGCCGACTTCTTCAACGTGTTCGCCAGCACGCTGCGGATCGCCGTGTTCGCCACGTTCCTGTGCCTCGTCATCGGCTTTCCGGTGTCGTACTTCCTGGCCTTCAAGGTCACCGAGAAATGGCGCGCCATCCTGCTGGCGCTCATCATCATCCCCAGCTTCACCAGCTTCCTCATTCGCACCATCGCCTGGAAGATCCCGCTCTCCGCGAACGGTGAGCTCTCGAAGTGGTTGCAGGACATCGGCATCATCGACGGGCCGCTCGACGTGCTCGGCACGAAGACCGCCGTGTTCCTGGCCATCGTCTACAACTACGTCGGCTTCATGGTGCTGCCGATGTTCGTGGCCCTCGATCGCATCGAAGGTTCGCTGCGCGAGGCCTCGAAGGACCTCGGCGCCAACCGGGTCTCCACGTTCTTCTCCGTCACGCTGCCGCTGTCCGGCCCAGGCGTCATCGCCGGCATCGTGCTCACGTTCATCCCGATGTGCGGCGACTACGTCACGGCCACCGTCCTCGGTGGCTCGAAGGGCTTCATGGTCGGTGCCCTCATCGACAGCCAGTTCCGCGGCTCACAGGACTGGCCGCAAGGTTCTGCCATGGCCGTGCTGATGATCGTGATGGTGTTGCTCAGCCTGGTCGTGTTCGCAGGGGTGGTGTGGCTGGTCCGCACCCTCTTGCGGTTCATGCGCCCTGCCGTCGACCGGTGGCGCAGCCGTCCTCGTCGAGAGGCCACGGCGAGTCGCTTCCCCGATCCGGTGAAGCCGTTGCTCGCGGTCTGGACCACGCTCGTCCTGCTGTTCATGCTCATTCCCATCGGGCTGGTCATCCGCCACTCGTTCAACGACGGTCCGTCGTTCTCGGTGTGGAGCGGTCGCTACAGCACGGTGTGGTGGGGTGGCGAACCCGGTCGAACCCCGTCGGGCATCCCGATGGTCGGCCTGTTCGACTTCGCGAAGACCGGGCCGATGCTGGTGCGGTTCGCCATCATCATGGCGGTCGGCATCATCCTGCCCATCGTGGTGCGGGCGCTCACGAAGAAGGAGCACCGCCAACTGTCGCGCTGGTCGGCCATCGTGGCGTTCGCCCTGGCCATCGTCATCAACGGCATGATGACCGACTGGTACCTCACCATCTTCCAGCAGGCCGGCGTGGGCGAGGGTCTGCGCGGTTCGTTCCTCGCTGCGTTCGGCGCCACCATCATCGCGGTCACCATCGGTGGCCTGTGCGGTGTGGCGCTCGCCCGTCACCCGGGTACGTGGAGCAAGGTGATGATGGCGCTGCTGTTCCTCATCCTCGTCACTCCCGAGATCATGGACGCCATCGCGCTCGCCGGTTGGATGCAGCGCATCGGTGGCCCGTTCAACAGCGACACGTTCGGGGTGCCGTTCGGCATGCTCCGCCTGTGGGTGGGCCAGTCGTTGTACGCCAGTGCCGTGGTCACGCTCATCGTGCGGGCACGCCTCGCCGGCCTCGACGCCTCGCTCGAGGAAGCGGCCGCCGACCTCGGCGCGCCGCCAGGTCGTGCGTTCCGCCAGGTCACGCTGCCACTCATCTCGTCGGCGCTCATCGCCGGTGGCCTCCTGTCGTTCACGTTGTGCCTCGACAACACCATCATCTCGTCGCTCATCAGCGGTGCGTCGTCCACCTTCCCGGTGGCGCTCATCTCGGCGACGAAGAGCGAGATCAAGCCGTTCTGGGGTGTCGGTTCGGTGGTGCTGTTCGTGATGACGATGGCGCTGCTGGCCTTCGTGGCCCGCGTGCTGAAGAAGTCGGGCGACTCGTCGGCGCAGATCGCCGCGACGCTCGGCGGCGGCTGACCTCGGCCATGCGGGTCGTCGTCGTCGGTGCAGGTCTTGCGGGGCTGCGCGCATCACAACAACTGACCGCTGCCGGTGCCGATGTGGTGCTGGTGGAGGGGGGAGTGCGGCCCGGCGGCCGGGTGCGCACGGTGCGCGACGTGTTCACCGGTGGCCAGTACAGCGAGAGTGGCGCCGAGTGGGTGGACGACCACCACCATCGCATGCTCGAGCTGCTCGATCGATTCGGCGTGCGCACGCTCGGCACGGGCGAGCAGTGGACGGTGATCCGCCGCTGGTTGCACCACGGTGGTCGGCTGCTCGACCCCGCAGCCATCCGCACGGCCGATCCCGGTATCGACGAGCAGTTCGAACGCTTCGAGGCGATCGTCGACGCGGTCACCGCCGGGGTCATCGATGCGAATGCGCCGCACCTGCACCCACAGGCCGCCGAGGCCGACGCCCAGTCGCTGCAGGACGTGGCCGAGCGTGCCGACCTCGGTGAGCTGGCCGCGATCTTCAAGCGCCGCGACTCGCAGGGCGAGTTCGCCGCCGAGCCGCGGCAGGTGTCGCTGCTGTTCGTGGCACAGCAGCGCGCGCACCAACGTGACGCAGCGGGCGACCGCACCATCACCGCGTTCCGTGTCGAGGGCGGCTTCAGTCAGGTCGCCGATGGCATGGCCGCGGAACTCGGCGATGTCGTGCACTTCGGCGAGACGCTCACGGCCGTCGAGCAGCACGCCGACGGTGTCATCGTGCACACCGACCGCCGCACGCTCGACGCCGATCACCTGGTGTTGGCGTGTTCGCTGGTGCCGCTGCGGCGGGTCGACTTCCGTACGCCGATGCCCGAGGCGCTGCACGCCGCCGTGCACGGCCTGGGGTACGGCACGGTCACCAAGACGTCGGTGCAGTGGTCGGCGCGGCAGTGGCCGGCGGGCTACGCCACCACGGCGGGTCGTGCCCAGCGCATCTACGAACCCACCGCCGACCAGCCGGGCGACACCGGCATCCTGATGAGCTACTGCGGTGGCGACGGCGGCCACGAGTGGGCCACGATGCCGGAGGGCGAGCGCATCGAGCTCGCTGCGGCCGAGATGCGCTCGATGCACGGCCTCACGGCGCACGCGCTCGGCGGGTACTCGCGGGCGTGGAGCACCGAGCCCCGGTTCGGCGGCTCGTACTCGGTGTACGAGCCGGGGCAGGTCACGGCCTTCTGGTCGGTGCTGCGCGAGCCGTGGGGGCGAGTGCATCTCGCCGGCGAGCACGTGGCCGAGTGCACCGGGTACATGGAGGGTGCGTTGGAGAGCGGCGAAACCGTCGCTGCGCGCATCCTCGCTGCGGGATAGCCTCGCAGCACCATGCCAAGTACCACCGCGCCACGAACCGGGCCCGATTCCGACGGGCCTCCTCGCATCGCACTCGCGCCCGACGGCGCGCCGAGCTGGATGGCCGATGCCATCACCGCCGGCGGCGGTCACCTCGTCCCTCTCGCCGATGCCGAAGCACTCGTCTGGGCGGCACCCCGCGACCCCGAGTCGCTGCGTGTCGCGCTGGCCGAGAACCCCGACCTCGCCTGGGTGCAGTTGCCCTTCGCCGGCATCGAGACCTTCGTCGATCTGGTCGACGACGACCGGGTCTGGACCTGCGGCAAGGGCGTCTACGCCGAGCCCGTGGCCGAACTGGCCGTGTCGCTCGCGTTGGCCGGCCTGCGTCATGTGCACCAGTACGCCCGGGCCACCGAGTGGGGGCGACCGCACGGTCGCAACCTGAAGGGCTGCAACGTCACGGTGCTCGGTGGCGGTGGCATCACCGAGGAACTGCTGCGCTTGCTGCAGCCGTTCGATTGCCGGGTCACCGTGGTGCGCAACCGCGTGAAGGAGATGGAGGGTGCCGACGAGGTGCTCGAACCCGACCGTTACGTCGACGCGCTCGCCGATGCCGACGTGGTGTTCCTGGCGCTCGCGCTGACACCGGAGACCGAGGGCATGATCTCGCGCAGCGAGCTCGAGCAGATGCGGTCCGACGCGTGGATCGTCAACGTGGCTCGCGGTCGTCACATCGTCACCGACGATCTGGTGTGGGCGCTGCAGGAGGGCGTCATCGGTGGTGCCGCGCTCGACGTCACCGAGCCCGAGCCGCTGCCGGCCGATCACCCGCTGTGGCACCTGCCGAACTGCATCATCACCCCGCACGTCGGCAACACGCCCGAGATGGCCGTGCCGCTGCTGGGCGACCGCATCTCCACGAACGTGCGCCACTTCGCCAACGGCGAACCACTGGTCGGGCCCATCCATGTCGAGCTCGGCTACTGATCCAGCGCACCTGAAGGCGTTCGTGCGTGACGGGCGCATCGTCACCATCCCGAGCAAGCACGCCAAGCGGCAGTTGCTGCTCGACTGGTTGGCGCAGGACTTCGAACCTGGCCGTCGCTACACCGAACAGATGGTCAACCTCGTCATCGGGCAGCGCCACCCCGACACGGCGGCACTGCGCCGCTATCTGGTCGACGACGGCTTCATGTCGCGCGAGGCCGGCGTGTATTGGCGATCCGGAGGCAGCACCGACGCCTGAGCAATCGTAGGGTTGTGGCCATCGCCACCTACTACGACCTGCTCGGTGTCGCGCCCGACGCCCCGACGTCGGTCATTCGCGACGCGTACCGCCGGGCTGCGCGTGCGCACCACCCCGACCGCGCCGGTGCGTCGTCGGCGGCGCGCATGGCCGAGGTGAACCGTGCGTGGCAGGTGCTGGGTGACCCGGTCGCTCGGCACGCGTACGATCGGTCCCTGCGGGCACCCGCGGCCATGCCGCGGGCTGCGGCGCCGACGCCGGATCCCGTCGTGCTGGCACCGTTGCCGCCCGCGAGGTTCCCCTGGAAGTTCATGGGCGTCCTCGCCGTGGGCGTGTTGGGTTTCGTGGTGCTCGGCGTCGCCACGTCGTCCGATCCCCCTCCGCCGACGGTGGACAACCTGCTCCAGCCGGGCGACTGCGTGATCATCGAAGCCAACGGCGACGCGTCCGAACGGCTGTGCACCGAACCGCACGACGGGGTGGTGGAGGTGCTCGTGCCGGCGGGGGAGACCTGCCCTGCAACGGCCGAGCCGCACCGCGATCAACTGGGTCTCGGCACGGCCTGCATCCGCCCCGGATGACGGGTGGCAATCGCGAGGGCAACTGATAGATTGCCCTGCCTGTGAGGGCGATTAGCTCAGTCGGCTAGAGCGCTACGTTCACACCGTAGAGGTCACAGGTTCGAGCCCTGTATCGCCCACCACGAAGGCCCCGTCCGGTTCGCCGGCCGGGGCCTTGTTCGTTTCCTGAGCGATCGTCCGCCGGATTCGCGCGGAGCGTCCATCACCCGCAGCGTCGTGCCCACTAGTTTTCGCAGCATGGCTCGACTGTGCGAACGCCCAGGTTGTTCGCAACCCGCGGAGGTGATCTACGGCATCGACGCCGATCAGCTCACCGTGTGGATCGAGCCGTTCGACGACGCCGTGGGCTACCGCGGCGGCGTGCTGTGTCGCCGGCACGCCGACGCCATGGTGGTGCCGCTCGGCTGGATGCTCGACGATCGGCGCGAGGCCGTGCCGCGTCTGTTCAAGCCGCGTGAAGTCGTGACGCCTGCCCCGGTGAAGACGAAGTCGAAGCGGTCGAAGACGTCGGGACGCGACGAGACGGGGCAGCTGGAGCTCGGTGTGGTGCCCGACGAACCCGACGACGAGCGCCCGGCGGTTCCCGGGCCGGAAGTGATGATGGGTTCGCGTGGTGGGACCACTGCGCCGTGGAAGCCCGTGTTCGACCAGTCCGACGACCTCGATGGTCTGCTCGCGGTGGAGAGCCCTCTGTTGTCGCGTGCCTTCGGGCGCCGCGACCGTCACGACAAGGACTGAGTTCGCACGCGGCACCGGCGCCCCCACGAAGGGAGCGCCGGTGCCTCGGGGGCCTGTGTGCGAGGGGTTCAGCCGGCCTGGCAGTTGGCGTCGAACCACGTCTGGTACTTGTCGTACCGGTTGGTGATCCTGGTGTCGGTCTGCTGCAGGCGCTGGATGAGGCGCTCGAGACGGCCGGCCAGCTGGTCGCGACCGTTGGCCTCGGCCTTCTGCTGGCGCTCCTGCAGGTTGGCGATGCGCTTCGTGAGCGCCGCGTGGGTCTTGTCGTACTGCGCGGTGATCTGCGGCTCGCGCTCGCACCGGGCCTGCACGTCGACGGACGGCCGGGCAGCCGCCGTGGGTGCGGCGGCCGAGGCCATGGAGCCGACGCCGATGGCGGTGGCCATGACGGTGGCGGTGGCGCCGGTGAGGAGCTTGGTGGTGAGGTTCATGTCGTTCCCTGCTTTCGCGTGTCGGGGGATGGGCTGACACCACGCACTCTGACGATCACCTGTGAGGAAACTGTGAAGGGACGCGAATGGATCGGCGATACTGCACGGGTGGATGTCCATGCATCGCTCGAGGCCCCGTGTGCTCCCGACGAACTGTTCGCCTTCGTCGACGATCTCGCCCGGTACCCGGCGTGGGTCGATCTCGTGCACCGGGCGCAGCTGGTCGCGGACGTCATCGAGCCGCCGGAGTGGCAGATCGAACTGCGCGCCCGCATCGGCCCGTTCGCCCGGAGCAAGCAACTCCGCATGCGGCGCACGCTCCACGACACTGCCGCGCACGTCGCGGTGTTCGAGCGGCACGAGGTGGACGGCCGATCGCACTCACCGTGGGTGCTGCGCGCCGAGGTGACCCCCACCGGCGAGGGCAGCGCGTTGCACATGCATCTGCACTACGGCGGCGGGCTGTGGACCGGCGGTGTGTTGGAACGGGCGTTGGCCGATCAGATCACCAACGGTCGCGAGCGGCTGCTCACCCTGGTGCGTTCCACGCGCTGAGCCGGCCGTCGGCACGCCGTTCGAGCTGCAGCGGCATGCCGAACGTGGTGCTCAGGTTGGCCGCAGTGAGATGTCGGTCGATCGGACCCTTCGCCACCACCTGCCCGTCACGCAACATCAACACGTGGGTCATGCCGGGTGGTACCTCGTCGAGATGATGGGTGACCAACACCAGCGGGGGAGCGGTGGGGTCGAGCGTCAACTCCGACAGGGCAGTCACGAGCTGCTCGCGGCCGCCGAGATCGAGCCGAGCGCTGGGCTCGTCGAGCAGCAGCACGCCGGGATCGTTCATCAGTGTGCGGGCCAGCAGCACCCGTTGCTGCTCGCCCGACGACAGGGTGCCGAGCGAACGATCGGCCGTCCAGCCAACCCCCATGCGATCGAGGCACGACTCGGCCTGGGCCTCGTCGGCGGTGGTGTACCGGTGCCACCACGGCTCGAGCGCGGCGTAACGGGCGGTCATCACCACGTCGCGGGCGCGCAGCTCGGGCCGGATCTGCGCGGCCAGAGCGGCCGACATGTACCCCACTCGCCGGCGCAGTTCGCGCACGTCGGTGCGGCCGAGCCGTTCGCCGAGCACCTCCACGGTGCCGCCGCTCGGGTGCTCGTACATCGAGGCGATGCGCAGCAGCGTGGTCTTG
>SXKB01000178.1 GCA_005778215.1 Actinomycetota bacterium | reverse complement strand
GCGAGCAGCAGGTTGGTGAACACCGGACCCTGACGGACCTCGAAGCGCATGCCGTCACCCGACTGCGCCACCAACTGCTGGCCGATCACGTCGCTCGGCATCAGGTCGGGGGTGAACTGGAGGCGGGTGAACTCCATGTCGAACGCTGCCGCAAGGCTCTTCGCGAGCAGGTTCTTGGCCACACCGGGCACGCCCTCGAGCAGCACGTGGCCGTTCACCAACAGCGCAGCGATGGTGCCGGACAGCACCCCCTCCTGCCCCACCACCACCTTGGCGACCTCGGCACGGACGGCGAGCACGGCGTCGAGCGGTGAACGGGTGGCTCCTGCAATGTCGGTCACTTGCGGACTCCTTCGGTGACGAGATCCCTGATCTCCTGGATTCGGCGGCTGAGGTCGAGCAGCTGCTGCTGATCGGCCACGTCGGTCTGCAGCACCGCGGCCACACGGCCGGGTGCAAGGTCGGCGCGCGCCGCGACGGCGGCGTCGAGCACCTCGACGGTCGTCGTGGCGGGCACGCGCATCGCGGCGCACAACTCGCGATGCAGCTCGGCGCGCAACAGGGCACCGGCGCGCTGCTCGTGCCGGGCACGGTGCATCAGGCGGCCCGTGGCGACCACCAACTCGCTGCCTGCGATGGGCACCTGCTCGGGCTCGCGCACCGGCCGTCCGGCACGCACGGCCCGAGCGGTGGCGAACACCAGAAAGGCGATCATCAGTTGCGCGAGGGCCATCCACACGCCGGGCCGAACGAGATCGAGCAACGTCTGCTCGCCACTGCCGATGTCGGCCGACGTGGCCGGCGCCTCCGACCCCACCAGCACCGTGACCCTCGCACCCTCCTGCGGGGCCAACAGTGCCGTGGCGAGCCCAGCGTTGTCGGCGAAGCGCAGGAACCGGTTCGTGAACAGCGAGTTGTCACCCAACTGCACCACGCTGCCCGCACCTTCCTCGCGCAGCACCACGAACGCGCGGGCACCGTCGGCGAAACACGAGGCCACCGCGCCGTCGTTGCGCAGACGCACACCGTCGGCCACGTACAGGCCGCGCAGGTGACGCAACGCGCCGATCGTGCAGTCGTCGAGCGGCACGTTCGTCTCGTCGGCCACGTCGCCCGTCATCCCGGTGCCCTCCCCGGAGATCACCCCGGCCGACGGTCCGGCCAGCGGGCTGTCGGGGTCGGCCATCACCAGCACCCCACCGTTGCGCACCCAGGCCAGCAGGTCGGCGCGCTGTTCCTCACCCATGCGGTCCTGCAGCACGAGCACCCGACGCACGTCGCTGCCGTCGGGCACCGAACGGCTCACGTCGACGTCGGCGCCGAACCGTTCGAGCAACACCACCAGGCCACGAGCACCGTCGGGAGCGCCACTTCGCGGGTCGAACGGATCGGACGAAGGCTGCGCCCGCAGCAGCATCATCATCGCGACGGCGATGAGCACCACCAGCACGACGGCGAGCGCCGACTTGGCGCCACCGGTCGACGTGGGGGCCACGCGCCGAGCACTCATCGCGGCACCCCGGCAGTGACGAGCACGTCGCGTTCGAGTGCCTGGAACCGGTCGTCGTCGCTCGCATCGACCTCCGCATGGCCGTACCACGCATCGTCGAACAGGTCGGCTGCCGCATCGAACGACGCCGCGGCGACGGGGCGCACCTCGCGCAACTGCACGCGCTCCTCTCCGGTGGTGCGGCCGGGGATCTCGTCGATGAGGCCGCGCCGTGCGAGGTCACCCACCAGCGCCCTGTACCGGCATCGCAACGCGTCGCGGTACCGCCCGTCACGACGATGTGCCTCGGCCTCGGCTCGCCAGTCGGTGGGTTCACGCGAACGGTCGACCTGCACGAACCCGGCCTCCACCTCGTCGTCGAACTCGACGTCGTGGTGTGCCGCTCTCGCGTGGCGTTGGCGGGGCGATCGGCCGGCGATGGCCCGCACGAGCGCCACCAGCAGCAGCAGCACACCGAGCACGACGAGCGCCCAGAACAACACGCCCAGGAACGACAGATCGAACCCGTCGGACGGTTCGGACGGCACGGTGGTCGACGGCGGTCGGCACACCGACGGCGTGGCCTCCACGATGCGGCAGGCCTGTTCGCGCGCGTCGTCGGGGTTCTGCGACACCGTGTCGAGCACACCGGGGTCCACCGGTTCCGGCGCGGCGCGCAACCAGCGGATCACGTCGCCGCCCCGAACGCCCGGTCGGCGGCCAGCACGAGGTCGAGTCCCTCCACGTGCACGCGGAGCTGCAGGTAGAACTGCGCGGTCGCCACCGCCACCAGCGGCAGCACCACCAACAGCGCCACCTGCACGGTCACACCCTGCACCAGGTAACCGATCGAACCGAACGTCACCAGACCGGTGGACTCGAGCAGCATCGGCAGCTGGCCGATGAACACGAACAGCGCCCCACCCAGCAGACCGCACAGCACCACGAAGCCGAACACCGCACCGAACCGACCGCGGGCGAGGCGGATGCCGCGGCCGATGCTGCGCACCCCCTGCCGTTCGGTCATCAGCACCGGCACCACGACCAGCACGAACGCCGACAACAGTGCCACCACCGGCGCGATGAACACGACGGTGGCGGCGGCGACGACAGGCGCATTCACCGCCAACAGGGCCACCAGCATCGCCCACCAGTGCGTGAGCACCCAGGTGAGCAGCAGCATGGGCAGCCGTCGCAACACCGCACCGAGCGCACGTCGGATGGTGGGCGCACCGCCCATCTGGTGGTCCACCACGAACACCGCCGCGTACGCGCCGAGCAGATGCGCCGTGAACGACTGCACGAGCACACCGAAGAACACGGTGCTGCTCTCCACGCCCACGAATCCACGATCGACGAACAGCGAGTCGAACGAGTCGAAGTCGCGGAACGCCACCACCGACAGCAGCAGGTTGATGGCCATCATCGGCACCATCAGCACCGCCGAACCCAGCACGATGCCGCGTGCCGAGCGCTGGAACACGTGGGCCGCACCGTCGAAGGAGCCGAGCACCAGTCGGTCGGTGCGCCGCAACCGCGGGGCGTTCGGTCGCGCGGTCGCGTCCCACTGGCTCACGGGCGCCATTCTGACCGAAGATGGGGAGATGCGCGGTTACCACGACGAGAGCTATGGCGACGGGTTCGCCGACGTGTACGACGAGTGGTATGCCGACATCACCGACGTCGATGCCACCACCGCCACCCTCGCCGAACTCGCCGCCGGTGGCCGCGTGCTGGAACTGGGCGTCGGTACCGGGCGCCTGGCCGCACCCCTCGCCCACCGCGGACTCCACGTCACCGGGGTCGACACCAGCACGGCCATGCTCGACCGTCTGCGCGGCAAGCCGGGCGGTGACGACGTGCGCGTCGTGGTGGGCGACATGGTCGACGGGCTGCCCGACGGCCCGTTCGACCTGGTGTTCGTCGCCTACAACACGTTCTTCAGCCTGCTCACCCCGGCCCGCCAGCAGGCGTGCTGTCACGCCGTGGCGCAACGACTCACCGAGGGTGGTGTCTTCGCGATCGAGGCGTTCGTGCCCGAGGTGGCGCCCGACACGGCATCGAGTCTGACGGTGCGCTCGGTCACCGCCGATCGGGTGGTGCTCAGCGTCAGCACGTCCGATCCCGAGCACCAGACCGCCGAGGGGCAGTACATCGACATCACCGAGGCAGGCGGCGTGAAACTGCGCCCATGGAGCATCCGCTGGGCCACGCCCGGCCAACTCGACGACATGGCCGCGGCCGCCGGCCTGCACCTCACCGACCGCTGGTCGGGCTTCGATCGCACACCCTTCGGGCCCGACAGCTCACGGCACGTGAGCGTCTACCGGCGGTGACGTCTGTTTTGCCGCACGTCCGCACCTGTCGGAGCGAATGGTCGTAGGCTGACCGTGCTGTGAGTCAACTCCGCCTGAATCCCCTCACCGGCCGGTGGGTCACCATCGTCGCCGACCGGGCCAAGCGTCCGTCCGACTTCGCCCCGCGCACCGCGCAGGTCGAGGCCGAGCCCGATCGCCCGTGTCCGTTCTGCCCGGGCAACGAGGAAGCCACGTTGCCGGCGCTCGAGACGCTCGACGAGGGTGGCCACTGGCGCATGCGCCTCATCCCCAACCTGTACCCGGCATTCGACGGCGACGAGCCGTTCGCTGTGCACCATCTCGGTCCGGTGCACGTGGAGGCCGAGGCCAGCGGCATCCACGAGGTGTTCGTGTACACGCCCGACCACGTCGGCGGCACGCACCTGTTCACCGATGACGACGCTGCGCAGATGATGCAGATGCTCAGCCGCCGCCTGCAGCAGCACTCCGCCAGCAAGAACGTGCGCTACACGCAGGCCATCATCAACCACGGCCGTGAAGCCGGCGCCTCGTTGGCGCACCCGCACGGCCAACTGCTCGGTCTGCCGTTCGTACCGGGTGAGATCCTCGAGGAGCAGCGTGCCTTCTCCCGGTTCGAGGGCGGCTGCATCCTGTGCGCCACCATCGAGGCCGAGCTGGTCGACGGCAAGCGCGTGCTGTTCTCCTCCGACGACGTCGTGTGCGTCAGCCCCTACTGGGCCGGGTCGCCCTACGAGCTGCTCATCATCCCGCGCTCGCACGACCTGCACCTCACCGACAGCAGCGACGAGAGGCTGAAGGCCATGGGCATGGCCGTGCGCGACTCGCTCGTCGCACTGCGCGAAATCCACGGCGACGTGGCGTACAACCTCGTGTTCCACACCGCACCGCACCACTACACCGGCGCGTACCACTGGCACGTGCACCTGTTCCCGAAGCTGGTCACCACGGCCGGCTTCGAGCGCGGCACGGGCGTCATGATCAACATCGTGCCGCCCGAACTCGCCGCCGAACAGTTGCGCAAGGTGTCGGTCGAAGCCTGACCCGCGTCCCATGGGCATCGTCGTCGGCATCGAGATCGACGCCACTCCGGCGCGGGTGTGGGAGGTCGTCGAACCGGTGGAACGGCACGTCGACTGGATGCACGACGCCGTCGCCATCCGTTTCACCTCCGACCAGACTCGCGGTGTGGGCACCGAGTTCCTGTGCGACACCAAGGTGGGGCCGTTCTCGCTGGTCGACAAGATGGAGATCACCGAATGGGTACCCGGTGAGGTGATGGGCGTGCGCCACACCGGCCTCGTCACCGGCGTCGGCCGGTTCACCATCGAACCCATCGACCTCGGGCGTCGCACCCGATTCACCTGGGCCGAGGATCTCACCTTCCCGTGGTGGATGGGTGGTCCGCTGGGGGCCTGGATCGGCGGCAAGATCGCGCTCGGTCCCATCTGGCGACGCAACCTGAAGAATCTGCGTCGCCTCGCCGAACAGCCCTGACCGCCCGTTGCGCCGCCGCCCCGGGAGTGATTGACTCGCCGGATGAGCGACACCCCCGAGAACGGCAGCATCGAGACCACCGTCGAGACCGAGTACATCGACCTCGACGGCGACGGCACCATCGACGCCGTGCGCGAGACCACCACCCACCTCGTCGATGTCGACGGTGACGGCACCATCGACATCGTGCAGCAGACCACGGTCACGGGCGTCGACATCGACGGCGACGGCGAGTTCAGCGACGACGAGATCACCGCCGAGGGCGCCCTCTCCGTGCGCGAGGACCTGCTCGAAGAAGGCTGACGCCGGCCCGCTCACACGGGCAGCAGCACCAGCACCACCATCGACACCACCGTCACCGCGAGGCTCCACCGCGCGGCGGTTCCACCTCGCGCGCCCACGCCGGCCTCGCGCACCTCGGCGATGGCACGAAGGGCGTGCACCACGGCGAACGACGCCAGTGGCGCCACCAGCAGCACCAGCGAGAGGGACCAACCGTTGGCAGAGCGGGTCGTGGCACCCGTCGCCACCGCGGCGAGCGTGCTCACGACGGCGACCACGGCCTTGCGGTTGACACGGCGATCGTGGCACACGTGGTCCGGTGCAGCACCACCGACGACGTCGACGACGAGTCGAACGAACCCGATCAGGAACGACACCACCACGAGGATCGATCCCACCACGAACACGACGACCGCAGTCGACGTGCTCGGGCAGTTGGCCTCGTCGCTGTCGCTGCAGAACCCCGCACCGAGCGCGAGCCCCGCCGAGACGATCAACACCACGGGCGCTGACACCACGGCACCGACAGCGAGCCAGAACGCCGTGCGGCCCTCGAGCCGTGGACGGCGGGGTGACGTCGATCGCGACATGTCGGTCTCCACGTTCATGGTGCGCCGCCGCCACCAGGTCCCGCAAGGGGCGTCAGGCCAGGGCGCGCACGGCGGCCGTGACCACCGCCCCGATGACGATGACGCCGATGAGCGGCACCTTCCGCCACGCGGCCAGCGCTGCCGCACCCACGCCGAGGGCGCGCGCATCGAGCACCAGATCCTGCCCGGTGCTGAAGGTGTCCTTCACGACGATCGCCGCCAACAAGGCCGCGGGAATGAGCGCCAGACACCGCGACAGCACCGGGGGCAGCACACGGTCGCCGATGACCACCAGCCCCAACACCTTGAACAGGTACGCCGTGCCGGCGAGCACGAACACCAGGGTCCAGCTCATCTGGCCACCGCCGGGTCGGCGTCGTCGGCGGGTGCCGGCAGCCCGAACAGCACGCCCACCGTGGCGCACAGGATGGGCACGCCCACGGGCGCGAACGGGATGAGTGCGAGACACACCACCGCGCCGGTGACAGCAGCGCGGCGCGGCACGCGATCGCGCAGCAGCGGGAAGAGAATGGCCACGAACGCCGCCGGGAACGCAGCGTCGAGACCGAACTTCGCCGGATCGACGGCCGAGCCGAGCAGGGCACCGATCAGGGTGCCGGCGTTCCAGAACACGTAGACGCTCGCACCCGTCACCCAGAACGCGGCGCGGCGGTGCTCGGGATCGTCCTGCGCCACCGCCATCGCGGTCGACTCGTCGATGGTGAGTTGGGCCGCCACCAGTCGCGTGCCCAACGAGCCGCGCAGGTGCGGCGACATCGCCAGGCCGTACACGCCGTTGCGCGCCGCCAACACCGCCGCCCCACCGAACGCCGACGCGGCGCTGCCACCCGAACCGATGACGCTGATCGCCGAGAACTGCGAGGCGCCGGTGAACACCAACAACGACATCGTGCACGCCTGCGCCACGCTGGCACCGGCACTCACCGCGCTCACCCCGAACGTGATGGCGAACACGCCGACGGCGAAACCGAGCGTGACGCACGCACCGATCACCTGTCGCATGCGCGGGTCGCGCAGCATGTGCTTCACGGGCGACGCGACCCCAGCCACACCACGCTCAGCGGCGGGACGTCGACGCCCACGCTGGCAGACTGCCCCTGCCACGGCACGTCGGCAGTGGCCGTGAACGTGGTGCTGCCGTCGAGCGTGTAGCCGCTGAAACCGCTGCCGCCCCATGCGGGCGAGTCGGTGTCGACCAGCAATTCCCACTCCCCTGCCCACGGCAGACCCACCAGGTGGCCCGGGCGTGGCACCGGCGTGAAGTTGGCCACGCACGCCACGGCAGTGCCGCCGGCGTAGCCCCACCGCAGGAACGAGAACATCGAGTTCTCACCATCGTCGGCGTCGAGCCACTGGAACCCCATCGGTTCGTGGTCGCGTTCGTACACCGCCGGCCACGTCGCGGCCTGGCGGTTGAGGTCGGCGAGCAGGTCCCGCACCCCACGGTGCGGCGCATGGTCGAGCAGGTGCCACGGCAGGCCGGTGCTCTCGCTCCACTCGGTGAACGGTGCGAGTTCGGCACCCATGAACAACAACTTCGCACCGGGCAACGCCCACATCCACGCGTACAGGGCGCGCAGACCAGCGAACCGCTGCCAGTCGTCGCCCGGCATCTTCGCCAGCAGGCTGCCCTTGCCGTGCACCACCTCGTCGTGGCTCAGCGGCAGCACGAACCGCTCGGTGAACGCGTACAGCAGACCGAACGTGAGCTCGTGGTGATGCCACTTCCGGTGCACCGGCTCGTGGCTCATGTAGCTGAGCGTGTCGTGCATCCAGCCCATGTCGATGCGGAAAGGCATGG
>SXKB01000177.1 GCA_005778215.1 Actinomycetota bacterium | reverse complement strand
GTCTTAGAAAGCACAGTGCGGCCACAATTGCACCATCAAACTACAGGCTCTTCCCGAACAGCCGCGAAATCTCTGGCCGGTCCAGGTGCTGAATGAGCACCTCGATCCAGCAAAGCCCACGACGGCTGTCGGAGCGGATGCCCGGGTACTTGTGCCAGTGCCAGGTGCCGCCGAAGCTGTCGAACTTGTCGAACGCCACCACCGACAGGTCGGGGCACTCGGTGCGCAGGTGGTACAGGCCACCGACACCGCTGATGCCGGCGCCCACGACCACGACGTCGAAGTGCTCGGTGGTGCCGCCGGCGGCAGAACTGGCGAGTGTTGCGGTCTGGCTCATCGGTGTCCCCTTCGTTCCCCGAGCGGCCACCCTCGCACGGAGGATCGGCCGCAATAGAGCCGAACGTACCGACCGGTACGGAGGCGGGCTAGGTACCAAAGTCCCATGGGTGCGGAACGTCTCGGGACCCTTGAGCGGGCGCGGGACGCGTTCTAGCCTCCGGGGATGAGCGACCCGACCGTGTTGGAACTGAGCGTGCCGGTGCAGGGCACCGTCGACGAGGTGTGGCAGGCGGTGGCCACCGGCCCCGGCATGAGCGCGTGGTACGTGCCGAGCACCGTGGAGGAGCGTGAGGGCGGTGCCACCACTTCGCGGTTCGGGCAGGGCGACGAGATGGTGGTGCCCGGACGTGTGGTGGTGTGGGACCCGCCGCGCCGGGTGCGGTTCGACGGCGGCGAGGAGGCCACGGCCGCCGGCGGAATGACATTCGACTGGACGGTGGAGGACGGTCCGGGCGACCTGCACACGGTGCGCCTGGTGAACGCCGGTTTCCCCGACACGCCGGAAGGGCAGGCCCAGAAGGAGATGATGACGGGCGGATGGGGATTGTTCCTGCAGAACCTGCAGTTGCACCTCGAGCACTTCCGTGGCGAGTCGGGCGCGTCGATGCTGCCGATGGCCACCGGCCCCGGACCGCGCGCCGACGTGTGGCAGCGGGTCACTGCGGCGCTCGGTGTGCCGGCGGCACCCGCGCTGGGCGACCACGTGCACGTCACCGGGGAGGGCGCTCCACCCCTTGCCGGCCGGGTGGTCGGCGTGGAGTCCTGGCGCATCAGCCTGGTGCTCGACGAGCCCGCACGCGGCACCGCGTTCATCGCGGTCGAGGGCGACGATGCGTTCGTGATGACCTCGGTGTGGTCGTACCTCTACGGCGACGAGGCCGCGACCATCGTGGCGCGCGACGCCCCTGTCTGGGAGGCGTGGCTGGCGGCTAGTACAGCCCCCTGACCACCGCCGACGTGCGGTTCACGCACGCCTGCATCTGGCTGCGCAACGTGGACGAGATGCCCGGCGTGCCCAGCGTGCTGATGCCCGGGTACACCACCCGGCTGCCGAGCGCGTTGCACAGCAGCACGGTACGCGGCTCGGCGAGCCAGCGGCCGTCGCGCTGTTGGGTGAACCGCACCATCGCCATCAACCCGTCGAGCGTGCGCAGGTCGCTGTACTTGTTGCGACCCGCCACGCCCATGCCGGAGATGTAGTTGCCCAGGCTCCAGTACGTGGTGATGCCGTTGACGCGCTCCACCGGTTGCGGCACGTGCGGGCCGTGGATGAGCACCAGATCGGGTTTGGCGATGCCGGTGATGGTGTTCACCAGCGCACGGTCGTCGGCGGTGGGTCCGGTCTGCATCTCCATGTACACGTGCAGACTGACGATCACCACTTCGGCGCCGATGGCTCGAGCGCGTGCCACGTCGGCCAGCACCTTGTCGGCGGTGATGGCCCGGTTGAGGCGCCACTCGTCGCGCGGGAACCCGGTGTTGCTGTTGCGCGCGTAGCTGAGGTGCGACACGCGCACGCCGTTCACCACGAAGGTGGTGACGGCCGACTCCTGCACGGTGCGCGCCGTGCCGCTGTGGCCGAGCCCGGCAGCGTCGAGGGCTTCGAGCGTGGTGCGGATGCCGTCGGCACCGGTGTCGTTGGCGTGGTTCGACGCGGTGCTGCAGCGGTCGAAGCCGACGCGCTTCAGGTCGAACGGGGTCTCCCACGCTGCGGCGATGAGGTTGGTGCCGTACGCGCCCTTCCCGACGAAACCCACCTTGGCCCCCGGCGGACCGATGGGGGTCTCCATGTGGCAGATGGCGAGGTCGGCGAACTGCACCAGCGCGGCGTGAGGACGCAGCAGCGGCTCGTAGTCGTAGCGCACACCGGGGCGAGCGGCGGCCGCGGCGGCGTTGTTCACCAAGCCCTCGGCGAGGAAGTCGCCGACGGCGGCCACCGTGAACGTGCGTCCGGGCGGGGTGAGCCGGATGGCGGTGGCGCCATCGGCATCGGCCGCGGCATCGACGCTGGGCACCTCGGCAGGCGACGTACCCACGGCGGCCGACGCGTCATGGCCCGTCGATGCGGCGGCGAGACCCATCACCGCCACGAGGGCGGCCGTGGCGACGTGTCGTGCCCGCACGCCGCGAGCGTACGCCTCAGGCCCGGCGATACTTGCGGATCGCGAGCGGCGCCATCACCAGCATGATGCCGAACGACCAGGCGAGGCTGGCCCACACGTAGTCGGTGGGGTCGGTGCCCAGCATCAGCGCTCGCACGGCTCGCACGGTGACGCTCACCGGTTGCCGTTCGGCCCACCACTGCAGCCAGTCGGGCATGGTCTCCACGGGCACGAACGCGTTCGACGCGAACACCAGCGGCGCCACGAGCGGGAAGGCCGCCGCCTGGGCGGCCTCGGCGTTGGGCACCACCAGGCCGATGACGGCGAAGATCCAGCACATCGACAGGCCGAACATCACCATCACAGCGACGGCGGCGACCATCTCGAGGATGGACCCGGTGGGTCGGAAGTCGACGAGGTAGCCGACGAGGATCATCAGCACCACCACCACGGCGTTGCGCACGCTGTCGGCGGCCACGCGACCGCCCAGCACCGCGCTGCGCGCCATCGGCAGGCTCTTCAACCGTTCGAGCAGACCCTTGGTGCGGTCCTCGGCGAGGCCGACGGCGGTGTTGATGGCGCCGAACACCACGGTCTGCACGAAGATGCCGGGCATCAGGTAGTTCACGTACGAGATGCCGCCCGGGGCCTGGATGGCACCGCCGAACACGTAGCGGAACATCAGCACGAAGATGATCGGCTGGATGAGCGCGAACACCAGCAGCTGCGGCACGCGGCGGATGACCGTGAGGTTGCGCCAGGTCATCGCGAGGTTGTCGCGCAGCGCCCAGCCCAGGCCGGCGCCCTGACGGGTGGAGATGGGTGGGTGCGTGGGGGCGAGGGTGGCGCTCATCGTGCAGCTCCGGACTCGTCGGTGGGGTTGGGGTTCGCGTTCGAGCCGGTGAGGGTGAGGAACACGTCGTCGAGGGTGGGCTCCCGCAGCGCCACGTGGGCGGGCACGAGCGCGGCGGTGTCGAGCCGGTTGAGCGCCTCGCGCAAGGTGGCCGCGCCCTCGGTCATCACCTGGCGGACGACGGTGCCGGCGCTGGTGTCGGTGTTGAACACCTCGGCGGCGCGGGCGGCGTCGGCCGGGGAGGCGAACTCGAACTCGATGACGGTGTCGCCGAGGCGGGCCTTCAGCTGCTTGGCCGTGCCCTCCGCGGCGATGCGCCCCTGGTCGATGACCACGATGTTGTCGGCGAGGCGGTCGGCCTCCTCG
>SXKB01000176.1 GCA_005778215.1 Actinomycetota bacterium | reverse complement strand
CCAGATCTTCACCGAGGGCTTCAAGGTGCCCGAGGGTGAGGTGTACGTGGCGGTCGAGAGCCCGCGTGGCGAGATCGGGTGCTACATCGCGAGCGACGGGTCGCCCACGCCGTACCGCATGCACGTACGGGCGCCATCGTTCGTGAACATCCAGTGCCTGCCGCACATGATGCGCGGCGGCCTCGTGGCCGACGCCGTCGCCGTCATCTCGTCGGTCGACCCGGTCTTGGGAGAAGTCGACAGGTGAGCCGTCTCAACGAAGCCAACACCATCCTCGCCAAGGAGATCATCGGGCGGTACCCGAAGGCTCGCTCGGCCACCATTCCGCTGCTGCACCTGTCGCAGCAGCAGAACGGCTACGTCACCAACGAGGCCATCGCGCACGTCGCCGAGTTGGTCGGTGCCACCTCGGCCGAGGTGATGGGCACGGCCACCTTCTACGAGATGTTCAAGTTCCAGCCAGTGGGCAAGTACCTGGTGAACATCTGCGGCACGATGAGCTGCCAGCTCCTGGGTGCCGACGAACTGATGCACCACGCCGAGCAGACGCTGGGCGTGAAGGCCGGCGGCACCACCGCCGACGGCATGTTCACACTCGAGCACGCCGAATGCCAGGCGGCCTGCACCGAGGCGCCGAACCTGCAGGTGAACTACCGCCATTGCCATCGCATGACGAACGAGTCGTTCGATCAGCTCATCGACGACCTGCGCGCCGGTCGTCTCGACGGCGACATCCCGCCGCACGGCACCCTCGCACGGGTGCGCCAGACCATCCCGGCCGAGAAGGCCGCCGGTGTGGCGTCGCCCGATGCGCCGGTCACGCCTGCATGGATGCCGGAGGCCACCTCGTGAGCACCTATCCCTGGGCCGCCGGCTACATCGACGACGGCGACCGCCCGAAGATCGTCACCTCGCGCTTCTCGCTCGACGACGGCTACACGCTCGAGCGCTATCACGCCACCGGCGGGTACGACGGCCTGAAGGCCGCACTGCGCCGCACGCCCGGCGAGGTGCACGAGGAAGTGAAGACCGCCACCGTGCTCGGCCGTGGCGGCGCCGGCTTCCCCGCCGGCACGAAGTGGGGCCTCATGCCCCCCGGCAAGTTCCCGCGCTACCTCGTGGTGAACGGCGACGAGTCCGAGCCCGGTACCTACAAGGACCGACTCCTCATGGAGCGCGATCCGCACCAACTCATCGAGGGCTGCCTCATCGCCGCGTACGCGGCGGGGCTGTCGCAGGTGTTCCTGTACATCCGCGGCGAGATGCCGCTGGCGCACGAGCGCGTGGGCACGGCACTCAACGAGGCGTACGCCGCCGGCTATGTCGGCAAGAACATCCTCGGCACGAACTTCAGTGTCGACATCGTGTTGCACTGGGGCGCCGGTGCGTACGTGGTGGGCGAGGAGACGGCGCTCATCGAGAGCCTCGAGGGCAAGCGCGGCGAGCCGCGTCTGAAGCCGCCGTACTTCCCGGCCGCCATCGGCCTGTACGGCCAGCCCACCATCGTCAACAACGTGGAGACGTTGTCGAACCTGCCGTGGATCGCGGTCAACGGCGCCGCTGCCTACACGGCCATCGGCACCGCCACGTCACCTGGCACGCGCATGGTGGCCGTCAGCGGCCATGTCAACCGGCCCGGCGTGTACGAGATCGTCAACGGCACCACCACCTTCCGCGACCTGTTCTACGGCGACGAGTTCTGCCAGGGCATCCGCAACGGCAACGAACTCAAGGCGTTCGTGCCCGGTGGTGGTTCGGCTCCGTGGTTCACGCCCGATCAGCTCGACCTGCCGTTCGAGGGCCGCCTCGTCGGTGCCGCCGGTTCCATGCTCGGCTCGGGCGCCATCATGGTGATGGACCACACCACCGACATCCCGAAGGCTGCGCTCACGCTCACGCACTTCTACGCCGCCGAGAGCTGCGGCCAGTGCACGCCGGGTCGTGAAGGCGGCACCTGGCTCGAGCGCGTGCTCCAGCGTGTGGTCGACGGTCGTGGCTCGAAGGCCGACCTCGATCAGCTGCTCGAGATCGGCGAGTCCATCTGCCCGGGCAACTTCCCCCATGCCGCCAGCTCGAAGCTGGGCATCGAGGCGACGCCCTTCCCGTACAAGATGACCACCATCTGCTTCGTCGGTCCGTCGGCCTATGCGCCGGTGCACTCCGCGCTCACCCTCTTCCGTGAGGAGTTCGAGGCGAAGATCGTCGAGCGCAAGCACATCCCCGTGAGCGTGGGAGCCCCCGATGACCACCACTGAGCCGACCGCCGAGACCGAGGCACCGCCGCCCGATCCCAACGCGGTGCAGATCACCATCAACGGCCGCCCGCACACTGCGCGCAAGGGCCAGTTGCTCATCGACGCGGCGGCCGATGCCGGTGAGTACATCCCGCGTTTCTGCTACCACGAGCGCATGGCACCGGTCGGCAAGTGCCGCATGTGCCTCGTCGAGGCCGATTCGGGTCGCGGCCCCGCCGTCACCGTGTCGTGCATGGTGCCCGTCAGCCCCGACATGAAGGTCGACACCGAGTCGCCCACCACGAAGCGCATGCAGGAGGGCATCCTCGAGCTGCTGCTCGCGAACCACCCGCTCGACTGCCCGGT
>SXKB01000175.1 GCA_005778215.1 Actinomycetota bacterium | reverse complement strand
GTGCGGGTGCCGGCGAAGGGCAGCCGCACCATCACCGTCACGCTGAAGATCCGTGATGCGCAGAACCTGCCCGAGGCGGGCGCCAACGCGTTCGGCGCCCAGACCAACATCAACGGCCTCCTCGTGGCCACCCCGCGCGGCACTGCCGCCGGTGTGAGCACGCTGCGCGCCCCGCTGGTGCTGGTGCCCTACGGCCTCAGCGACATCCAGGCCACGGCGAAGGCCGGTGCCGACCGTGTGACGAACCGCATCAATCTCAGCAACAAGGGTGTACACGCCGGCACGTTCGACACGTACCAGTGGATCGCCACCGATGCGGCCAACGACAACGGCACCGCCCTCACCCCCGACGTGCGCGACGTCGGCGTGCAGAGCTTCCCCATCGCTCCCGGTGAGGATCTGATGGTCATCAACGTGAGCACGAACAACCGGTTCACCACGATGGCCACCGCCGAGTACGACGTGTACCTCGACACCGACCTCGACGGCATTCCCGACTTCGTCACCGTCGGCGTCGACAACGGCCTGTTCACCGCCGGCGCACCCGACGGCGACTTCGTGGCGTTCACGCTCGACCTGTCCACCTTCGCCCTCGTCGACGTCTGGACCGGCTTCGCGCCGAACAACGGCACCATCGCCCAGTTGCCGGTGCTGGCGTCGTCCATCCAAGCCACAGGGCCCGTCGGCGTCACCGTCGAGACCTTCACGGTGCTGCAGCTCGCGGCGCCCGACACGGTGGCCACCGGCATCTACGACCCCACCCGTCCGGCCGTGAACAACGGCGACTTCGGCTCGCTCGACCCGGCCACCTCGCTGGTGCTCCCCACCACCGTCGACGCCGCGGCGGTGACGGCGCAGGGTGCGCTCGGGTGGCTGGTGGTGTCGGTCGACGATGCCGCCGGCTCGCGTGAAGCCGATCGGGTGCCGCTGCGCCCGCGCCGCGACTGACACTCGGGAACCTGAGGGCACCGGCCGCCGGGTGAGGGCAACCTCACCCGGCGGCCGGTGCCGACTACCCTGCATGCGGTGAGCAGCCTGCTGAAGTCGAACTTGGCGGTTGCCACCGGCACCGCCATGTCGCGCGTCACGGGCGTGGTGCGAGTGGCCGTGCTGGGCGCCGTGCTCGGCACGCCGGGCGCGGTGGCCGACGCCTACGACCTGGCGAACGGCACGCCGAACATGATCTACGAGTTGCTCATCGGCGGTGTGCTGAGCAGCAGCCTCGTTCCGCTGTTCACCCGGCTGAAGGACGAGGAGGACGACGAGGGCACGAGCGCGGTGGTCACCGTGGCCGCCCTCGTGGTCACCGTCATCACCGTCGTCGCGGTGGCGCTCGCCCCGCTGATCTTCCGCCTGTACTCGCTGCTCGTGTCGGAGAACGTCGATGCCGTCCAGTACCGCGACGTCGGCACCCTGCTGGCGCGCATCTTCCTGGTGCAGATCTTCTTCTACGGCCTCAACGCCCTGGCCACGGCACTGCTCAACGCCCGCCGCCGGTTCTTCGCCGCCGCCTGGGTGCCGGTGCTGGCCAACGTGGTGATCATCGTCTCGCTGCTGCTGGTGCCCTCGGTCACCGACGGTGCGGTGCCCACACTGACCGACGTGCTGGAGAACGACCAGCTGCGCTGGTTGCTCGGCGGCGGTGCCACGCTCGGCATCGCAGTGATGGCCGTCGCTCTCATCCCGACCCTCGTGGCCGCCAAGGTGCGCCTCCGATTCCGACCCGACTTCCGCCACCCTGCCGTGCGCACGCTGCGCAACCTGTCGGGGTGGGCGCTGGCGTACGTGGTCGCCAACCAGGTGGCGCTGGTGGTGATCCGGAACCTGCTCCGTGGTGGCGACGGCTCGGTGTTCGCGTACTCCCGCGCCTACCTGTGGTTCGTGCTCCCTCACGGCCTGCTGGCCATGAGCATCGCCACCACCTTCCTGCCCGAGATGAGCAGCGCCATCAACCGCAAGGACAAGCAGGCACTCATCGACCGGACGTCGCTGGGCATCCGCCTCATCGCGCTGGTCACCATCCCGGCCGGCTTCGGCCTGTTCGTGCTGCGCCGGCCCATCATCGGCGCTGCGTTCCAGCACGGCAACGTCACCGCCGAGGACGCACTCAACACCTCTCGCGCCCTGGCGGGCTTCGCGCTCGGCCTGGTGGGCTTCTCGCTGTTCCTGTTCGTGATGCGCGTGTTCTACGCACACCGCGATGCGCGCACGCCGTTCATCGTGAACCTGGTCGAGAACATCATCAACGTGGTGCTCGCACTGGTGTTGGTCGACCGCTACGGCCTGCTCGGTCTCGGCGTGGCGTTCGCGGTCGCCTATCTGGTCACATCGGTGTGGGCGCTGCAGATCGCGTCGTACAAGGTGCCCGGTTTCCCCTTGCGCTCCATCTACGTGGCGATGGCACGCATGCTGCTCGCCTCGGTGGTGATGGCCGAGGTGGTGTGGTTCGCCGCACGACTGGTGGGCGACAACGCCGGCGCCGGCGCATGGCTGCGCGTCGGCGTGGGCACCGTCACCGGCGCGGTGGTGTACGTGGTGGTGCTGCTGCTGCTCGAGGCCCCCGAGCTCGACCAGTTGCGCCGCCGCTTCGCGCGCCGCTGAGCCGCCGTCAGGCGCGGTCGGCGAGCACCATCAAGTCGTCGCGGTGGATGGCCTCGTGGGCCACGTCGCTGGGCAGGTCGGTGGTGCGCTTGCCCTTGATGCCGCGCAGCACGTCGCTGTCGACCAGCGCCATGCCGCGAGCCACGGTGTGGCCGCGCAGGTCGCGCACCTCCACCACGTCACCGCTGCCGAACGAACCGATGACCTCGGTGATGCCGGCCGGCAACAGCGAGGTGCCGCGCTCGACCAGCGCGCGTCGGGCACCGTCGTCGACCACCAGCGCACCCTCCACGTTGGTGGCGAACCCGATCCACAGCTTGCGGGCCGGCAGGTTGCGATCGCTGGGGAGGAACGTGGTGCCCACCGCCACGCCAGCGACGGCGTCGACCAGCACGTTCGGCCGTCCCGAGCTGGCGATGACCGCCCGCACCCCGGCCCACGAGGCCATACGCGCCGCCGACAGCTTGCTGGCCATACCCCCGCTGCCACGGTTGCTGCCGCTGGCCGTGGCCTCCACCGACAGCAACGGGTCGTCGGCCGGCACCTCGCTGATGAGCTCGGCGGTGGTGTCGTGCCGCGGGTCGGCGGTGTACAGACCGGGCATGTCGGTGAGCAGCACCAGCAGATCGGCGGCCACGTTGTGCGCCACCAGCGTGGCGATGCGGTCGTTGTCGCCGAACCGCAGCTCGTCGGCTGCGATGGCGTCGTTCTCGTTCACGATGGGCACGCAGCCCAGCTCCATCAACCGCACCAGGGTCTGGCGGGCGTGCAGGTACTGGCGACGGTCGACGAAGTCGTGCGGCACCAACAGCACCTGCGCCGCCACCAGGCCATGACGACCGAGCGAACGGTTGTAGGTCTCCATCAGCCGGCTCTGCCCTGCGGCCGAGATGGCCTGCAGCGTGGGCATGTCGGTGGGACGCGCCGTCAGGCCCAGCGCCGACACGCCGGCCGAGACGGCACCCGAGCTCACCAGGACGACCTCGTGGCCCGCGGCCCGCAGCGCGGCGAGCTGGTCGCACATCGCGTCGATGACCGCGGTGTCGATGACACCCAGCTGATCGGTGATGGACGACGTGCCGATCTTGGCCACGACGCGCACGGCCTACACCTCGTCCTGGTACTCGAAACTGAAGCCGGCGATCCAGACGATGTCGCCGTCGCGGGCTCCTGCCTTGGCGAGCATCTTCGGCACACCCAGCCGCTTCAGCGCGTAGTCGATGTACGACAGCGCCTCGGGCGTGGTGACGTCGTTGAGCGCGACCACTCGCTCGACCTGTCGGCCGATGAGGCGGAACTCGTGCTCGTCGAGCCGCTCGACGCGAGCGCCCTCCTGCTCGGGGCGGATGATGACGATGCCGTCGCTCTCGGGCTGCGCCTGGCGCGCCTGGTGCACCAACTCGGCCAACTTGTTGACCAGCTCGCGCACACCCTGCTGGGTGATGGACGAGATCATCTCGCCGTCCCAGTCGAAGATGGCGCTGTCGCTCTTGGTGCCCACCACCACGCGCGGGCGGTCGAGCAGCTCGGGCTGGTACTCGCCCAGCTCGTGCAGCAGGATGCGCTCCTGCTCCTGCGGATCGGGGCCCTCGATGTCCTCGAGGTCGACCATGATGCACAGCACCCGAGCGCGCTCGATGTGCTTCAGGAACTGGTGCCCCAGGCCCTTGCCCTCACTGGCGCCCTCGATGAGACCGGGGATGTCGGCCACCACGAACTCGGTGAGACCCGGGTAGCGCACCACGCCGAGGTTCGGTTCGAGCGTGGTGAACGGGTAGTTGGCGATCTTCGGCTTCGCGGCACTGATGACGCTGATGAGCGTGCTCTTGCCCACGTTGGGGAAACCCACGAGCGCGACGTCGGCCATCAGCTTCAGCTCGAGCTTCAGCCACTTCTCCTCGCCGTGCTCGCCCTGCTCGGCGAACGT
>SXKB01000174.1 GCA_005778215.1 Actinomycetota bacterium | reverse complement strand
GTCGGCGCGGTTGCGGGTCATGCGCATGGCCGCCGAGTACAGCTGCCCTGCGTGCTGCATTGCGTCCTTCGTGAAGGTGGCCCGGTCTGCCATTCCCGGCACCCTACCCGGCTCGCCCCGACCCCCGCCCTCGGCCGTTCAGCGGGGTGGGGCGATGTCGTCGGCCGTCGCGTCAGCGTCGGCGGTGTTGCGTTCGACCACGAACTCGTCGATGGCGGCGACGAACCGCTCGAGCATGTCGGCCAACACCGGCAGCTCGCGTCCGCGGTAGCGGCTGAGGATGAACGTCATCATCTCGGTGCGGCGCTCGGCCACGGCGGTGTGGCGGCGGCGACCCTCGGCGGTCATCGCCACCTCGACCACCCGGCCGTCGTCGGCGCTCTGGCTGCGCTCGGCGAGGCCGGCCTTCTCGAGTCGTTGGATGGCGCGTGTGCACGTGGACGGATCGACGCGCAACGCGTCGGCGAGTTCGCTCATCCGCCACGACGGCCGTGACGCCAGCATGTCGAGCGAGTCCATCTGGCCCTGCTCGATGCCGTCGGCGTCGGTGCCGTACAACCAGTCGCGCAGACCGGCGGCTGATGCGCCGCGGCGCATCTCGCGCCACGCGAGGCCGATGCGGACGGCGGTGTCGTAGACGTCGCGTGCTCGGGTGTCGTCGGTAGGGATCTCGGACATGGGTGGGCGTTAGGGTAACCACGATGGAGGACCCCCTCGGTACCGCGGGTACCGCACCCACCACACCGCTCGACGCGCTGCAGGTGATGGCCTCCAGCGACGTGATGCTCACGCCCACGCTGCGCCACGTCGAGATGTACACGATGCGTGGCCTGCTCTCGCTGCTGTGGCACGAGCCCGAGGAAGGCGCCCCTCGTCAACCCGGCGCGCTGGTGCTGTGTGGCGGGGCGATGGGCGGGCTGCTCGGCCCCGGTGACGCGATGTACCACCGGCTCGGCGTCGAGTGGTCGCAGCGTGGCGTGCCGGTGCTGCGGGTCAGCTACCGCCGGCCGAACGATCTCGACCTGTGCCGAGTCGATCTGGCAGCTGCGGTGCAGTTGGCCATCGGTGGCGCGGGCGCCGATCAGGTGGTGCTGATGGGTCACAGCTTCGGTGGTGCGGTCGCGGTGGGCGTGGCGGTCGGTCTGCGCGAGATGGTGTCGGGCGTCGCCACCTTCGCCACGCAGTCGGCCGGCTGCGAACTGGCGGGTGGGCTACAGGGGCTGCCGTTCCTGCTGTTCCACGGCGAGCGCGACGAGATCCTGCCCATCCAGGCCAGTGAGATGGTGCAGATGATCGCCGGCTGCGGTGAGGTGGTGCGCCTGCCCGGCGACGGCCATCTGCTCGCGAAGAGCGACGACGTCATCTGGGAACGGCTCGAGGAATGGCTGCCGCCGTTGGTGTTGGCGAAGGACGCGCCGGCGACCTGACGGTCAGTGCTGCTTCGGCAGCGTCTGCTTCGCCTTCTCCACGAGATGTGCGGGCAGCACGTCGTAGTGGTGGTGCTGGGCTGCGAACTGGCCGCGGCCACCGGTCATGGAGCGCAGGTCGATGGCGTACCGCGTGATCTCGGCGGCCGGTACGAGGGCCTCGATGACCTGCTCGCCGTGCTCGTTGGTGCTGCTGCCCTGCACGCGCCCCCGGCGCGTGTTGACGTCGCTCATCACGTCGCCCTGGTAGGCCGACGGCACCGTGACCGTGAGGAGCGACACGGGCTCGAGCACCACTACTCCGGCGGCTTCCATCGCGTCCTTGAACCCCTGCGCGGCAGCGGTCTTGAAGGCCATCTCGCTGGAGTCGACGGAGTGGTACTTGCCGTCGAACACCTCCACCGCCACGTCGACGACGGGGAAGCCGTGCACGCCACCCTTGGCCATGGTCTCCTCCACCCCGGTGTGGACGGCCGGGATGTAGTTGCGCGGGATGGACCCGCCGACGGTGGCGTCCTTGAAAGCGAAGCCCTCGCCGCGGGGCAACGCGTCGACGCGCAGGTTCACCACGGCGAACTGCCCGTGGCCACCGCTCTGCTTCTTCACCTTGCCCTCGGCCTCGGCCTTGCCGGCCACGGTCTCGCGATACGCGACGCGCAACGGTGCGAGATCGACGTTCACGCCGAACTTGCGGGCGATGCGATCGATGGTGACCTGGATGTGCGTGTCGCCGAGGCCACGCAACACGGTCTGGCGAGTCTCCTCCACCCGGTCGACGTACAGCGACGGGTCCTCGGCCTGGATGCGGGTGAGGGCATTGCCGAGCTTGTCGTCGTCGGCCTGGGTGCGCGGCACGATGGCCACGCCGTACTGGGGTGCACGACGCTCCACCCCGGCCACTCTCACGGGCGTGCCCTTCGGCGCGAGCGTGTCGCCGGTGTGGGTGTTGGTGAGCTTCGCCACTGCGGCGATGTCGCCGGCCACCACCTCGGTGACGGGTGTCTGCTCCTTGCCGCGCAACAGGAATAGGCCGTGCAGCCGCTCCTCGGCACCGGTGCTGCTGTTGACCAGCTTGTCGTCGGCCTTCACCGTGCCCGACAGCACCTTGAACACCGAGAGCTGACCGATGTACGGGTCGGCGATGGTCTTGAACACGTGCACCAACGGCTGACCGGCAGGGTCGGCCTGCACCTCGACGGTGCTCTCGCCCGCGAGCACGGTGGTGGTGCGGTCGGCGGCGGTGGGGCTGAGCTCGCACAGCAGGTCGGCGAGCCGGTCGATGCCGACGCCCGTGGCCGCGGAACCGAGCAGCACCGGGAACTCGGTGCAGTCGAGCACTTCGTGCGCCAGCGTGCGCTCGAGTTCGGCCACCGACGGCGTGTCGCCCGACAGGTAACGCTCGAGCTGCTCGTCGTCGCCCGACACGATCTCCTCCACGAGCGCGTCGTGCAGGCTGTGCTCCTCGTCGGCCACGTCGGCCGGCATCGGTTCGGTGTGATGGGCGCCGCTGGCGTCGTAGTCGAGCGCTTCCTCCGACAGCACGTCGACCACGCCGTGGAGGGTGCCGGCCTCACCGAGGGGGAGTTCGAGCGCGGCGATGCCGCTGCCGAACGTCGCCTGGAGTTGCGCGAGCACAGCGTGGAAGTCGGCGCGGTCCTTGTCCTCCTTCGACACGAACACCATGCGCGGCAGGCGCATCGCAGCGGCCTTGCGCCACAGCAGTTCGGTCTGCGGCTCGATGCCCTCGACGGCGCTCACCACGAACACTGCGAGGTCGGCCACACCCATCGCAGCGTCGACCTCACCGGCGAAGTCGATGGAGCCCGGCGTGTCGAGCAGGTTCACCTTGTAGGTGTTGCCGTCGGTGGCGGTCCACTCGAACGGCGCCACCGCGAGCGACATCGAGATGTGGGCCTTCACGCTCTCGGGTTCGGTGTCGAGCAGGCTGGTGCCGTCGTCCACCTTGCCGGCACGGGGTACAGCACCGGCACGGGCCAGCAATGCCTCGGCCAACGTGGTCTTGCCGACACCCGCATGGCCCACCAGGACCACGTTGTGAATCCGCTCGGTCGGGAAGGTCGTCACCGGGGTACCCCCTGCACTCGTGTCTGTGCCCGCGACGGTAGCCCGTCGCCGGTGGGGCGTGGTCCGGGCCGAACGGCACCTTCGTCAGGGCCGGAGGTCCCGGCGGGGCGTCACGAGGACGCTGCTCACAATGGAGCCCAAGAAGGGAATCGAACCCTTGACCTACGCATTACGAGTGCGTTGCTCTGCCGACTGAGCTACCTGGGCGCAGGCAGGAATGCTAGCGGCCCACTCGTGGTGCGCCCACCCTGGTTTCCGGTCAGCGACCGGGCAACGACGGCAGATCGAGCAACAGCGACTGCAGCAACAACGTCTCGTTGGGGTTGCGCTCGAGTGCGTCGAGTGCCACGTGGATGCGTTGCACGGCATGCACCACGGCGTCGGTGCGGCCGACGTTGCCGCGCACCAGCGCATCGCGGTAGGTGCCGGCCACCACGGCCAGGCCGCTGCGCAACTCGTCGGTGCGGTGCCGACGCAGCTCGCGCTTGTGGCGCTCCTCGAGCGCCTTGCGGCCGCTGCCGCGCTCGCCCGCCGCCGCCACTCGGGCCTCGAGCTCCTCGGCCTCCTTGGCCTGTCGCTCGGCCAGCGGAGCTGCAGCGCCTTCGATGAGGCCCTGGAGTTCGCCACACAGTCGCACCACGGTGGCCCCGGTGCCGTCGATGCGGTGCGGGATGGCGGCGAACGCTGCCCGGCGCTCCATCAGGCCGGGGTCGACCGCCAGCACGCGAGCGCGGGCGAGGTTGCCCTCGGCGGCGTGCGCCGCCAACTCGGCGATGCCGGGGGCGATGCCCTCGGCGGCGAGCACGTCGCGGATGGTGGCCTCGGCGATGGTGCCGAACTCGATGCGCACGCAGCGCGACGCGATCGTGACCAACTCGGGCGGCACCTGGTCGGCGAGCACGATGAACGTCGTGCGCGGCGGGGGCTCCTCGAGGGTCTTCAGCAGCCGTGCGGCGCCGGTGGCGTCGAGCAGGTGGAACTCGTGGAGGATCATCACCTTGTGGTTGCCCTCCACGGGCGCGAGCGATGCGGTACGGATGACCTCGCTCACCTGATCCTGTGTGATGCGCGCGCCTGACCGCTCGACCTCGCGCACGTCGGGGTGCTCACCGGCGAGCACGAGGCGAGCATCGCGGCTGTCGGCATCGTCGATGCCGGTGAGCAACAGCGCGGCGAAGGCGCGGGCGGCTTCGTCCTTCGTGGAACCGGGAGGGCCGGCGAATAGGTAGGCGTGCACCGGCGCGGTGGCAGCACGAGTGAGCTGATCGACGGCACGTGGCTGGCCGATGACGGCGTCCCACACGGATCGGGTGTACTCGGCGAACACCTACAGCCCCATTCGCTCGCGCACGGCGGCACGGATGGTGGCGGCCACGGTGTCGACGTCGGCCGAGCCGTCGATGACGACCCACCGGTCGGCTTCCTCGGCTGCCATCGAGCGGAACCCGTCGCGCACGCGCTGGTGGAACCCGGGGTCCTCTTGTTCGAAGCGGTCGAGTTGGCGGCCGCGCATGCGGCGCTCGAGCACCTCGGTGGGTGCATCGAGCAGCAGCACCAGTTCGGGCCAGTGGCCGTCGACGGCCCACTGGTTGATGCGTCGTACGTCGTCGAGCGGCAGGCCGCGCCCGTAGCCCTGGTAGGCGAGCGTGGAGTAGACGGTGCGATCGCTCACCACGTGGCGGCCGGCGGCGAGGGCGGGTGCCACGACCTCCTCGATGTGCTGGGCGCGGTCGGCGGCGGCCAGCAGTGCTTCGGCGCGATGGGAGAGGTCGGTGACGGTGGTGTCGTGGAGGATCTCGCGGATGCGGCGGCCGATGGCAGTGCCACCGGTCTCGCGGGTGAGCACGGCGCCCACGGCCTCGGCGAGACGAGCGGCGTGGGTGCTCTTGCCGCAGCCCTCGGCCCCTTCGAAGGCGATGTAACGACCGGTCGACATATCGAGGCGCACCATACCGACCGGAGCGCGGTACGCTGTGAATGAGATTGCCGTCCCGAAATGTGAGAACCCATGTGGATCATCGTCACCCTGGTCGCCGCCGGGTTCCAGACCGCACGCACCGCGCTGCAGCACCGTTTGCGCGCGTTGCTGTCGGTCAGCGGTGCGGGGTTCGTGCGCTATGTCTACGGCGCACCGCTGTCGGCCCTGGCCGTGCTGGTCGCCTGGCGAGCGGGTGTGACCTGGCCGCAGATCGCGCTGCGTTTCTGGCCGGTGATCACCTTCGGCGGCGTGGCGCAGATCCTCGGCACCATCTTCCTGATCCGTGCGTTCGACGCACGCGACTTCGCCGTCGGCACCGTCTTCGCGAAGACCGAAGTGGTGCAGGTGGCCGTGTTCTCACTGGTGCTGCTGGGCGAGCCGCTCGGCTGGGGCGGCTGGGTGGGCGCCGTGCTGTGCATGGTGGGCGTCGCGATGCTGGCGACGAAGGGCCGGCGGCTCAGCAGGCGCGCGCTGCGCGAACCGGCCGCGTTGTACGGCCTCGCGGCGGGTGGCATGTTCGGCCTGGCGTCGATCGGCATCCGTGGCGCCACGAAGGCACTCAGCGACAGCCCCACCGTGATGCGCGCCCTCGTCACGTTGGCCGTGATGAACACCATCCAGACCGTGGTGCACGGCGGCTACCTGCTCCTGCGTGAACGCGATCAGGTGCGGCTGGCGTTCGTGCACTGGCGCAGCAGTTCGGTGGTGGGCGTGCTGAGCGTGTGCGGGTCCGCCGGCTGGGCCCTCGCGCTGGCCCTGCAGAACGCCGCGAAGGTGCGCACCCTGGGTCAGGTGGAGCTGCTGTTCGCGTTCGGTGTGTCGCACTGGTTCCTGCACGAGCGGCACACCCGTGCCGAGTTCGTGGCCAGTGCGTTGGTGGCGGCCGGCGTGATCACCGTGGTGATCGCCGGTTGAGGCGAAGGCTCAGGGCTTCTTCTTCGGCGCGGCCTTCTTGGCGGCTGCCTTCTTCGCCGGCGCTGCCTTCTTGGCTGCTGCCCGCTTGGTGGCCGCAGCCTTCTTCGCCGGTGCACCACCCTTCTCGATGATGGCTTCGCGGCGCAGCGCGAGCAGCTCGTAGGCACGCTCGGGCAGCATCGCATCGAGGCGGTCGCCCTTCGACAGCGAGGCATTGGTCTCGCCGTCGGTGACGTACACGCCGAACTTGCCGTCCTTCGCCACCACCGGCTTACCGCTGATCGGATCGGTGCCGAACTCCTTCAGCGGACCCTTGGCCGCGAGGTTGGCGCCACCGCCGCGCCGGAACACCTTCGGCTGGCTGAAGATCTGCACGGCCTCGTCGAGCGTGATGGTGAGCAACTGCTCCTCGCTCGTGATGTTGCGGAAGTCCTTGCCCTTCTGCACGTACGGCCCGTAGCGACCGTTGTTGGCGAGGATCTCCTGGCCGTCGGCCGGGTCGGTGCCCAGGACGCGCGGCAGCGTGAGCAGCTCGCGGGCCTCGTCGATGGTGACGCGTTCGAACACCATGGTCTTGAACAGGCTCGCCATCTTCGGCTTCTCGAGCCCGGGCGGCAGGTTGTCGGGGGAACCCCACTGCACGTACGGCCCGTAGCGGCCGTTCTTCGCGAACACGGGATACCCGTCGAGCTCACCGATGGGCTCGTCGCTCTTCGGCGCAGCCAGCAACTTCAATGCCACCTCGAGCGTCAGCTCGTCGGGGGTGAGATCGTCGGGCACGCTGGCGGTGTCGTCGCCGCGCTTCACGTACGGCCCGTACTTGCCCGGCTTCACCACCACCTCGTTGCCGTCGGGGTCGAGGCCGATGGGGAACGTGTTGATCTCGGCGGCATCGATGTGGTCGAGGTTCTCCTCCACCAGCCGCTTCAGGCCCGGCAGTTGCTCCTCGTCGTTGCCGAAGTAGAAGTGCTGCAGCCAGTCCTGCTTCTGCCGCTCGTTGCGCGCGATGGAGTCGAGGTCCTCCTCGATGCGGGCAGTGAACGCGTAGTCGACCAGGCCGTCGAAGTGCTTCTCCATCAGACCGATCACGGCGAACGCGGTCCACGTGGGCACCAGCGCCTGCCCCTTCTTCCACACATAGCCGCGGTCCTGCACCGTCTGGATGATGGACGCCCACGTGCTGGGTCGGCCGATGCCGAGCTCCTCGAGCTTCTTCACCAACGACGCCTCGGTGTACCGCGCGGGCGGCACCGTGGCGTGGCCGTTCGGCGTGAGCGAGGCCACCGGCACCGGCTGGCCGACGGTGAGCGGCGGCAGCAGCGCTTCCTTCTCGTCGGTGTCGTCGCTGTCGTCGGTGGACTCGACGTACACCTGCCGATAGCCGGGGAACGTGATGGTGGTGCCACTCGCGGCGAACTCGCAGTCGGTGGACGCGGCGCCCTCGGCTGCCGCAGCAGCGAGCCGCACGCTGACGGTGGTACCGCTCGCGTCGGCCATCTGCGAGGCGAGCGTGCGCTGCCAGATGAGGCGGTACAGCGACAGTTCCTGCCCGTTCAGTTCGACGCTCAACGCGTCGGGCGACCGCAGGGGTGTGGTGGGGCGGATGGCCTCGTGGGCCTCCTGCGCGTTCTTCACCTTGGTGCTGAACTGGCGCGGCGCCGGCGACAGGAACTGCGAGCCGTACGCACGCTGCACCTCGGCGCGCACCGCACCGAGCGCCTCGTCGCTGAGCACCACGTTGTCGGTACGCATGTACGTGATGTAGCCACGCTCGTACAAGCCCTGCGCGATGCGCATCACCTGGGCGGCACCGAGGCGCAGCTTGCGGCCGCCCTCCTGCTGCAGCGTGCTGGTCATGAACGGGGCCTTCGGCGTGCTGCGGTACGGCTTCTCCTCGACCGAGCGCACCGTGAAGGTGGCAGTCTCGAGCGCGGCCACCAGCGATCGCGCACGGCCCTCGGGCACCACGACGACGTTCTTCTTCGGTAGGCCGTCGGGCGTGAAGTCCTTGCCCGTGGCCACCTTCGTGCCGTCGAGTGCCACCAGCGTCGCGGTGAACGCCGGGCCGGTGGCGGTGAGCAGCTCGATGTCCCAGTACGGCGCGGTGACGAAGGCGATGCGCTCGCGTTCGCGCTCGACGATGAGACGCACCGACGGGCTCTGCACGCGGCCGGCGCTGAGGCCACGATTCACGCGGCGCCACAGCACCGGCGAGACCTCGTAGCCGTACAGGCGGTCGAGCAGTCGGCGTGTCTCGGCTGCGTCGACCAGCCCGTAGTCGATGCCGCGCGGGTTGGCGACGGCCTGGTCGATGGCGGCCTTGGTGATCTCGTGGAACACCATGCGCTTCACGGGGATCTTC
>SXKB01000173.1 GCA_005778215.1 Actinomycetota bacterium | reverse complement strand
CTCGGCTCGCAGGCCTGACCGTTCACCACCGCACGTCGACGCGCAGCGGCCCACGGAACTCGAAGCCGCGGATCGCCACGTCGCCGGCGAGGTGCATCCCCGGCACGCGTTCGAACAGGCGCTGCACGGCGACGCGGACGGTGCTGCGGCCGAGCCACGCGCCGAGACACACGTGCGGCCCCAGGCTGAACGCGATGTGCGCGCCGTCCTTGCGGTGCAGCAGGTAGCGGTCGGGCTGGTCGAAGCGACGCTCGTCGCGGTTGGCGGAACTGATCACCGCCGCCACCAGATCGCCCTTGGGAATGGTCACGCCGCCGATGACGGCGTCGGCGGTGGTCTGGCGGGTGGAGGTGGCGACGGGTGAGATCCACCGGAACAGTTCCTCACAGGCAGGCCGCCACAGCGAGGCATCGGCACGGCACTCGGTCAGCGCCGCAGGGTGGGTGAGCAGGGCCCAGGCGGCGAGCGCAATGCCGTCGCGAGGTTCGTTGATGCCACCCGACATGCACAGGCGCACGTTGTTGACGATCTCGTCGGCGGTGAGCCCCGTGTGGGCCAATCGCGGCACCACACGTTCGCGGATCGACGCCCCCGACTCGGTGTTGGCTCGCGCTGCCAGCGCCGCCGGTTCGGCCTCGTTGGTGAAGTTGGCCAGGCCGGCGCACACACCGCGGGTCCACTCCCCGATCTGCTGCCACGTGGCGTTGTGCCAGCCGAGTGCGTCCTGCAACGCGCGGACGGCAATGGGCTCGGCGTAGGCGGTCATCAGGTCCACGCCGGCCGGGTCGAAGGCGTCGATCAACTCGTCGCAGATGCCGGGGAGGACGTCGCTCACCCACTCGCCGGTCGCGCTGGGAGTGAAACTCGGCTGCAGCGCGTCCTTGAGCCGCCGATGGGTGTCGCCGTCACTGCCGAGCATGTTCGGACCGAGGACCGTGTTCAGCCAACTCGGCTCGGTGGCCGACGTGTAGAGGTCGGGTCGTTCGTGCACCTCGACCACATCGTCCCAGCGTGTGACCAGCCACATGCCCAGATCGGGCACGTGACTGACCGGTTCGTGGGCTCGCAGACGGGCGAGCGCCGGATAGGGGTCGAGTTCCAGTTCGGCCAGCGTCAGTTCGGCACCGAGGTGAGGCGACACACACGGACAGTAACAGTTGCAGACAGTTTCTTGACCAAACCTTTTCGAATCGTGTGGCGTGTCACCGTCGTGCACGTGGACGGGGGTCTCATCAAGCGGGTCAAGGCTCGTACCTTGCTCGCGCTGCTCACTGCCGCTGCCGCCTTGGCAGTGGGCATGGTGCAGACCGCTGACGCGAAACCGCCGTCGCCAGCCACGCCGATCACGTGCTCGCAGCCGGGTGGCTGCACGGAGTTGGCCGACAGCCAACTCTGACACCCGGGCCAGTGCTTCCTTGCCCAGACGTGGCGCAGGGTCGTTCGGCTCCGAACGATCCTGCGCTACGTTTCGGGCGATGCGCCGACTCGATGCATTGCCCCATCTCGACATCGTCGGTCACGACGTCTACGAGCGGGGCGTACCGTTCGCCGCGTACGACGAGTTCCGTCGTCGGGCGCCCATCGCGTGGGTGAACGAGACCGAGGCGAACGGGCACCACGGTGCGGGCTTCTGGGCGCTGACGCGCCACGCCGACGTGGTGGCCGTGCACAAGGACTGGCGCACGTTCTCGAGCGAGGTGGGCGGCACCGAGATCGAGGAGCTCGAGGCCGACGCCCTGATCGCCCGACGCACGATGCTGGAGACCGACCCGCCGCGCCACACTCGGCTGCGGCAGTTGGTGAACCCGACGTTCAGCAGAGCGGCGGTCGACACGTACGCCGAGCACGCACGGCGACTCGTGGCCGAGGTGCTCGACCGGGCGGTCGGTGCCGACACCTGCGACGGGGTCTACGACGTGGCACGGGAACTGCCCATCCGGATGATCACCGGCCTGCTCGGCGTGCCCGACGACGACGCACCCCAGCTGTTCCACTGGGCCGACCAGATCGTCTACAACGCCGACCCCGACTACTCCCCCGCCGTCAGCGACCAGGTCGACACCGACCCGTACCGCCTGCTGCCGTTCCGCAGCCCCGTGAGCCTGACGGTGCTCGACTACGTGCAGCGGCTCGCAGCATCACGCCGCGGCGTCGACGGCTGCGACGTGCTCACCGTGCTCACCAACGCGCTGGTCGACGGCGCACCGCTCACCGAACGCGAGCAGGGCACGTTCTTCCTGCTGTTGCTCATCGCCGGCAACGAGACCACGCGCCACTCGCTCGCGAACGGGTTGCTCGCGTTCGCCGAACACCCCGACGAACTCCACCGGCTGCGCGACGACCCGTCGCTGCTCGACACCGCCGTGGAGGAGGTGCTGCGCTGGACGAGCCCGCAGCTGCACTTCCGGCGCACCGCCACCGTCGACACCGAGATCGGTGGCGTGTCCGTCGCGGCCGGCGACAAGGTGGTCAGCTGGTACATGGCGGCGAACTTCGATCCCGAGGTCTTCCCCGAGCCCCACGTGTTCGACCTCGGCCGCACACCGAACCGCCACGTCACGTTCGGCGGCGGCGGGCCACACCTGTGCCTCGGTCAGTGGATGGCACGGCTGGAAGTGCGTGCCTTCCTCGAGGCACTGGTTCGCCGTGTCGATCGGGTCGAACTCACCGGCGAACCCCGACGCGTGCGCAGCAACTTCATCAACGGCCTGAAGGCGCTCCCGCTGCACCTCGTCCCGCGTACCTAGGTGCGTGCAGGCCGCCTCGGACACCGACGCCGTCCACCGACACCGCACCGCGCCGGCACTCGGCGATCGCTGAGCGCAGAGGGACGTTCCGCGCCCGTGGGCGCGAAGCCTCCCATATCTGGATCACTCCTCGCCCATGGGCGCAAGTTGTCCCAGAACCGGGACGAATCGCGCCCACGCCGGCCAGGATCGTGTGGGGCGACGTACGGCTGCATCGGGCTACCGGTCACTGGCATCGGCAGGTCGGTAGCTGCGCTGATCACTCGGTGATCGAGCTTCGCGGGGCCACCTGGGCGATGTAGCGATCGGGGCGCACGAGCACAGCGCGTTCGCCATAGGTGGCTCGGGGCTCCAACACCACCATCCGACCATCGGGCGCAACGAACGACGCGTCGGCGGCGACCCACACCCACCCTTCGGGGAGACGATGATCGAGTCGGTCGGGCTGGGGCAGCAGGTGGCCCACCGGGAACGGGCCACCGAGCTCGAGGCCGGGCAGACGCGACCATCGCCGTGGGTCCGGTGTGCTGGCGACGGGCAGGTCGGTGGGATCCTCGGCGAGTCGGCTGAGCGTACGTCCGGCCTCGATGGAGAGCTCGGTCACCACCCCCACATGGGGGCGGCGCTCGGCCTCGTAGGTGTCGAGCAGACGACGCGGTGAGACACCCTGCACCACCTCGACCAGCTTCCACCCGAGGTTCACCGCGTCGCGGATGCCACTGCACATGCCCTGCCCCATGAACGGCGGCATCATGTGCGCTGCGTCGCCGCACAGGAACACCCGCCCGTCGGGGCCGCCCCGCCACTGATCGGCCACCAGCGCATGGAAGCGGTACCGGGCGGCACGCACGAGCGTCGAGTTGTCGGCCGTGACGCCCCAGGGGGCCAGCAAGGCCCACGGGTCGGGGTGCTCGTCGCCGTGCAGCAGGAACTCCCACCGGCGGTACGCCCCGTGGGACGGCACGAACGTGGCGAGCCGCGCCGGATCGCACACCTGCTGGATCACCGGCGGCAGCGACGGCACGGCCGGGTCGTGCAGCGTGACGTCGACCACCAGCCACGGCTGGTGGTAGAGGAGATCGCGGAACCGGATGCCGATGGCCTCCCGGGTGCCGCTGGTGGCGCCGTCGCAGCCCACCACCCAACTGGCCTGCGCGAGCAGGTCGTCGATGGACGGGGCGTCGGCACCGAGGTGGACCTCGACGTTCGGGAACCACTCCAGCCCCGAGCGCAACAGCGCCTCCAGTTGGGGCTGCACGAACACGTAGTCCTCGTGCCACCCGAGCAACGGCTCGCGTTCGAACGCCTCGAACGTGAACAACGGCGTACCGGCGGCGTCGACGTAGTCCATGCCGGCCGACACGGTGAGCAGTCGATGGAGGTCGTCCTCGAAGCCGAGCCACTGGAAGACACGGGCGATCTCCGCGTCGAGATGGCACGCACGCGGCTGGCTGTACGGCGCCGTGCTCTGCTCGTACACCACCACCCGCAGGCCCGCGCGGCCGAGCACGTGCGCGAGCGTCACCCCGGTGGGACCGAGCCCCACGATGGCCACGTCGTACTGCGCCGTCACGTCGACCTACACCTCGGGGGCGGTGGTCTCCCACTGGGTGGTGCCCCAGGTGACCGCCAGGAGGGTGCTGTCGTTGCCGGGTGCCGCCCCGTGCCAGTGCCGCTCGTTGGGCGGGCACACCACCAGTGTGCCGGGGGCGAGGCGCACCTCGCCGTCGGCCTCGGTGCCGACGCGGGCCTCGCCGGACACGACGAACAGCTGCTGCCCGCCGGGGTGCAGGTGCCAGAACGACACGGCGCCGTCCTTGAAGTGCACGAGCGCGGTGTCGGGCTGGTCGTCGGTGGGCGTGGCGTGCAGCATCTCGAGCTCCACGGTGCCGGTGAACCGGCCGCCGTAGAGCATCGACTTGTCGCCTTCGGGGATGACGTCCATCGGTCGGGCCTAGCGCTCGACGACCGGATTGCGCATCGTGCCGATGCCCTCGATGGTGGTCTCGACCACGTCGCCGTCGCGCAGGAATCGGCCGCGAGCTTCGCCCACACCACCGGGCGTACCCGTCCACACCAGGTCGCCCGGCTGGAACGTGATGTAGCGGCTGAGCCACACCACCAGCGCCGGCACGTCGAAGATGAGGTCGTTGGTGTTGGCCTCCTGCATCACCTCACCGCTCACGACGCCCGTGAGCGACAACGCATCGGGGTCGGCGAGCTCGTCGGCGGTGACGAGGTACGGGCCCGTGGGACCGAACGTGTCGTACGACTTGGCGATGGTGAACTGCTTCAACGGCGGGCGGAACTGCTCGCCTCGATCGCTGATGTCCTGACCGCAGGTGACACCGGCGAGGAAGCTCCAGGCGTTCTCACGCGTCGCACCCTTGCAGGTGCGGCCGAACACGATGACGAGTTCGGTCTCGTAGTCGATCTCGGTGAGGCCCTGAGGAATGACGATCTCGTCGAACGGCCCGCACACGCAGTTCTCGGTCTTGGCGAAAAGGTGTGGTTCGGTGGGCAGCTCGCGGCCGCTCTCGATGGCGTGCTGCTTGTAG
Source organism: Actinomycetota bacterium (assembly GCA_005778215.1). Lineage (GTDB taxonomy): Bacteria > Actinomycetota > Acidimicrobiia > Acidimicrobiales > Ilumatobacteraceae > UBA668. The sequence goes on along the minus strand of SXKB01000173.1, from coordinate 5,311 downwards.
TTGAGCCCGACGCCGTACCCCTTGGGCGGGCGCGGCACGGGTGCACCGAGCTTCGACTCGTCGAGCGCCGGCCACGCCGACGGATCGGCGACAGCAGCGACCGCCCGCAGCGCGTCGTGGTGAGCGAGGTCGCTCAGCACCATCGGGTCGCTCGACAGGCGACCCGCGCTGGCTCGTTCGACGTCGACGGCGTGGCCGTCGACCACGATGACGGCGCGACCGTCGAGGTTGGCCAAACGCATGAGGAGTCTCCTGGGGTGCTCAGTGGTTCGCGGGGAACCACATCTGGACGTTGCCGGTACCGGCCGCGTTTTCATAGTCGCTCGTGGCGACGCCGGGCCACTTCCAGTCGCGGCCACCGAGCGCCGACGCCATCAGCAGGTAGTGGCCGAAGCGGCCCTCGGGCGAGAACTGGCGGAACTCGGGGTAGTAGTCGAGCACGGCGGCGTGGTCGCCGCGACCGAGGAGTTCGAGCAGGTGCTCGTCGGCCGCACGGTGCTGGGGGCTGCGCAGGTGCACCGGGTCGGCGGCCTCGTGCTGGCGCAACTCGCGGAGGGGCCAGAACTTGTGCGACAACGCACCGCTGGCCAGCAGCACGACGCGCCGGTCGGAACGACGGATGGCCTCCCCGATGACGGCACCCGTGTCGATGAAGTCGTCGTACTCGGCGGTCTGGCACAGGCTGAACGACACCCAGCGCTCGTCGCGCTGCAGGAACGGGGTGAGGTACACCGTGGCGTAGCGCACCGGTAGGCAGGGGTCGTCGCTGGCGTGCACCCACACGTCGTCACGCTCACCGGCCACCTCTGCCATCAGGTGGGCGAGGGCCGGGTCGCCGGGGAGGTCGTAGGGCATCTGCGGGTTGCCGCGGGGCAGTTCCTCGCTCGTGAAGTGCCCCGAGCGCCGGTCGTGCGCGCTGACGACGAACTCGAACGTGGTGAACCAGTGCGAATCGAGCACCACGATGGTGTCGGGCTGCAGGGCGTCGATCTCCTTGCGGATGCGGTGCAAGCCCTCGAGGATGGTGAAGTCCTTGCCGCCGTTCATCTCGAGGCGTGTGGCCTCGGGCAGCACCAACGGCGGCACGTGTGACACCAGCGCGGCGCCGACGATCTCCCCCATGACCTTCCCCCTTCGAAATCGTTCGGTCCCGAAGAATCTACACTGCCAGCATGGTCGTGGCGTTCGCCCTGGTCGCTGCGGTCGTCGTGGGGCTCGGGGACTACTGGGGTGGTCGGGCCAGCATGACGCGCCCCGCGCTGGTGGTGACCTTCTTCGGGCAACTCACCGCTGCGCTGCTGGCCGTGGCCGCGGCGCTCGTGCTGGGGTGGGACGACCTCCAGACCGGTGACCTGGTGCTGGGCGGACTGTCCGGCGTGACCGCCGGCCTGGCCACCATCGGCTTCTTCCATGCCCTCGCGCACGGCCGCATGTCGATCGTCGCCCCGGTCACCGCCGCCACCGGCGTGCTGGTGCCGGTGCTGGTCGACCTCGTCACCGGGGTCGCGCTGCGGTCGGTCACCTGGGCTGCAATGGCGGTGGTGATCGCAGCGATCCCGATGGTGGCACTGCGCCCCGGCGGTGATGCTGCGTTGTCGCTGCGTGCCGAACTGCTGCTGTCGTTCGTGGCCGGCTGCGGCTACGCGACCTACTTCCTGCTGCTCGGCCACACCGACGAGGCGAGCGGTCAGTGGCCGGTGGCGGCATCGTTCGTGGTGGGCGCGCTGGCCATCGGCATCGTCGCGCTGGCGCAACGAGCCCCACTCGCGCCGGTGCCCATCGTGGCGGTGGGCAGCGGCGTGTGCAGTGTCGTGGCCGGTGTGTGCATCACCCGGGCACTGCAGATCGGACCGATCTCGTTGGCCACGGTGCTCGGCTCGCTGTACCCCGTCGTCACGTCGGGGCTCGCCGTCCGTATCGACGGCGAACGGTTGCGGCCGGTGAACGTGGTGGGCATCGTGCTGGCCGTCGGCGGTGCGGCCACGGTGGCCGCCACCCGCTGACCGGTCAGCCCAGCCTGCCGCGCTGCTCGAGCAGCGCCACGACGGCGTCGGCCGCTGCGGCCGCATCGATGGTGGTGGTGTCGAGGTGCAGGTCGGGGTGTTCGGGCTGCTCGTACGGCGAGTCGATGCCGGTGAAGGCCGGGATGAGGCCGGCGCGAGCCCGGGCGTACAGGCCCTTCGGGTCGCGGCGCTCCGCCTCGGCCAAGGTGACGTCGACGTGCACCTCGACGAACTCGTCCGGGGCGAACCGCTGCCGGGCCATCGCCCGCTCCGCTCGGAACGGCGAGATGAACGCGACGAGCACCACCAGACCCGCATCGGTCATCAGCGCCGCCACCTCCGCGGCGCGGCGGATGTTCTCGACCCGGTCGACGTCGCTGAAGCCGAGATCGCTGCTCAGCCCGGCGCGCACCACGTCGCCGTCGAGCACGTAGCTCGCGACGCAGCGCTCCTGCAGACGCTCCTCCACCAGTTCGGCGAGGGTGGACTTGCCGGCGCCCGACAGGCCGGTGAACCACACGACGGTGGGTCGTTGCCCGAGCGTGCGCGCCCGATCGTCGCGGCGGACCATGCTCAGGCCGTCAGGGCGCGCACCGTCTCGGCCAATGCCTCGCGGTGGTCTCGGAGTTCGGGGTAGCCGGCCTGACGCAGCACGGCGTTGTCGAGCACGCTGTTGGCGGGCCGCGGCGCGGGGCGGGGCGGCTGCAGTTCCTCGGTGGTGATCGGTCGCACCATCGACGGGTCCTTGCCCATCGCCGCGACCACACCCTGGGCGAACTCGAACCACGACACCGCGCCCTGGTTCGTGGCGTGGACGATGCCGGAGAGGCGGTCGAGCGCGATGCGACGCAGCACCGGCGCGAGGTCGTGGGTGAACGTGGGGTGCCCGATCTGGTCGGCCACGAACGCCAACTCGGGGTGCTGCCCGGCGAGTCGCATGATGGTCTTCACCATGTTGTTGCCGTGCACACCGCACACCCACGAGGTGCGCACCACGCTGGCCGACGGGCCGAGCACGAGTGCTTCCTTCTCGCCGATGAGCTTGGTGATGCCATAGATGCTCTGCGGCGCCGTGTCGTCCCACTCGTGATAGGCGCGATCGAGGTTGCCGTCGAACACGTAGTCGGTGCTCACCGTCACGAGATGGGAACCGGAGCGATGGCACGCCTCGGCCAACCACCGCACGGCCGTACCGTTCATCGCGAGTGCCAGCTCGGGATCACCCTCGCAGGCGTCGACGGCGGTCCATGCGGCGCAGTTCACCACTGCGTCAGGAGCGATCGACGTGACAGCGCCGAGCACGGCCGAGCGGTCGCTCACGTCGAGCCCGGCACGGTCGAACGCGAACACGTCGTCGCCGGCAGCGGTGCATGCCGCCACGACGTCGGTGCCCAACTGTCCGGCGGCACCGGTGACCAGGACGCGCATCAGAGGCCGGCCTTGACCTTCAGCGGCTCCCACCACCAACGGTTGTCGCGGTACCAGCGGACCGTCTCCTGCAGGCTCTCGTCGAACGTGCGCTGCATCGACCAGCCGAGGGCGGTGACCTTGTCGATGTTCACCGAGTAGCGGCGGTCGTGACCCAGGCGGTCGGCGACGGGCTGGATGAAGCTCTCGTCGCGACCGGTGAGCTCGAGCAGCGCGTACGTGAGTTCCTTGTTGGTCATCTCCTGATGGGCGCCGATGTTGTACACCTCGCCCACCACCCCGTCGGTGAGCACGAGGTGCGCCGCACGGTTGTGGTCCTCCACGTGGATCCAGTCGCGCACGTTGCCACCGTCGCCGTACAGCGGCACCTTCTTGCCGTCGAGCAGGTTCGTGGTGAACAGCGGGATGACCTTCTCGGGGAACTGGTACGGCCCGAAGTTGTTGCTGCACCGGGTGACCACCACAGGGAGGCCGTAGGTGGTGACGTAGCTGAGCGCGATGAGGTCGCTGCCGGCCTTGGCCGCCGAGTACGGCGACCGGGGCGTGAGGATGTCGGTCTCGACGAACGAACCCTCGTCGATGGTGCCGTACACCTCGTCGGTGCTGATGTGCAGGAACTTCTGCACGCCCACCTGACGGGCGACGTCGCACAGCACGTTGGTGCCGAACACGTTGGTGTGCACGAACGCGTACGGGTCCTTGATGCTGCGGTCGACGTGGCTCTCGGCAGCGAAGTGCACCACCGCGTCGTGACCGTCCATGCCGGCGAGCACGGCGTCGCGGTCGCAGATGTCGGCGTGGATGAATCGGCAGCGCGCACCGTCGACGATGTCGTTGATGCTCTCCATGTTCCCGGCGTAGGTGAGCGCATCGAAGATGGTGATCTCGTGGTCGCTGTTGTTCAGCACCCAGCGGGCGTAGTTCGAGCCGATGAATCCAGCGGCTCCGGTGACGAACAGCTTCATGTCAGGTCCTCATCGGCCAGTAGGGGCGGCGACCTTCGGGCAGGTCGACGCGCAGCGGGTTCGCCTCGTCGCGGGCGGACAGGATGGGCTCGGTGACGCCCCAGTCGGCCCCGATGACGGGGTCGTTCCACTTGACGCCCAGCTCGTCGGCCGGGTTGTAGTACCCGTCGACCAGGTAGGTCATCACCACGTCGGTGAGCGCGGCGAACCCGTGCGCCACACCGGGCGGGATGTACACGCCGAGATGGTTCTCGCCCGAGATGTCGAAGCACTCGGTGCCGCCGTAGGTGGGTCCGCCCTCGCGCAGGTCGTGCAACACGACCCGGATGGTGCCCACCGGGCAGTACCAGTAGTCGGCCTGGTGCAGGTGGTAGTGCAGGCCGACGACGGCGCCCTGCTGCTTGTTCGACCGGTTGCCCTGCAGCATCTCCCGGGCGTTCGGGAACCACTCACGGCGGTACGTCTCGATGAACAGGCCGCGCTGGTCGCCGTGAAGGGTGGGCTCCACGATGTACACGCCGGCGATCTGGGAGCTCTCTCGTACGTTGGGCATCGGGCTCCAGTATGGCGGTCGGGGCCGGGCTGCGACCGTGATCAGGGGGCAGGAGCGGGGCCGTTGCCGCGGAAGTACTCGAGCACCGGACCGGCGCCATCACCCAGGAGCAGCACCGCGTTGCCGTCGATGGTGTCGGGCACCACGGCCAGCGAGTAGGACTGCAGGCCACCGTCGACCGCACTGCGCAGCGAGGCGCCGGCCTCGATGGGGTCGAGGTGCTCGTCGATGCCGATGGCGGCACCGATGGCCGACACCAGTTCACCCGCACGGAACGGGTTGGTCTTCAACTGCGCCACGCTCTCCTGCAGGCAGGCGTTCACGAACGCTCGTTGCCGCGTCGAACGACCGAGGTCGCTGGT
>SXKB01000172.1 GCA_005778215.1 Actinomycetota bacterium | reverse complement strand
TCCGTACCTGCCGCTCGACCCCACGCATCTGGGCCGCACCTACGAGGCCGTCATTCGCGTGAACAGTCAGAGCGGCAAGGGCGGTGTGGCGTACGTGATGAAGGCCGAGCACGGCTTCGACCTGCCGCGCCGCCTGCAGATCGAGTTCTCGAAGACCATCCAGCACATCACCGAGGACACGGGCACCGAGATCAGTCCGATCGTGATGTGGGAGGCCTTCCAGTCCGAGTACGTCCCTGACGCGCCGCGCTTCCGGCTCACCAGCCACGAACTGCGCAGCGACAGCGCCAGCGGCAGCACGTCCATCACCGCCCAGTTGGTCGTCGACGACGAGCCCGTCACCGTGATGGGTGAGGGCAACGGACCCATCGACGCCTTCGTGCACGCGCTGCGCGCCGGCCTCGGCAGCACGATCGACGTGCTCGACTACGCCGAGCACGCGATGGGCCAGGGTTCGCAGGCCACGGCCGTCGCCTACGTGGAGACCAGCGTGGTCGGTGGCACGGTGAAGTGGGGTGTGGGCACCGACCCGAGCACCATCACCGCAGCGCTGCGCGCCGTGCTCAACGCCCACGAGCGGCACCAGGGCTGAGCCCCGGAAACTAGGCTCGGCGCATGACGCGCCGACGAACGCTCTGCCTGGCCGTCCTCGCCGCGGTCGGCATCACCGCCGCGGTCGTCGCTCGGCGCACACGCACTGCCGCGCCGGCGCCCGAGCCGGTTCCCGACACGCCGGTCGTGGGACCGACACAGCTGCCCGTCTGGGTGCCGCCGATCGACGGCGGCTGCCCCGCGAGCCACCCCGTGAAGGTGAACAGCCGCAGCGGCATCTTCCACGTACCGGGCGGGCGTTCCTACGATCGCACGGTGCCCGACCGCTGCTACGCCACTGCGGCGGACGCCGAGGCCGACGGCTACCGTCGCGCCAAGGCGTGAGTTCGCTCGAACAACCAGGAGAACAGCAATGAAGGTGAGTGTCGACTACGACGTGTGCGCGAGCACGGGTGCCTGCATGCAGGTGTGCCCCGAGGTGTTCGAGGTGCGCAAGGACGGCTACCTCTACGTGCTCCAGGAGGAGCCGGGCGAGGAGTTGCGCGACAAGGTGCAGACCGCCGCCGACATGTGCCCCACGGCGGCCATCACCGTCGAGGGCTGACACACCGCCACACATTTCGACGTTTCTTTACCGTTCCTTGGTTCGAGGGCGGGGGTCTTACGACCGATGACTACTGCGAACGTGCGGGAGCAAAGGCGGTGAGACATGGAACGACGAGTAGCACTGGCAGCAGCCGGAGCCACCGCCGGAACACTCGGCCTCGGCACTGTCTGCTTCGCCGCGGTCGGCGGCTCGAACATCCTCGGGATGGCGAGCGCCCAGGCCCCGGCTGAGGTGGAAGTGGTCACCGAGGTCCAGGAGATCCAGCGGGTGGTGGTGGTGCGTTCGTCGTCCACCACGCTGCCCGGCGGCGCCACCATCCCGACGGTGGTGCTCGAGATCCCCGTCCCCGCTCCGGCCGCGCCGACGCCGGTCGCCACACCCACTCCGGCGACCCCCGCCCCGCGGCCGGCCACCCCCGCCACCACCCTGGCGCCCTCCACGTCACGCCCGGTGATCAGCGTGGTGCAGGTGCCGGTCACCGCAGCGCCCACCACGGCGACGACGGTGCGGGCCACCACGACGACTGCCAAGCCCGTGACCACCACCACGTGGCCGGCAGGAGTGCCCCGCGACTGGCCCGCCGGCACGCCGATCCCGCCGAAGCCGGCGAACTGCCAGGACGCGCAACTCGAACTCAACGGAGTGTGGAACTGTGACGACTGAACTCGACCCAGAGCAGGCTGCCCGCGTCGCCCGCCTGGCGCAGCGACGCGGCGGATCCGGTGCCGCTCGCGCGGCCGCTCCGCAGGCCGCAGCCGCTGCGGCTCCCGTCACCCCACAGGTCGTCCCTGCACCGGTGATGCCGCCCGTTGCCCCGCGACCCGTCGCTCCGGCCACCCCGACCTGGGAGCCGCCGGCCAGCTACCAGCCCGTGCGCTACACCCAGCCGATCGCCATCACGGTCGCCCAGGCCACCAGCGCGGCCGCCGCCTCGGCGAGCGCCGCCTCCTCCACCGTGCCGATGAACGCCGCGGCGGCGCACGCCACGGCCGCCGTCCCGGTGGTGGCCGTCGTCGACCGCACGACGAACCTGCCGATCACCAGGAGCCGCCGCCGTCACGCCGCCGCTGCCGGCAGGGTGCTGGCCACCGGCCTCGCCACCTCCGGCTTCCTCGGCACCATCACGGCACTGGCCCAGGCCGACCAGCACGCCGCCGAGGAGTCGAACTCCGCCTCGCCCGACACCTCGGTGGTCGTGCGCACGGTGGAACGCACCATCTACGTCGACGAGAACGGCAACCCCGTCGCTCCCCCCTCCAGCGTCGCCGGCGTGGTGGACTCCACGCTCGCCACGGTGCCTGGGGAGACCCTGCCGCTCGACAGCACCACGGTGCCCGGCGCGCCGATCACCACCGTCGCCGTGGTCCCCGGGGCTCCCACTCCGGCGCCTGCACCGGCGCCCGCCCCGGCACCCGCACCGTCGGGTGGCGGCAAGACCACCCCGGCACCGGCCCCGGCCACCACCGCACCGAAGGCCGTCACGCCCGCACCGGCACCCGCGACCACCGCGCCGGCACCCGTCACGACGGCACCGGCCCCGGTCACCACCGCGGCGCCGCCACCGCCACCCGCCCCGGTCACGACGGCCCCGGCCTGCACAGGGAGCAAGTGCCCGTGAACCTCGCACTCCTCGAACAACGAACGTGGCACCGCAGCGCGGCGTCCATCATGGGCACCACCGCCGAGTTGATGTTCGACGGACCTGCCTCACTCACGCCGCAGGCGTTCCAGCGACTGCGCGAACTCGAGCGGGCATGGTCCCGCTTCCTGCCCGACAGCGAACTGAACCGACTGCACGCCCGGCCCGGCGAATGGGTGCGGGTGAGCCACGATCTGTTCGTGGCGCTCCGCTGGTGCGCGCGACTGCACGACGAGACCGACGGTCGGTTCGACCCGTCGGTGCGCACGGCGCTCGAACTGTGGGGCTACGACCGCACGTTCACCGAGATCGACCACGGCGGCCCTGCGCCGTCGTACTGCGACCCCTCCCCCGGTCTGCGCGGTCTGGAGTTGCGAGCCGACGACGAGGCCGTCCGACTGGCCCCCGGGCTGCGCATCGACCTCGGTGGCATCGGCAAGGGACTCGCCGCCGACATGCTCGCCGCCGATCTGCTGCGCATGGGCGCCAACGGCGCCTACGTGTGCATGGGCGGCGACATCGCCGTCGCCGGCGACACGCCCTACGACGGCTGGGACGTGCCGCTGCACCATCCCGACACCGACCAGCCGTTCGACTGGTACCGCCTCGGCGCCGGCGGCCTGGTGATGAGCACCGTGCGCATGCGCCGCTGGACCCGCAGCGACGGCACCGTGGCGCATCACCTCATCGATCCCGCCACCGGTGCGCCGGCCCAGACCGACGTGGTGGCCGTGGCCGTGGCGGCGCTGAGTGCCGCACGCGCCGAGGCGCTGGCCAAGGCCGTGGTGGTCGCCGGCAGCGAGGCAGGCGCCCAACTGCTCGACAGCTTCGGTGTCGACGGCTGGATCATCACCGACGAGGGAGTGGTGAGAGTAGGTTTCGCGGCGTGATCGCCGTGACAGAGAAGCTGGCGTGGTACGTCAGCCGGGCAAGTGGTCTCATCGCGTGGGCACTCGTCGCCGCGAGCATCGTCTGGGGCATCACCCTGTCGAGCCGGTTGCTGCGCCGCCGCGGCATTCCCGCCTGGCTGCTCGATCTGCACCGCTATCTCGGTCTGCTGGCCGTGGTGTTCACCCTGGTGCACCTCGCGGGCCTCGTGGCCGACAACTTCGTGCACTTCGGCTTCGAGGAACTCTTCATCCCGATGGCCACCGACTGGCGACCCGGCGCCACGGCATGGGGCATCGTCGCCTTCTACCTGCTCATCGCGATCCAGATCACCAGCCTGTTGATGCGGCGCATGCCGCGCAAGATCTGGCACAGCGTGCACCTGCTGGCCTACCCGCTGTTCGTGGTCGGCACCGTGCACGGCTTCCAGTCGGGCGCCGATCGTTCCAACAAGTTGGTGCAGTGGTCGGCGTTGCTCATCATCGAACTCGTCTTCGGTCTCAGCCTGTTCCGAGCACTCACCTACACACCGCGCAAGCACAAGGCCCAGGCGGCAGCGAAGGCCGAAGCCGCGGCCGGCGTCGACAGCGCTGGGTAGAGTCGGCCGCATGGCCTTCCACGAACTCCTTCGGCGCGCCTGGGCGACGACCGACTCGATGCTCTGCGTGGGCCTCGATCCCGACCCGGCACGCTTCCCCGACGCGGTGCACGGCTCGGTGCTCGACTTCTGCACCACCATCGTCGACGCCACCGCCGACGTGGTGTGTGCGTTCAAGCCGCAGATCGCGTACTTCGCCGCGGTGGGCGCCGAGGCCGAACTCGAACGGCTGTGCGCCCACATCCGCGATCAGCACCCGAACACGCTGCTCGTGCTCGACGCGAAACGCGGTGACATCGGCAGCACGGCCGAGCAGTACGCACGAGAGGCGTTCGAGCGGTACGGCGCGCACGTGGTGACGGTGAACCCGTACCTCGGCACCGATTCGGTGGAGCCGTTCCTGCGCCACCCCGACGGCGGCGTGTTCGTGCTGTGCCGTACCAGCAACCCGGGGAGCGGCGACTTCCAGTCGCTCGTCAGCGACGGCGAACCGCTGTACCAGCACGTCGCTCGCCGTGTGGCCATGGAGTGGAACGAGATCGGCGACTGCGGCCTGGTGGTGGGTGCCACGTATCCCGACGAACTGCGCCAGGTGCGCGCCATCGTCGGCGACCTGCCCCTGCTGGTGCCGGGTGTCGGCGCCCAGGGCGGCGACGTGCAGGCCACGGTGCAGGCCGGCACGGCGCCCGCGGGGCACGGCATGGTCATCAACTCCTCGCGCGCCATCCTCTACGCATCCAAGGCCGCCGACTTCGCCGAGGCCGCACGCGCCGAGGCCATCGCCACCCGCGATGCCATTCGATCGCACTCGCCGCGATGAACACGCCCACCCTCACGTTCGTGTTCGAGATCCGTGCCGAAGTCACGCCGCCGCAGCACGTCGGCCGTGGGCCCGAGGAAGTGCTCGAGATCTTCCCCATCGTGGGTGGCACGGTCGACGGCCCCCGCCTGCGCGGCACCGTCACCGGCATCGGCGCCGACTGGGCCATCACCCGCGGCACGGTCACCGAGGTGGAGGCCCGCTACCTGGTACGCGCCGACGACGGCACGCTCATCGATGTCGTGAACCGCGGCGTGTACCGCGACGAAGGTGCCTATTTCTTCACCACACCGATGTTCCGCACCGACGCGCCGGCGCACCGCTGGCTCACGGAGACCGTGTTCGTGGGTGCCGCCCGCGAGGACGACGGCGACATCGTGATCACCGTCTTCGCGGTGGGCTGAGCCGCCACTCAGCCGGCGAGCTGCACCACCGAGAGGATGCCGGGCGAGCGACGCAGTTCGTCGATGACCTCAGCGGGCACGGCGGCACTGGGTGCGATGAGCATCACGGCGGTGCCGGGTTGTGCGGCACGGCCCACGTCCATGTCGTCGATGTTGACGCCGGCATTGCCGAGCAGCGTGCCCACGGTGCCGATGACGCCGGGGCGGTCGTCGTTCTTCACCATCAGCATGTGGTCGGCGGGCGGCACGTCGAAGTGGTGCTCGTCGATCATCACGATGCGCTGGTCGCTGCGACGCCCCACGAGGGTGCCCGAGATGCTGTGGCCTGCACCCCGCAGCGTGAGCAGGTTCACGAAGTCGGCGCTCGTGGCGCAGTTCACGTCGCGCACCTCCAGACCGGCGGCCTGCGCCAGCTGCGGCGCGTTGACGAACGTGACCTGCTCGTCGGCGATGGTCGAGAAGTAGCCCTTCAGCGCAGCCAGGCTGAGGATGCGTGTGTCGTAGCCGGCGATGTCGCCCTCGGTGCACACCTCGAGGCTGTGCCGGTCGGCGCCCTGCAACGCGTCGGCGGCCAGCGAGGCGAACAAGCGGCCGAGGTTCTCTGCCAGCGGCAGGAACGGACGCAGCGTCTCGTTGGCCTCGGCCGCATCGACGTTCACCGCGAACGGCACGAAGTCGCCGGACAGCGCCAGCAGCACCATGTCGGCGATGGTGTCGCCCGCCTTGTCCTGCGCCTCGCGCGTGCTGGCGCCGAGGTGCGGCGTGACCACGATGCTGTCGAGCTCGAACAGCGGCGACGAGGTGGTGGGTTCCGTGACGAACACGTCGACCGCTGCGCCGGCGATGATGCCATCGCGCACGCAATCGGCCAACGACTGCTCGTCGACGATGCCACCGCGTGCCACGTTGATGACACGCAGCGAGGGCTTCGCCTTCAGCAGCAGGTCGCGGTTGATGAGACCAGTGGTCTCCTTGGTCTTCGGCAGGTGCACGGTGAGGAAGTCGGCCTCGGCCACCGCCTGATCGAGTGGCATCAACTCCACGCCCATCGTGCGGGCCCGGTCGGCCGACACGAACGGGTCGTACGCCACGAGCCGCATGCCGAACGCCTTGGCCCGGTCGGCCACCAGCTTGCCGATGCGCCCGAGACCGATGACGGCCAGCGTCTTGTCGGCCAGCTCCACGCCCTCCCAGCGGGCACGCTCCCAGCGGCCGGCCTTCAGCGCGGCGTGGGCCTGCGGCACGTTGCGGGCCTGGCTGAGGATGAGCGCCATCGTGTGCTCGGCGGCCGACACGATGTTGCTCTGCGGCGCATTCACCACCATCACACCGCGACGGGTGGCCGCCTCGACGTCGACGTTGTCGAGGCCGATACCGGCCCGGCCGACCACCACGAGGTCGCTGCCGGCCTCGAGCACCTCGGCGGTCACCTGGGTGGCGGAGCGGATGATGAGGGCGTGCGCCCCGCGCACGGCGTCGAGCAGGCGGGCGAGATCGAGCTCCACGACGACCTCGTGGCCGGCGGCGCGCAGGCGATCGAGCCCACCCTCGGCGATCTCCTCGGTGACCAGAATTCGTGCCATTGGACCATCGTTACCCGGCGATCGGGCCGATCGGAAAGGGATTGAACGTTCTGTTCACGTCCGCTGGCAACGTCCCAGCGTGCGCACGGTACATTCACGACACCGAAATCCCAGCCAGGAGCCACCATGAGCCACCAGTTCCTTTCCGAGGAGTGGATGACCGCCGCCAAGGCGATCCGCGAGAAGTACGCCGATCAGGCCGCGAAGCCCACCGCCAGCATCCGCATGAACCAGGTCATCACCGACGTCCCGTTCGGCGAGGGCACCGTGCACGCCTTTCTCGACACGTCGTCGGGTGAGATCGTGATGGAGCTCGGCGCCCTCGACCCCGCCGACGTCACCGTCACCACCGACTACGCCACGGCTCGTGCGCTGTTCGTCGACCAGGACCAGGCCGCCAGCATGCAGGCCTTCATGTCCGGCAAGATCAAGGTGGCCGGCGACATGATGAAGATGATGGCCATGCAGACCGGCATGCCGCAGGACGACGTCGCGAAGCAGATCGCCGACGAGATCAAGGCCATCACCGCCTAGTCGTCGTGGGGTTCAGGCGCCCCGTGGTGTCGACCGCACGAACGCGGCCGCCACGGCGCCCAGCCCCGCCACCACCGCGCCCACCGTGAACGCGGCGTGGAACGGACCGAAGTCGTCCTGGCTGGCCGTCGCACTGACGGTGGCCAGCACGGCCGACCCCAGTACCGCCCCGAGCTGGGTCATCAACTGCTGCATCGCCCCTGCGACACCGAGATCGTTCTCGTCGACCGCGTTCGCCATCAACGACGTCAGCGCAGGTGACGCGATGCCCAGCCCGATGCCCGACATCGCGGTGGCCGCGATGATGAACACGTAGCTGCTGTCCACGCCCACGGTGGCCCACATCACCATCGACACCACCAACCCCAGCGCTCCCGCCACGCCGGCGATGCGTTCACCCACCCGGAGGGTGACGATCGCGGCCAGCGGCGCGATGAGGGAGAAGGCGAGCGGTCGGGCGATCACCAGGTTGCCGACGGTGGCGGTGTCGAGGCCGATGCCGCGCGGCTTGCCGAGCACCTGCGGGATCAGGAAGAACCCGCCCATGTAGGCGAAGTTCGTGAGCATCTGGCTGAGCACGGGGAACGCGACATTGCGGGTGCGGAACCAACCGAGCACCACCAGTGGCGCCTCCGCCCGTTGTTCCACCCGCACGAACGCCACCGCGCCGAGCACCGACAGCAACAGGAATCCCAGCGTGAGCGCGCTCGTCCACCCCCACGTGCGACCCTGGCTGATGGCCGCCAACAACGAGGCCGCGGCGACACCGAGCGTGACCGACCCCATCACGTCGAACTTCACACCGCTCATCCGTTCGGTGTTCGGCAGCAACCACATCGCGACCACGAACCCGATGAGACACAGCGGGGCCTGGATGAAGAAGATCGCCCGCCACCCGATGGTGTCGACCAGCGGCGCGCCGATGACCACGCCCACCACCGGCGACCCGGCCGTCACGAAGCTCCAGTAGCTGAGCGGCTTCACCCGCTCGGTCGGCTCGAACATCCGGTTGATGTAGGCCATGGCCGACGGCCCGCACGCCGAGCCGGCGGTGGCCGACAACGTGCGGAACAGGATGAGCGAGCCTGCGTTCCACGACAGCGCCGACAGCAGCGCGAACACGGCCGCGAAGAACAACCCGCCGACGAAGGTGCGCTTGTGGCCCCACAGGTCACCGGCCTTGCCGAACGCAGGGCCCACCACACCGAACGCGAGCATCGGGCCGGTGATCGCCCAGGTGAGCACCGACACCGAGGTGTCGAGCTCATCGGCGATGCCCTCGAGCGACACCACCAGCAGGGTGATGGTGAAGCCGGTGGTGAACAGGCCGCTGAGCACGACCCACAGCACCGCCCAGCGGTGTGGGATGCCCACCTTCTGTGCGAGACGGCGCCGCAGCAGGATGGGCCAGGGCGCGACCTCGACTTCGCCGGTCACCGGCGGAGGCTCACGAGTGTGCGAGCGGCGCCAGTGCCTCGGCGAGCTCGCCGACGGTCCACTTGGAGTCGCGCTCCACGCCGGCACCGCGCTTCCAGCTCTCCACCATGGTGACCTGACCGCCCTGCACCAGGAAGGTCTCACCGTTGAAGGCGCACGACGTGGACGCGAGGTACGCGACGAGTGGCGAGATGTTGGCCGGGTCCCACGGGTCGAAGCCCGCTTCCTTCGGCTTCATCACTTCCTCGAGGCCCGGTGTGGCGAGCGTGAGGCGCGTGCGCGCACCGGGAGCGATGGTGTTGCTCTTCACGTTGTAGCGCGAGAGTTCCTTGGCGATGATCTGGCTGAACGTCGCGATGCCGGTCTTGGCCGCGCCGTAGTTGCTCTGACCCGGGTTCGAGAACAGGCCCGAAGTGCTGCTCGTGTGGACGATGTTGCGCGGCTTGTCGATGCCGGCCTTGGCCTGCTCGCGCCAGTACGCAGCCGCCCACCGGCTGGGGGCGAAGTGACCCTTGAGGTGCACGGCGATGACCGCGTCCCACTCCTCCTCGGTCATGTTCACCAGCACTCGGTCGCGCAGGATGCCGGCGTTGGTGACCAGGATGTCGAGGTCGCCGAACGTCTCGACGGCCTGGTTCACCATCCGCTGTGCACCCTCCCACGACGCGACGTTGTCGCCGTTCACGACGGCCTCTCCGCCCATCGCACGGATCTCCTCCACCACCTGCTGCGCCGGCGTGATGTCGGCGCCGGTGCCGTCGTTGGTGCCGCCCAGGTCGTTCACGACCACCTTCGCGCCCTCGGCAGCGAAGTACAGGGCGTGCTCACGGCCGATGCCGCGACCTGCGCCGGTGATGATGGCCACGCGACCGTCGAGAGAACCCATGCAGTGCTACCTCCTGTGCGACTTGCAGCCGAACGTTAGTGAGCAGGGTGCTCCGGCGCAGAACCGACGGGGCGACGACCTCAGAGCAGCGCGTACAGCAGCACCACCTGGGTGCCGTACGGGAACTCCTGCCCGACGTTCACGGGCTTGCCGTTGACGCGCAGACCGATGAACTTCTTCGTCGGGTCGCCCTCCACTGCAGCCACCACGAAGCCGGCCTGCTCGAGCGCGGCACGCACCGCGGCGGGACGCGGATCGGTCATGGCCGGGATCTTGATGGGCGCCCGACCCTTCGAGAGCACCACGTTCACGTTGCTGTCGCGGGCGGCCGCGGCACCCGGCGCCGGATCCTGACGCATCACCTGTCCGGCCGCGATGGTGTCGCTGAACTCCTCGCCCGTCTGGGTGATGGTGAGCTGCACCCCGGCCAACGTGGCGGTGGCGGCATCGAGCGTCTGCCCCGTGAGATCGGGCACCGTACGCGGTGCCGGACCGGCCGACGCCACCAGTCGCACGGTGGTGCCCTTGGTGACGGTGCCACCGGCCACCAGGGTGGGCGAATCGGGCACGGTCCAGCTCAGCACCGTGTCGAGCGCAGCGGTCTCGTCGAACGCGGGGTCGCCCAGTTCGGCCACCAGCCCCAACCCTTCCAGCTCCGCAGTGGCCTCGGCCACCGTGAGGCCGGCCAGCTCGGGCAGCACGCGTGGTGCCGGGCCGGTGCTGATGAACAGCGTGAGCGCACTGCCCTTCTCGAGTTCGATGCCGGGCACCGGATCGGTTCGGATGACCAGCCCGGCGCCCACCTCTTCGCTGGACTCCTGCGCGGCCACTGCCTCGAAGTCGCCGGCGACGGCGTTGAGCGCCACACCTTCCTCCATGCCCGCGAGCTCGGGCACCATGCGCATCTCGGGGCGGGCGTTGTACCAGGCGAGCGCACCACCGGCGATGGCCAGCAGCAGGAGCAGCAGCACCAGCCGCTTGCGGGTGCGGCCCGGCGTGGGCGGTGCCTCGGGGAACTCGTCGCGGGGATCGATGTCGTCGTCGGGCGTGGCAGTGGTGGCGGCAGGCACGGGCGGCGGCGGCACTGGCGTGGCGGCAACGGGTGCGGCGGCGACCGGCGTGGACTCGGGCTCCGCCGGCGCGTCGACGGGCACCACCAGCAGCGGAGCCGGCTCGGCGACCGGCGCGCTGGCAGGCGGTGTGACGGCCACGGCCATCGTGGGCGGCAGCATCACGCCGGTGGGGTCGGTGAGGTCGCCCGTTTCGCCCGGGTCGGCACCGAACAGCGAGTTGGCCAGAATGGGCAGCGGCTCGGGCCGCGGCAGCCGCTCGGCGGCCTGCAGCAGCGCCCGGGCGAACTCGGCCGCCGTGAACCGCTCGCCCGGATTCGGTCGTCCGGCCCGCTCGAGCACGGTGGCCAACGGCCCCAGATCGGCCGACACCGGCAGCAACCGGTCGACACGGTTGGCCAGTGTGGCGACGGTGGAGTCACCCACGAACGGCACCGTGCCGGTGAGCGTCTCGAACAGCGTGAGGCACAGCGAGTAGACGTCGCTGCGCGCCTCGATCGCGCCACCCTGCGCCTGCTCGGGCGAGGCGTACTTGGCGAGGTCGTTGCTGCGGTGCACGTTGTCGTCGGCGATGGCCAGCACCTGCGACAGGCCCGGGTCGACCACGCGCAGACGGCGGTCGTCACCGAACACCAGCGTGCCCGGGCGGATGTCGCCGTGCACGAGGCCACGCCGGTGGAGTTGGTCGAGCGCCTTGCACGCATCGAGGCCCACCAGGAGCGCCTGCGACGGCGTGAGCAGCCGGCCGCGGTCGAGCATGTCGCGCACGCTGCCACCGGTGAGCTGCTCGGACACGACGAACAGAACGCGATTGCCTTTCCAGTCGGTGACGCCCCAGCTGTGGGCCACGGCGATGTTCGGATGGTGGATCGCCCCGGCGATCTCCATCTTCTCCCGGAACTCGGTCTGCACCTCGGGCCGCGCGCTGGTGTCGGGATGCACCAGCTTCACCACGACCGGCCGGCCGAGCTCCTCGTCGACCGCCTCGAACAGGGCGGCGTCGATGGAACTGCCCCGGCGCGCGCCGAGGCGATAACGGCCCGCCACCAGACGCGGTGAGGACGATGTCGCGGAAGTGAGTTCATCGGCCGACATGGCGGTATCTGAAGCTAGCCCCGGGCAGCCGAGAGCGGTACGCGCGGTGCGAATTCGACGCCGACCGGCGAGAATGGAGGACGTGCCGATCCAGCTCCGCCGTCCCCAGTGGTCGATGCTCCTCGCGAGCCTCGTCATCGCCGTGTGCCTGTTCGCGATGGTGTACGCCGCCGCCAGCGCCGTCACCGGTCGCGATGCGCTGGGGCTGCCCGACACGATCGAACAGATCGACCCGGTGCCGGCCGCCGTGCGTGTGCCGTCGCAGACCTCGGTGTTCGTCGACCTGCTCCCCGGCTACGAGGGTGTCCTGGTCATCGACGGACTCGAACTGCCCACGGTGAACATCGAGGACCTGCAGGACGTGGCCAACAAGCCCGGTCAGCAGATCACGCTGCCGCCCACCACGATCTACGAGCCGGGCAACGCCACGCTCACGTTCGACCCGGCCGAGGGTGCCGAGATCGAGTCGTTCAGCCAGGGTGAGCACATCGTGAAGGTCATCTACTGGAAGATCATCGAGGGGCGGAGTTCGGCCCGCTCGTTCACCTGGACCTTCAACGTCTTCTAGGTTCACCGCCATGAACGAGGCCCCGACCCCGCACGAGCAACCTCGGCGCGAGCGCATCGCCCGCGCCAGCGAGGCAGCGCTGGGCATCGCCGTCATCCCTGCCATCGCCATGTTGGTCACTGCGATGGTCACATTCGTGTGGGGGTGCGTGAAGGTGTGGTCGTTCGTCGAGTTGCTGCTCGACGACGGCGCCGACAGTTCGGTGGCCATCGTGCGGTTGCTCGAGGTGATCGACCTGTTCCTCCTGGGTACCGTGCTGCTGATCTTCGCCGCCGGCATGATCGAGCTGTTCATCACCCCGTTGCGCCTGCCCGACTGGTTGGTCATCACCGAGCTCGGCGATCTGAAGGGCAAGCTCATCGACGTCATCCAACTGGTGGCGGCGATCAAGTTCCTCGAGAAGCTGGTGCTCGGCAAGGACGCGCTCGACGTGCTCTATTACGGCATCGCCATCTCGCTGGTCATCGGTGCGCTGGCCGCAGTGCGCTGGAGCCGTTCCCGCAGCGACCACTGACCTCCTACGACGGCTGCCAAATGGCATGGTAGGCTGAGCCACATGGCAGCCACCGCGAGCTCCGTCGCCGCACTCACCGAGCACGACGTTCGGCGTGGCGTGCCCGTCACCACGGTGACCGCCGTGGCGCACTCACTGCAGCTGCCGCTGGCCGACGTGCTCGATTGGCTCAGCATCGCGCCGCGCACCTGGGCTCGGCGCAAGCAGGCCGGCGTGCTCGACACACTCGAGAGCGACCGTGTGGCACGGCTCACTCGCCTGCTGCGCCGCGCCACACAGGTACTGGGCAGCGCCACCGACGCACGCGTCTGGCTCACCACACCCAACCGGTCGCTGCAACGGCGCACCCCGTTCGAGGTGGCCGGCACGGAGGTGGGCGCCGAGTCGGTGTTCGCGCTGCTCGGCCGCATCGAGCACGGCGTGTTCGGCTGACCCGTGCGGGTGTGGCGCATGGTGGCGTCCCGGCACGCCGCCGGCGTCCTCAGCGGTGTGGGCGCGGCCGAGTTCGGTGGGCGCTGGAACCCGGTGGGGCGGCGCATGGTGTACACCGCCGACTCGCTGGCACTGGCCACGCTCGAGTTGTCGGCACACCTCACCGGCGCACGCATGAAGTACGTCGCCGTCGAACTCGACGTGCCGGATGCCCACCTCGACGTGTTGGAGGTGGGCGACCTGCGCAAGCAGTGGGCGGCGCATCCCGACAGCACCGCACGCATCGGCGAGGCGTGGGCCACCACCGGCCGGTCGTTGGCGTTGGCGGTGCCATCTGCACTGGTCGACGCGCGTAGCGGCGAGCGCAACGTGCTCATCGACCCGCTGCATGCGGCCATCACCGCCGTACGCGAACTGCAGCGCTTCGACGTCACCCTCGACGAACGCCTGGGCTGACCCCGGTGCCGTGGCGACTCAGGCGGGCAGGTCGCCCGTCTCGAGCAGGTGGCGGAAGCCGGCCTCGTCGAGCACGGGCACACCCAACGCCTCGGCCTTGGTGAGCTTGCTCGCGCCGGGTTCGGCACCCACCACCACGGCGAACGTCTTCGCGCTGACGCTGCCCGGGCTCTTGCCCCCACGGTCCTTGATGGCGGCCTCGGCCTCCTCGCGGTTGAACCCTTCCAGCGTGCCGGTGACCACCACGGCCTTGCCGGCCAGCACCGGCGGCAGCACGCTGATGTCGACCCGTCCGAAGTCGACGCCTGCGGCACGCAGCTTCTCCACCATGGCCCGGTTCGGCTCGCGCGAGAACCACCGCACGATGGACGCGGCGATGGTGGGACCCACTCCATCGGTGGTGGCCAGTTCGTCCTCGGAGGCCGCCATGATCGCATCGAGTGTGCCGAACCGGCGGGCGATGGCTTCACTGGCCGACGGGCCGAGTCCCTTGCACCCGAGCGAGGTGAGCACGCGGGGCAACGGCCGCGACTTCGATCCCTCGATCGCGGCCAGCAGGTTGTCGGCCTTCGTGGCGCCCCACTTCTCGAGCCCCATGAGCTGCTCGCGGGTGAGCGAATACACGTCGCCAGGGTCCTGCACCAGGCCGGCCTCACTGAGCTGCATGACCGTCTGGTCGCCGAGACCCTCGATGTCCATCGCCCCGCGCGAGGCGAAATAGATGATGCGCTGATCGCGCTGGAACGGGCAGTCGGGTTCCACGCAGCGGGTGTCGGCCTCGCCCTCGGGACGCACCAGTTCGGTCTCGAGCGGGCACGGGCAGGTGCGCGGGAACTGCCAGGCCGGCAGCCCCTCGGGCCGCAGCGCCAGCACCGGACCCACCACCTCGGGGATCACGTCACCGGCCTTGCGCACCACCACGGTGTCGCCGGGGCGCACGTCCTTCAGGCGCACCTGGTCCTCGTTGTGCAGCGTGGCCATGCCCACGGTGGAACCGCCGACGAACACCGGCTCGAGCACGGCGAACGGCGTGGTGCGGCCGGTGCGGCCCACCGACACCTGGATGTCGCGCAGCAGGGTGGTGCGTTCCTCGGGCGGGAACTTGAAGGCGATGGCCCACCGCGGCGCACGCGACGTGAAGCCCAGCTGCTCGCGCTGCGCGAGCGAGTCGACCTTCACCACCGCGCCGTCGATCTCGTAGCCGAGGTCGTGACGGTGTTCCTGCCAGTGACGACAGAACGCCGACACCGCATCGAGGTCGCCGACGAGGCGGATCTCGGGGTTCACCGGGAACCCGAGCGACCCCAGGTAGTCGAGCGTCTCGTGGTGCGACGTGAACTCGGGGCCACCCTGCACGTCGCCCAGCTGATAGCTCCAGAACGCGAGCTCTCGCTCGGCAGTGACCGACGGATCCTTCTGGCGCAGGCTGCCCGCGCCGGCGTTGCGCGGGTTCACCGGCACCGGGTCGGGCTTCTTGCCGGCCGCCACACGAACCGCGTTCTCGGCCTCCTTCGCCGCCTTCAACCGCTCGAACGCATCGATGGGCAGGTACACCTCGCCGCGCACCTCCAACACGGGCGGCGCACCGGTGAGCACCTTCGGCACCGAGGCGATGGTGGCCACGTTCGCCGTGACGTCCTCCCCCACCCGGCCGTCGCCACGGGTGGCGGCCTGCACGAAGCGGCCGTCCTCGTAGCGCAGGCTCATGGCCAGGCCATCGATCTTCAGCTCGCACACGAACTGCGCCGGCGCGCCGTCGAGCCCACGAGCCACGCGTTCACCCCAGGCCGCCAGCTCGGCTTCGTCCATCGCGTTGTCGAGGCTGGTCATCGGCACGGCGTGCGTGACCGGCGCGAACGCGGTGGACAGCACCCCCGCGCCCACCGCCTGCGTGGGCGACGCCGCGTCGGCCAGCTCGGGGTGTTCGGCCTCGAGCACCGCCAACTCGCGCACCAGCTGGTCGTAGTCGGCATCGCTGATCTCGGGCGCGTCGTCGGCGTAGTAGCGCTCGTTGTGGTGGGCGATCTGGGCACGGAGTGCCTGGATGCGGTCGGCGGGCGTCATGTCACCAGTGTGCCCGAAGGGTGTGACGTCGTGCGTCAGGCGCCCAGCACCCAGCGGCTGGCGCTGGCCTGGTCGCGGGCCCGGCGGCTGACGTCGGCGGCGATGCGGTGCACCCGCTCGGCCACGGCCGGGGTGTGCGACGACAGCCCGCACTCGGGCGTGATGATCGACTGGCGGCGCAGCATCGCCGGATCGGCGCCACGCTGCACCAGTTCGCACCACAGCTGCGACAGGTTGCGCCACGGCCGCTCGGCCGAGGTGAGGATGGGCCCGGTGGTGGGCACCACGCCCCACGCGATGTAGCCGCCACGTTCCATGAACCGGATGAGGTACCCGGCATTGTCCGTCACGTCGGGACGCACCGGCAGCGACAGCACGGCCGGGCCGGCCGCCAACTGCGACGGGATGTCGGCGAGGCCGCACACGTGCAGGCCGGCCACCGCATCGGTCTCGATGGCGGCGAGCGCCCCGGACACCAGATCGATGGCGGTGTCGGGTGCAATGGGGAAGCCGGGGTTCATCATGTCGGCCAGGTCGGCCTCCTCGATGAACACCAGTTGCTTGCAGCCCGGTAGCTCCTTGTCGACGACGTGGATGAGGTGTTCCACCTTGGCGCGCACACACCGCACCGCCGACTCGAATGCCTCGCTCATCGGCACACCGGCACGCATCAGCGCCATGCCGAACGTGACCGGGCCGACGAACTGCCACTTCACCCAGCCCTGGCGGCCCTTGGCGGCCTCCAGGAACGTGCGGAAACCCACGAACGCGTCGTGATGGAGGTCGGTGCGCACGGGCGCCAGTGGATCGATCTGCTCGGGGTGCACCGAGATGCTGCCGTACTGACCGATGGTGATGCCCTGCATGCCCACCATGGCCTGGGCGACGGCGCTCTCGGCCGGGCTGCGCCGCGGCAGCGACGGGATGGCCGGCAACTCCATCTCACGGAGGGCGAACCGCGCCGCCTCACCGGCGTCGCGATGGGGAAGGCCGCCGATGCCGGTGGCGATGCCACCCGGAATGTCGATGCGATGCATGTTCGGAGCCCTCCCTTCTCGTCCGGGTCATCGTTCCACCTCCACCCTTCGATGGGCGAAGCGTGGCGGTGACAGCGGCGATACCTTGGTCCGGTGCAACCGCGTCCGACAAATCTGTTCGCCCCGGCCTCGTTCGTGTGGATGCTGCGGCTGCTGTGGGTGGCCCTGGCAGTGGTGATGGGCTTCACCGTCGACGGCAGCGTGGCCCTGAGCGTCTGGTTCGCCGTCGTCGGTCTGTCGATCGTGTGCCTGGTGGCCCCGAGCACGTGGGGGCTCACCGTGCTCCGCATGGTCACCCCCGCGGTCGTGCCGGCCACCGTCCTGGCGTGGATGCAGAGCGGCAGTGCCGTATGGGGTGCCGCGTCGCTCGCCCTCGCGGTGCTGGCCACGTTGCTCACCGCCTCGGGCGAGGTGGGCGAGGCGATGGTGCAGGGCAACGCCTACGGCAGCGAGCACCGCTTCCCGCTGCGCCCACCTGCGGCGATGCTCGCGCCGATGGCGCTGAGCTGGATCGTGTGGTGCGCTGCTGCGCTGGGCGCCACCACGTTGCTCGTGCGCGACCAGTGGCTCGTGGGCGGGGTGTTGGCGATGGCGGCCGTCGCCGCCACCTGGTTCCTCGGCCAGCGGTTCCACCGGTTCGCCGCACGGTGGCTGGTGCTGCTGCCGGGCTCGGTGGTGCTGCACGACGGTGTGGTGCTCGGCGAGACGCTGATGGTGCAGCGCGGCAACGTCGCCGGTGCTCGCCTCGCGCTGGCCGACACCGAGGCCGCCGACCTCACCGGACCCGCCGCAGGACACGCGCTCGAGATCGCGGTGCGCGAGATGGTGCTGGCCGTTTTCGCCGCCACCCCGCAACAGCCGAAGGGTCGGGCCATCCACGTGCAGTCGTTCCTCGTCGCCCCCACCCGCCCCGGCCGCGCCCTCAACGCGATGGCCGAGTCGAAGCTCCCCATGGCCTGATGGCTCGCCCCGACATCCGTTCGACGCCACCGGTGGAGTTCGCGCTGGTGTGCGGTGGGGTGCACTTCCTGCTCGCGGCGGCAAGCACGGCGCTCGCGGTGTCGGCCGCCGACGACCTCGCCGACGTGCTCTTCTTCATCGGCGTCGGCTACTTCGCCGCGTTCTCGCTGTGGCTCGCAGTCCGGGCCTGGCTCCTGCTCGCGTACCTCGGTGAGCGACCGGCGCGGGGTGCCGTCAGCGCGACCGCACACCTCGCCGGCGGACTCGTCGTGTTGTTCCTCAGCGGCGTGTTCGCGGGCGTGGGTCCGGTGGTCATCGCACTCGGACTGTTCGGTGCTGCGTTCGTCGTACCCGCCGCAGCGACGCTGTGGGCGATCCAGCCCTACGAGCGACAGCGCCGGAAGCGGAACGTCGGGTGGACGGTCGCCGCGGCGATCGTCCTCGGCGCGTCTGCCACGCTGCTGGCATTCCTCCTCGTGTCGCTCTGGCCCCGTGACATCTGAACCCGCCCCGCCGGCTCGTTTCGTGTCGGTCGTTCTCCGAGGATTCCCCGGTACGGGGATGACATGAACGCAGCAACGAGGCGGGCTCAGCGGGCGATGCCGCCGCCGAGCACGAACGTGTCGGTGAGGTCGTACAGCACCACGCTCTGACCCGGCGCGACGCGGCGCTGCGGCGAGTGCCATGCCAGTCGCACCTCGCCGTCGACCACCGAGGCGGTGGCGACGTTGGTGGCACCGTGTGCGCTGCACTGCACGCGCACCTCGCCCTCCAATGGCTCGTGCGACCACACCATGTCGCCGACGCGCATCGTGTCGACGTCGAGCATCGACTCGTCGCCCACCCGCACGGTGGCCGTGGCGTGGTCGATGCCCACCACGTACCGCTTCGGGCCACCACCAGGCAGGCCGATGCCGCGGCGCTGGCCGAGCGTGATCATCTCCAACGACTCGGCCTCGCCCAGCTCGGTGCCGTCGACCGCGTCGACCACCCGCGCCCGACGGAACGGGATGCGCGTGCCCAGGAACTCGGTGCGGCCACCGGTGCTGGTGATGAAGCACACGTCCTGGCTGTCGGGCTTCGCTGCCGTGCGCAACTTCAGCGCGGTCGCCCGCTCGCGCACCTCGGCCTTGGTGAGATGGCCGATGGGGAACAGCGTGCGGGCCAACTCGCGCTGGGGCAGCATGTGCACCACGTAGCTCTGGTCCTTCTGCGGGTCGTGACCACGCGCCACTCGCCACACGCCGTCGTGCTGCACGATGCGGGCGTGATGACCGGTCGCCACCGCGTCGAAGCCCAACAGGTCGGCACGTTCGCTGAGACGGTGGAACTTGAGGTGCCGGTTGCACTCGATGCACGGGTTCGGCGTGATGCCGTCGCGGTGGGCCTGCACGTACGGGTCGACGACGTGCTCGTGGAAGTCGTCGGTGAAGTTGAACACCAGGTGGTCGATGCCGAGCTGCTGCGCGACGCGTCGCGCGTCGTCGACGTCGGCCACCGAGCAGCACCCGGTGTCGCTGTCGCCACCCCACAGGCGCATGGTGATGCCCACCACCTCGTGGCCGGCGTGGAGCAGTTCGGCCGCGGCCACCGACGAGTCGACGCCACCGCTGAGGGCCATGAGCACCTTCACGAGCGCCCCCGCCGCAAGCGCTGCACGGCGGTCACCACGGCATCGGCGCCGCGATCGACATCGGCGTCGGTGGTGGTGCGGCCGAGCGTGAGGCGCAGCGCACCGAGGCCGAGCTCGCGCGGCACACCCATGGCGGCCAGCACGTGCGACGGCTCCATGGCACCTGCGGCACACGCCGACGCAGCGCTGGCGCACACGCCGGCCTCGTCGAGCAGGAACAGCAGTGCCTCGTTCTCGATGCCCTCGATGCACAGGTGGGCGGACCCCGCCACCTTGTGTGCCCGCGGCACGGTCTCGTGCACCCCGGGCAGTTCGGCCATCAGCGTGTCGACCAGACGGTCGCGCAGCGCCGTGAGTCGCGGGAGTTCGCTCGGGCGGTCGGCATCGGTCGCACGCAACGCCTCGGCCAACGCGACGATGCCGGCCACGTTGTGGGTGCCACTGCGCCGCTCGCGTTCCTGTCCGCCACCGATGACCATCGGCTCGTACGCCACACCCTGTCGCGCCACCAGCACGCCCACGCCCTTCGGTCCGCCGAACTTGTGGGCCGACAACGACAGCAGGTCGACCAGCGGGGTGATCGTGCGGAGGTCGAGCCAGCATGGCGCCTGCACCGCATCGGTGTGCAGCACCGCCTGTGGCGCCCACTCGCGCACCACCGCCGCAAGCGCCGCGAGATCGGTGATGCTGCCGACCTCGTTGTTCACCGCCATCACGCTCACCACCGACACGTCGGGACGGTCGCGGAGCACCTGTGCCAGCGCGTCGAGGTCGACGGTGCCGAGCGGTGTGCTGGCCACCACCACACCGTGCACGTGCTCGACCGGCGCCAGCACCGCATGATGCTCGGCCGCCGGGCACACCGCTGTGCCACCTCGACGGGCCACGGTGCCCAGCACCGCGGTGTTGTCGCCCTCGGTGCCGCCGCTGGTGAACACCACCTCGCCGGGCGCGGCCCCCAGCACCTCGGCCACCACCTCACGGGCATCGTCGACCGCCGTGCGTGCCTCGCGGGCGAACCGGTGCGAACCCGACGGGTTGGCGAACCGCTCGCTGAGGAACGGCAGCATCGCGTCGACCGCCTCGGGGCGCATGGGCGTGGTGGCCGCATGATCGAGATAGGTGAACGCGCTCACCCGGTCCAGGCTACGGGGACCAGGACGCGGGCTGGTACGCCGGGAAGTTCCGACGCTGGTAGCGAGCCACCACGCACAGCAGATACGCCTCGGGGTGCACGTCGGCGTTCCAGTGGTGGTGCAGCGTGGCGGACGCCCGCGCGGCCAGATCGGCAGCCAACGCGTACCGGGCATCGGCACCCAGCTCACGGTTGCGCAGCAGGAAACTGCGGATGACGGTGTACTGCGCATCGGTCATCGCCGTCGGGTCGATCGACGCGGCATAGAACTCGTACCCCGGCGGCACCGGGAACCACACGCCCTTCGGCAGCGCCGTGCGGTCGGGATCGCGCACCACGATGGTGCCGGCCATCAGGTCGCCCACCCGCTGGTGCCGGGGCGTCGCCAGCACCATCAGCGTGCCGGTGACACCGATGGGCGGCAGGAACCGATCGACGAGCCCACCCATCATGCGCAGCAGTGCGTGGCGCAGCCGGATGGGCGCACCCTCCAACGTGACGGCGCGCAGGCCCATCGCCCGCTTGCCCACCGTGCGGCCACGCATCAGTGTCTCCAGCACCACGGGATACCCCATCAGCACGGCCGCCACCACGATGGCCATCATCGTGTTCGACGACGACTCCGACTCGCCGAGACCGACGATCGACACCACGATGCTGACGGCGATGATGATGCCGAACTGGACGATCAGGTCGAGCAGCCCGGCGAGCACGCGAGAGGCGACGCCCGCGGTCTCCACCTCGAGCACCACGGCTTCGGGTGTGATGATGCCGTCCATCCGGATCAGTACCCTAGGCGTCCAGTGGACATCGATGCGTTCGTGGTCGCCCGGCAGGACGCATGGGCGCGGCTCCAGGAGCTCACCGAACACGCCCGTCACGTGCGCGGCGTCACCCCCGACGAACTCGACGAGATGGTGCACCTGTACCAGCGCGCCGGCGCCGATCTGGCCAACGCGCGGGTGGAGTACGCAGCCGACCCGATGGTGGTGAACCGGCTGACCTTGCTGGTGGCCGACGCACACGGCGTGCTCTACGGCCAACGCGATCCCGAGGTGCGACGCGGTGTCGCCCAGTTCGCCATGGTCACGTTCCCGGCGGCCATCTACGCGCTGCGGCGCTACATCGCCGTCGCAGCACTGCTCACCATCCTGCCGTGGGCCGTCTTCCAGATCTGGCTGGCCGTGTCGCCCACGGCGTTCGACGTCGCTGCACCCGATGCCACCGCGCAGCAGTACATCGAGCAGGACTTCGAGGACTACTACTCGAACCAGCCGTCGCAGAACTTCGCCACCCAGGTGTTCCTCAACAACATCCGGGTCGGCTTCCTCGCGTTCGCCGCGGGCGCGTTGCTGTGCGTGTTCACGGTGGCGTTGCTGGTCTACAACGGCGCGAACGTCGGCATGGCCGGCGGGCTGTTCACCCACGTCGGACAGTCCGACAAGTTCTGGGGCCTCATCCTCCCGCACGGACTGCTGGAGATCTCTGCCGTCATCGTCGCGGGCGCGGCCGGCCTGCGCATCGGGTGGGCCGTCATCGACCCGGGCGATCGACCGCGCTTCCACGCGTTCGTCGACGAAGCACGTCGATCGGGCAGCGTGCTCGTCGGTCTGGTGGTGGCATTCCTGCTGGCGGCGATGGTGGAAGGGTTCGTCACCGGCCGGCCGTGGCCCACGTCGGTGCGGGTGGGCATCGGCATCGGGGTGTTCCTGCTGTTCTGGGGCTGGACCATCGTGTTCGCCGTGCGCGCCCACCGCCGCGGCCTCGACGGCCAGACGGCCGACGCGCCACTCTGACCTCGCGCGGGGTCGCTGCGATCAGAGCTTGCCGCTGGCCTTCAGCTCCAGGTACGTGTCGACCAGATCCACGGCCAACCGGCCGGGCTCGGCGTCCACCACCACCGCGCCCGCGGCACGG
>SXKB01000171.1 GCA_005778215.1 Actinomycetota bacterium | reverse complement strand
CGGCATGGGCGACATGCTGTCGCTCATCGAGCAGGCCGAGCAGGCGTTCGAGAAGGACCAGGCCGAGAAGGCCGCCGAGAAGCTGCTCGAGGGTGAGTTCACCCTCGACGACTTCCTCGAGCAGATGCAGGCGCTGAAGAAGATGGGCCCCCTCGGCAACCTGATGGGCATGATGCCCGGGATGCCGAAGGAGATGAAGAACGCGCAGATCGGCGACGATCAGCTGAAGCCCATCGAGGCCATCATCCGCAGCATGACCCCGCTCGAGCGGCGCAAGCCCGAGATCATCAACGGCAGCCGCCGCACCCGCATCGCCATGGGGAGCGGCACCACCGTCAGCGACGTGAACCGCCTGGTCAAGCAGTTCTCCGAGATGCAGAAGATGATGAAGCGGATGGGCGCGATGGCGGGCGGTCGGCCCGGTAAGAAGGGCAAGAAGGGCAAGCCCGGCAAGCCGGGTCGGGGTGGTTTCCCCGGCCTCGGCGGCATGCCTGGCGACATGATGAGTCAGCTCCCGCCCGGGTTCCCCACCGGTGGTGGCGCGCCGGGTGGCTTCCCGCCGTTCAATTGATAACCTCTCGTGGTTCGAATTCTCAAGGAGCACCTCGTCTCATGGCAGTGAAGCTGCGCCTCACCCGGGTCGGCAAGAAGAAGCAGCCGCAGTACCGCATCGTGGCGGCCGACTCGCGGTCCCCGCGCGACGGTCGGTTCATCCAGATCGTCGGCACGTACAACCCTCGCACCGAGCCGTCGGCGCTCACCGTCGACAACGAGAAGGCCGTGAAGTGGCTGCTCGACGGTGCGCAGCCCACCGAGCGCGTGAAGAAGCTGCTCGAGATCTCGGGCGCATGGGCCGAGTTCGGCGCCGCTCGCGCGGCGAAGTAATCGCACCGTGTCCGACGAATCCCAGGAACTCCAGGCGCCCACGGCCACGGCCGTGCTGACGCACGTGGTGAAGTCCATCGTCGACGACCCCGAGGCCGTTGCGGTCGAGGCGTCCGAAGCCAAGGGCCGCATCCGGCTCGAGGTCACGGTCGGCCCCGGCGATCTCGGTCGGGTCATCGGTCGTCGTGGCCGGACGGCGCAGAGCATCCGCACCGTGGTGCGCGCTGCTGCCACCCGCGACGGCGCCGAGGTCGACGTCGACTTCGTCGACTGAGCACGGTCACCGTCATGCTGCGCGAGGTCGGCAAGACCGGCCGCCCCCATGGGGTGCGTGGCGACATCTACATCGATCTGATCACCGACCGCGAGGAACGCCTCGCGGTCGGTGCGCGTCTGCAGGCCGGCGGCCGGTGGCTCACCGTGGCCACGGCGCGTCGGGCCGGCACCCGTTGGCTCGTGCACTTCGAGGACGTGCCCGACCGCACCGCCGCCGAGAAGTTGGTGAACCTGCCGCTGCTGGCCGAACCGCTGCCCGACACGGGCGACGGGCTGTACGTGCACGACCTCATCGGCGCCGAGGTGGTCGACACCAGCGGCACCGTGCTCGGCACCTGCACGTCGGTGCTGGCCAACCCGGCGCACGACATCCTCGAACTCGACAACGGGGGCCTGGTGCCCGTCGTGTTCGTCGTGGAGGCCACCCAGGGTCGCGTGCTGGTCGATCCGCCCGAGGGCCTGTTCGACCTGCTCGACTGACGGCCGAGCGGGGCCTACACGCCCGGCTCGAACGGCGGCAGCAGCTCGGCTTCCACCACGGCCGACAGCGGCAGCGGGCCGTACAGGTGGGGAAACGCGGCCGGCGCATCGCCGAGCTGCTCGTACACCACCTCGCACCCGACCCGGGATTCGTCGATGTGCAGCAGCAGGAGCGGCTCCACGTCGGCGTAGAACAGCCCGCGCACCACGGGCCACTGCTCGGCGGTGCTGCAGTGGATGAAGCCCTCGTCCTCGAGTTCGAGGTCGCGGGAGGAGCCGGTGTGCACGCCCTCGGCCAGGCTGCGCGCCCAGCGTTCGGGTTCGGTGAGGTGGTAGATCATCGGCCGTAGGCTTGCAGATCGATGCGCATCGACGTGTTCACCATCTTCCCCGGGCTCGTCGACGGCTTCTGCGCGGAGAGCCTGCTCGGCAAGGCCCGCACCAGTGGACTGCTCGATCTGCGCCTCCACGACCCGCGCGACCACACCGCCGACGTGCATCGCACGGTCGACGACGCCCCGTTCGGTGGCGGGGCCGGCATGGTGATGAAGCCCGAGCCGCTGTTCGCCAGCGTCGAGGCCGCGCAGCCGCCGCGCCCGCTGTACCTGTTGGGGCCGGGCGGCCGGCGGTTCGACCAGCGGATGGCCGAGGAACTGGCCGCCGACGCCGCGGGCAGCGGCGGGTTCTCGCTGCTGTGCGGCCGGTACGAGGGCATCGACCATCGCGTGCGCGAGCACCTCGTCGACGGTGAGTTGAGCATCGGTGACGTGGTGCTGAACGGGGGAGAGGTGGCTGCGTGCCTGGTCATCGAGGCCGTGGTGCGGCTGCTGCCCGGTGCGATGGGCAACCACGCCAGCCCGGTGAACGAGAGCTTCGGCCAGCACGGCCTGCTCGAGGAGCCGCAGTACACCCGCCCGGCCGAGTTCCGTGGGTGGGCGGTGCCCGACGTGGTGCGCAGCGGTGACCACGCCCGCATCGAGCGCTGGCGGCGTGCGCAGGCCCTGCACCGCACGTTGAAGTACCGGCCCGATCTGCTCGAGGCGAACGGCGGCCTCAGTGAAACCGACCGCCGCTTGTTGGAAGAGTTCCCTTCTGTCACCTATCCTTGAGCGTTCCCTGTACCCCTTGAGAGAGCCTGCCATGAAGTCCACCGACATCGTTGATGCCCAGTACCTCCGCTCCGACATCCCGGCCTTCGGCCCTGGCGACGAGCTCAAGGTGCACGTGAAGGTGGTCGAGGGCAACAAGGAGCGCGTCCAGGTCTTCCAGGGCAACGTCATCGCCCGTCAGGGCAGCGGCGTGGCCGAGACCTACACGGTCCGCAAGCTCTCCTACGGCGTGGGCGTCGAGCGCACCTTCCCGGTGCACACCCCCACGGTCGTGAAGATCGAGGTCATGAAGCGAGGCGACGTGCGCCGTGCGAAGCTGTACTACGTGCGCGATCGCGTCGGCAAGGCCGCGAAGATCAAGGAAAAGCGCGAAGCCTGAGGCTTGGCGCACTTCGGTGTGAAGAGCACCCACGTTGAGTTCTGACGATCTCGAGAACTTCGAGGCCGAGCGAGAGCTCCAACTCGCGCAGGAGTACCAGGACGTCGCGGGCATGTTCCGCTTCGCCGTGGAGACCGAGCGCCGGTTCTACCTGGCCAACGAGGTGTCCGTCACCGTCACGGGCGACTCGGCCAGGCCGGTGATCGAGGTGGAGTTGAGCGACGCATGGGTGTGGGACATGTACCGGAAGACCCGCTTCATCCCGAAGGTGCGGGTGCTCACGTTCAAGGACGTGAACGTGGAGGAGTTGCCCCCGGCCGAGCTCTGACCCCGGCGCACGCACGGGGCAGGTTCGGGGAGGACGAAGCGGCGCGTTGGTACGTGCGCGCCGGCTCCGAGGTGGTGGCGCGCAACTGGCGATGCGAGTTCGGCGAGGTCGACCTGGTGGCGGCACGGCCCGGCGAGGTGGTGTTCTGCGAGGTGAAGGCGCGGGCCGGCAACGGCTTCGGCGGCCCCGAGGCGGCGGTCGACGCGCGCAAGCAGGCGCGGGTGCGGCGCATCGCTGCGACATGGTTGTCGGAGCACCGGCCCGGTGCGGTGACCGTGCGGTTCGACGTGGCCGCCGTGGTGGGTGCCCGCATCCACGTCATCACCGATGCGTTCTGAGTGTCATGATGCCCCGATGGAACTGCAGGGGGCTCATGTCCTGATCACCGGCGCGTCCCGTGGCATCGGCGCCGCGATGGCGCGGGAGTTCGCCATCGCCGGGGCGAGGGTGTCGTTGGCGGCGCGATCGGTGGAGGGGCTGACGAAGGTGGCGGCCGCCACGGGTGGCACCACGTTCCCGGTGGATCTGCTCGACGAGGACGCCACCGACACGTTGGTGGCGCGGGTGGAGGCCGAGGCCGGTCCGGTCGACGTGCTCGTCAACAACGCCGGGCTCGAGAGCCGGCAGTGGCTCGCACGTGAGGACCCGCGATCCATCCGTGAGGTCACCCGCCTGAACCTCGAGGTGCCGCTGGTGCTCAGCCAGGCGGTGCTGCCCGGCATGCTGGCCCGTGGCAAGGGGTCGCTGGTGTACGTGTCGTCGCTGGCGGGTACCTCGTCGTTCCCGGGCATGACCGTGTACACGGCCACCAAGGGCGGCATCACCAACTTCGCCGGGTCGGTGCGCATGGAGTTGAAGGACACACCGGTCAACGTCACGTTGGTGGCGGCCGGCCCGGTGGACACGGAGATGTGGGACCGGCTCGAGGAGGAGGATCGGTTCGCGCCGATCCTCGACCGGTTCAACGCGCTGCACCTCATCCCGAAGAAGTCCCCCGAGCTGCTCGCTCGTCGCACGGTGGCGGCGGTGCGCACCGACCGCCGGCACGTGCGTGTGCCACGGCGCCTGTCGGCCACCTACTGGCTCGGCGAGGCACCGCGGCGGTTGAGCGAACTGCTCCTCACCGGGGTGAAGTACGACCCCAACGCCTGACGGCGCGACCTCGGCGGCGTGGCGTCAGCCGAGCAGGGTCCAGAGCA
Organism: Actinomycetota bacterium; assembly: GCA_005778215.1. Lineage (GTDB taxonomy): Bacteria > Actinomycetota > Acidimicrobiia > Acidimicrobiales > Ilumatobacteraceae > UBA668. The sequence continues at coordinate 5,854 of SXKB01000171.1, read as the reverse complement.
CGAGGCCGATGCACAACAGTGCGGCGGCGCCGACGAAGAGGTAGTCGGACTTGCGTGCGACGTGCTTGCGCTGCGGGTTGAAGCCCATCCCCTCAGTATCGTCGCCCGAATGGAGACCCTCAACGTCAGCCGTGAGAACGGCATCGTCACCGTCACACTCGACCGGGCCGCGAAGAAGAACGCGATGAGCGGCACGATGTTCGACGAGCTGTTGCTCGTGTTCCGCGAGATCGCCGACAACGACGACGACCGGGTGGTGGTCATCACGGGCGCGAACGGTGAGTTCTGCTCGGGCGCCGACCTCACGCCCGACGGTGGTCGCACCCGTCATCAGCTGGCGTCGATGCGCCACGTGGGCGACGTCGCGTTGGCGCTGCACCGCCTGCCCCAGCCCACCATCGCGAAGGTGCGTGGTGTGGCGGTGGGCGCCGGCTGCAACCTGGCGCTCGGCTGCGACCTGGTGGTGGCGGGCGACACGGCCCGGTTCTCGCAGATCTTCGCCAAGCGGGGGCTGAGCCTCGATTTCGGCGGTTCCTGGTTGCTGCCGCGCCGCGTCGGGCTGCACAAGGCGAAGGAGTTGGCGTTCTTCGCCGACATCATCGGCGCGGAGGAGGCCGAGCGCATCGGTCTGGTGAACCGTGTGGTGCCCGATGGCGAACTCGATGCGTTCGTGGCCGACTGGGCGGAGCGGCTGGCCGGTGGCCCGCCCATCGCGCTGGCACAGACCAAGCACCTGCTGAACAACGCGATGGCCGTGACGATGGAGGAGGCACTCGACGACGAGGGCATGGCCCAGACCGTCAACATCGCCGGCACCAAGGACACCACCGAGGCGTTCCTCGCGTTCGTCGAGAAGCGTGCCCCGCAGTTCAAGGGACACTGAGCGGTCGGGGCGCTGACCCCCACCGGCGTGGCCGGTTCACTAGCGTGCAGATCGATGCGTACCCGGGTGTTGCTCGTCGGCCTGCTGGCCGGGCTGTGCGCCGCCGGGGCGTTCGCCTCGACGGCAGCGGCCACGGTGCCGCCCACCGACCCGCCGCCCGCGCCCGTGGAGCCGGGCGCGCCGGCATCGACGGTGCCGGTCGACCCCGAGACGGGGCTGCCCGCTGCACAGGGTCCGCTCGTCGTGCTGCCCGCCGGGTGTGTCACCCCGGCGCTGCCGCTGGCCGTGTTCGAGGGTGTCATCACCGATGCGGTCAGCACCACGGCCCGGTTCCGGGTGCAGCGGGTGCTGGCCGGGTCGCTGCAGGGCTACCTGGTGGGTGATCTGGTCGACGTGCGCTACGGCGAGGAGACGCGTTTCCTCTCGGTCGGCGGCACGTACATCGTGGGCACAGCCCGTTCGGCCGAGGACGGTCTGCTGGTGAGCACCGTGCGCGAGGCCGCACCGTTGTTCGGCGGCGATGCCGTGGTGGGCGTGAACGACAGCGACGTGGAGTGCGTCACGCTCGACGATCCGGTGCGCACGCTCATGCCCGACGGCAGCGCCGTCGACACCGGCGTGCTGGCGCCGTTGCGTGGCAACACGAAGAGCCTGCTGGGCGCGGTGCTGCGGCCGGTGGCCATCGCATTCTGCGCACTGCTCGCACTGGTGGTGATGAAGCACCTGTTGTTCGGCATCGGCCGTGCGCTGCGCGACATGGGCGACGCGACGCCGCCCATCGAGCGTGCCCGCCGGCACGAGGTGAACTAGGCCGGGAAGGCTGCCTCGGCCCGGGCGCGCAGGTCGGTGACCGCGTGCGCCAGACCTTCGGGGTCGCGATACAGGGCACTGCCGGCGACCAGGATGTTGGCGCCTGCCTCGGCGGCCGGTCCGATGGTGTCGGGGCCGATGCCACCGTCGACCTCGATGTCGACCCGATCGGTGAGACCGGCCGCGGCGATCATCGCCCGGACTTCGCGGATCTTGGGCTCCATCGTCGCGATGTACTTCTGGCCACCGAAGCCGGGGTTCACGGTCATCACCAGCACCATGTCGACGAGGTCGAGCACGTGTGCGATGGCCGACGCCGGCGTGGCCGGGTTGAGTGCGACGGACGCGGTGGCACCCAGCGAGGCGATGTTCGCGAGCGTGCGGTGGAGGTGGGTGCAGGCCTCGGCGTGCACGATGAGACGGGAGCAGCCGGCCTTCACGTACTCGGCGGCCATCACGTCGGGGGTGTACACCATGAGGTGCGCCTCGAACGGCAGCGAGGTGTGCTTTCGGGCTGCGGCGATGACGTCGGGACCGAACGTGAGGTTCGGGACGAACTGGCCGTCCATCACGTCCCACTGGATGCGGTCGACACCGGCTGCTTCGAGGGCCGCCACCTCCTCTCCGAGGCGGGCGAAGTCGGCGGGAAGGACACTGGGTGCGATCTCGATGCGGGGCACGGGGGCGAGGGTACCGCGCGCGTTCCCGGCGCGCCGCGTCCGTAGGCTCGGTGCGATGAGCGCCGAGCCGCAGCACGAGACGGTCACCGTCGAGAAGATGGCAGCGGGCGGCGACGGCATCGCGCACGCTGTCGACGGTCGGGTGCTGTTCGTGACCGGTGGTCTGCCGGGGGAGCGCGTGCGTGTGGCCGTGCAGCAGCGGAAGAAGGACTTCGCGAAGGGCATCGCCGTCGAGGTGCTCGACGCCGTGCCCGAGCGGGTGGCGCCGCCGTGTCCGGCGCTGGCTGACGGTTGTGGCGGCTGCAGTTGGCAGCACGTCACCGCCGAGGGACAACTCGCGCTGAAGACCTCCATCGTGGTCGACGCGCTGCGGCGCACGGCCAAGCTGCCCGACGCCGTCGTGGTGCCGGGCGGCAGCGTGGGGCCGTGGGCGTACCGCACCACGATGCGGCTGGCGGTGGCGCCCGACGGACAGGTGGGGCTGCGTGTCGGCGCGAGCCATCGGGTGGTCGCGTTCGACGACTGCATGGTGGCGCATCCCGACCTGGTGGCGTTGTTGTCCGAGCTGCGGGTGCGCGGCGCCGACGAGATCACGCTGCGGGTCGGCACGGTCGGCGGCACGGCCACGGCACTCGCCTCCGACGCACGTGCCCGCATCGACGGCCTGCCCGCGCACGTGGGCGTGGGACCCGATGCCGTGGTGCACGAACGGGTGGGTGCGGCGACGCTCCAGGTGAGTGCCGCGTCGTTCTTCCAGAGCGGCCCCGCCGCGGCCGAGCTGCTGGTGCACACCGTGCGGGAGCTGGCAGGCCCACTGCTGCTCGACGACGGCCCCGTGCTCGACGCGTACGGCGGTGTGGGCCTGTTCGCCGCCGGCCTGGGACTGCGTGAACCGGTGCTGGTGGAGAGCTCGCGGTCGGCGTGCGCCGACGCCCGCGTGAACCTGCCGCACGCCGAGGTGGTGTGTGCCCCGTTCGAGCGATGGACGCCCCGCCCGGTGCGGCTGGCGGTGGTCGATCCCGCCCGCGCCGGGCTCGGCGTCGAGGCCGCTGCCGTGCTCGCGGCCACGAGGGCCGAGCGTGTGGTGCTGGTGAGCTGCGATCCGGTGTCGTTGGCGCGCGACACGGTGCTGCTGCGTGGGTACGGGTACGGGCATGCCGGCTCCACGGTGCTCGACCTGTTCCCCAACACACCACATGTCGAGGTGGTCACGGTCTTCGACCGCGGCTGAACGGCTCGCTGGTCAGCGCAGTCCGCGCACGGTGCGTTCCACGCGATCGAGGAACGCCACCCGCCGATCGGCCCCCGACGTGTCGGCGCCGTACAGCGCCAACCAGGTGGTGCGGCAGCGCCGGCTGCACAGCACACGCAGCGAACGGAACGCGACCCGCTTGCCGCCCTCGCCCTGCACGGCGTTCACCCACTTCGCCGAGCCGTGCGTGGTGACCACCACGATGCGACGGATGTTGTGCAGCAACGGGCGGATGCGGTTGCCGCCCTCGGGCAGTTCGTAGGCGACGCCGCGCACCCACACCCGGTCCATCCAGCCCTTCAGCATCGCCGGCTGTGCCGAGTACCAGGTGGGGTACACGAGGATCAGCGTGTCGCACCACCGCAGGTCGTCGGCGTAGGGCGCGATGTCGGGCTTGTTCGCCGGATCGTCGAGGTGGTGCACCCGTTCCCACGACGACAGCTCGGGGACGAAGTCCTCGGCGTACAGGTCGCGCAGACGCAGTTCGTGGCCACCTGCCTCGAGGCCGGCGACCACGCGATCGCGTGCCGCGGCGCACAGCGAGTCGGGGTTCGGGTGGCAGTGCACGACGAGCGCCTTCACAGTGCACGCATCCTGCGCTCGACGCGTTCGAGGAATCGTTCGCGCTCGGCGGGTGTGGCCGTGTCGATCGCGTACAGCCCCAGCCAGGTGCTGCGCGTGGTCCGGCCGGTGTTGATGCGGATGGTGCGCATGATGGTGCGGCGGCCGTTGTCGTTGACCGCCTTCACGTACGCCCACGGGGAGCCGTAGGTGCTGATGCCCACGAGGCGACGCACCTGGGTGAGTGCGGGCCGCACCTTGCCCGATTCGTTGAACTGGAAGCCGATGCCGGGCACGAACACCCGCTCGAGCCAGCCCTTCAGGATGGCGGGCATGGAGCTCCACCACGTGGGGTACACGAACACCAGCGCGTCAGCAGTGCGCACCAGTTCGGCGTGTTCGTGCACCAGCGGATCCACGATCGGCGTGGTGCTGTGGTAGGCCACTCGCTCCTCGGCGGTCATCGCCGCTCGGAACCCGAGCGCGTAGAGATCGAGGAGGTGCACGTCGTGGCCGGCCGTGCGCAGCGCGGTGCACGCCCGTTGGGCGATCGCGTGGTTGAGGCTGTCCGCCGTGGGGTGGGCGAGCACGACGAGCACCTGCATCGTCCCGGACGCTACAGGAACGCGTAGATTGCTCAGGAATGCAGCCTGCGACTCAGCGAGATCACCCGCCGGTGGCTGCCTATCTCACCGGGTTCGTGCTCATCGGTGTGGTGCTCAGCACGGCCGGGCCTGCGTTGTCGCACCTGCGCGACCGGATGGGCACCGACGACGGCGGCATCGCGTGGGTGTTCGTCGGCTCGTCGCTGGGGTACATCGTCGGGTCGTCGCTGGCCGGTCGGCTGCTCGACCGCGGGCACGGGCACCAGTGGTGGGCGGCTGCAATGGCGGCGAACACCCTTGCCCTCGTGGGCATCGCTGCCGCGCCGACGCTGTGGCTGTTGGTGCTGGCGTTCGTGGCGATCGGTGTGGCCAGCGGCATCAGCGACGTGTGCGGCAACACGCTCGTGATGTGGAGCCGCCCCAACGGCGCGGGCTCGCTGCTGAACGCGTTGCACCTGTGCTTCGCCGTCGGCGCGCTGTCGGCGCCGCTGTTGGTGAACCGGTCGATCCACTGGTTCGACTCGGTGTGGGGTGTGGCGGTGGTGGCCGGTGCGCTCGCGCTTGCGTCGGCGGGCGCGATGCTGCGTCGGCCGGCCCCGGTGCGCACACGCCTCGACGTCGCAGCGCGGGCGGGAGCACCCGGCGCTCGTCGTCTGCAGGTGTGGCTGGTGGCGTGCTTCTTCTTCGCCTACGTGGCGCTGGAGACGGGCTTCGCCGGCTGGATCCACACGTACGTCGAACAGATCGAGTACGGCGATGCCACCACGGCCACGGGGGTGGTGACGGTGTTCTGGGCCGGGTTCACGCTGGGCCGTGTGGCGGCCATCTGGGTGGCTCGCCGCGTCACCCCGGGGTGGATCGTCGCGATCAGCATGGTCGTCGCGGTCGTGGCGTCGGTGCTGTTCGCGCTGTTCCCCGACGGCGGTCCGATGCTGTGGGTGGTGACGTTCGTGTTCGCGGTGTCCATCGCACCGCAGTACGCGTCGATGATGGCGTTCGCCGAGTCGCACCTCGCCCTGAGCGGGCGCAACACGTCGCTGCTGGTGGCCATGTCGGGTGTGGG
>SXKB01000170.1 GCA_005778215.1 Actinomycetota bacterium | reverse complement strand
GGGTCAGGGGGCGAGGGAGACGAGCCAGTCGGGGAAGAAGCCCACGACCAGCGTGAAGGCCACCGACAGGCTGATCGCCACGGCCAGGAACGCGGGCACACGGACGGGTTCGCGCTGGTCGTCGCCCGACTCGGGGTCGGCGATCCACATCGAGATCATGATCCGCAGGTACAGGAACGCTGCGATGACCGCGGCCACCATGGCGATGATGGCGACGGCGTAACTGTGCACCTCGACCGCAGCCCGGATGACACCGAACTTGGCGATGAAGCCACTGGTGAGCGGCACACCTGCCTGCGCGAGCAGCAGGATGGTCATCGCGAACGCGAGGAACGGGCGAGTACGGCCGAGGCCACGGAATCCGGCCAGGTCGGTGGCGTTGTCGCCGGTACGACCCACCGCGGTGACCACACCGAACGTACCCATGACGAGCACGGCGTAGACGAGCGTGTAGAGCAGGGTCGACGAACGGCCGTCGTTCTCGGTACCGAGGTGCGAGGCCGCCTCCACGCCGATGAGCATGAAGCCGGCATGGCTGATGCTGGAGAACGCGAGCATGCGCTTCACGTTCGTCTGCACCACGGCCATCACCGAACCGCCGATGACGGTGACGACGGCCAGCGTCCAGACCACCGGCCGGTAGTCGTCGGCGAAGTTGGGCAGGGCCTGCAACAGCACCCGCAACATCGCGGCGAACGCCGCTGCCTTCGCAGCCGATGCCATGAACGCCGTGACGGGGGTGGGCGCGCCCTCGTACACATCGGGGGTCCAGAAGTGGAACGGCACCGCCGCCACCTTGAACGCCAGGCCCACCAGCAGGAGTGCGACGCCGGCGAGCAGGATGGCGTCGTCGCCCTTCTGCGCGGGCACTGTCGTGGCCAGCGCCGTGAGCATGCGGTCGAAGTTGGTGCTGCCGGTGCCGCCGTAGATGAGCGCGATGCCGTACAGGAAGATGGCAGACGAGAAGCCGCCGAGCACGAAGTACTTCAGGCCGCTCTCCTGGCTCTGCAGTCGCTTGCGGTGGCTCGCCGCGAGCACGTAGAGAGCGATGGACAGGATCTCGAGACCGAGGAACAGCACCACGAGGTCGTTCGCTGCACCCATGACGATGCCACCGATGGCGGCCAGCATGAAGAGGGCGTAGATCTCGGGACCGTCGAGGCCTTCACGGCGCAGGTAGCCATCGGCCAGCAACGACCCGAGGAACACCGCCACCGAGATGGTGATGGTGACCCACAGCGTCATGTGGTCGAAGTGGATCGCGTTGCCCACCAGGGTGGACGGGCCTTCGATGTCGATGCGATGCCACAGCGGGAAGCACATCACGAACGACGCGAGGCCGATCGCGGCGCTGAACGTGGCGTACAGACGCTTCGGCCACAGCGGGGTGAGTGCTGCGACGACGAGCAGCACGAGCGCGCCGCCCAGCAGGATGAGGAGCGGGCTGAGCGCGAACCAATTGATCTTCGGACCCACCAGGGTCTCGGCAGCGAGCACGCCCATCAGCCCTCACCACCTTCACTGCTCTGGGCCTCGGGCGCCACCCAGGAGGAATGCTCCTGCACGTGCTCGAGCAACCTGTCGACCGACGGTTCGATGCGGTCGAGCATCGCCTTCGGGTACACGCCGGCGAACACGATGATGGCGATGAAGGGCAGCAGCAGCATGCCCTCCTTCCACTTCAGTTCGGCGAACGACTTGTTGTCGTCGTCGGGCTCGCCGTGGAACACACGCTGGTATGCCCACAGCAGATAGAGCGCAGCGAGGATGACGCCGACCGCAGCGATCACCACCCACCAACGCGCAGTGGGGAACGAGCCGATGAGCACCAGGAACTCGCCGACGAAGCCGTTCAACCCGGGCACGCCGATGCTGGAGAGCATCACGATCATGAACGCCGCGGCGAACACCGGCGCCACCTTCTGCAGGCCCTTCAGCTTGGCGATCTCACGGGTGTGCCGACGCTCGTAGATCATGCCGACGAGGAGGAACAATGCACCGGTGCTGATGCCGTGGTTGATGTTCTGCATCACGCCACCGGTGATGGCCTGGGAGGTGAGGGCGAACGTGCCGAGCACGATGAAGCCGAGGTGCGCGACCGATGAGTAGGCGACCAGGCGCTTGAGGTCGGTCTGCATCGTTGCCGCCACGGCACCCCAGAGGATGCCGATGGTGGCGAGTGTGAGGAACACGGGCCGGGCCCACACCGCTGCCTCGGGGAACAGGTACACGCCGAAGCGCAGCAGGCCGTAGGTGCCCAACTTCAGCAGCACGCCGGCCAGGATGACCGAGCCGCCGGTGGGTGCCTGCGTGTGCGCGTCGGGGAGCCACGTGTGCAGCGGGAACAGCGGCACCTTCACGGCGAACGCGATCGCGAAGGCGAAGAACAGCCAGCGGCCCGTGGAGGCGGCGAAGTCGGCGTTCTCGGCGATCTTGACGAGGTCGAACGTGACCGCACCGTTGTCGGCCTTGGCGATGAACGCCGTGGCGATGATGCCGACGAGCATGAACGCCGAACCGACCATCGTGAACAGGATGAACTTCGTGGCGGCGTAGATGCGCTTCTCGTAGCCCCAACCGCCGATGAGGAAGTACATCGGCACGAGCACGATCTCGAAGAAGACGAAGAACAGGAACAGGTCGAGACTGACGAAGCTGCCCATCACGCCGGCCTGCAGCAGCAGCATCCAGGCGAGGTAGCGCTTGTGGTCGTGGTGCGGGTCGATGCCCGCGATGACCAACGGGAACAGGATGCCGGTGAGCACCACGAGGAACAGCGAGATGCCGTCGACACCGAGGTGCCAGGAGATGCCCCACGATTCGATCCAGGTGTGCTGGCTGACGAACTGGAAGCCGGCCTCGCTCTTCTCGAACGCGAACAGGGTCCACAGCGACAGACCGCCGGTGAGGATGCTGGTGAGCAGCGCGGTCACCTTCACCAGATCGGGCTGCCGGTTGGAGATGAGGGCGACGACCAGTGCGCCGACGGCCGGTACGAGTACCAGCAGTGTGAGGATGGGGAAGTCGGTCACAGGATCCCTCGCACGATGACGAACCAGGTGAGGAGGAGCACGACGCCCACTCCCACCGCAGCGGCGTAGTTGCGCAGGTTGCCACTCTGCACCCTGCGGGCCTTGCCCGCCGTGGCCTGCACGAGCCGACCGGTGCCGTTGACGGCGCCGTCGACGAGGCGTGCATCGGCCCACGCGATGCCGTCGAAGGCCTTGCGGCCGGGGCCGCCCATGAAGTTGCTGACGGCGCGGTCGTAGCCCCAGCCGTCGAGCAGGATCTTCGGCTCCACCGGCTTCAGCTTCTTGAAGTAGTAGACCGCGAACCCGAGGGCGATGCCGACGAGGCCCACTGCGATGGCGGCGAGTGCGAGCGGCAGCTTGGCGGTGTCGGTCTCGTGCGGGTGCAGCACCGGCTCGAGCCAGATGGCCAACTTCTCGGTCTCGTGCGAGAACGGCATGTTGATGAAGCCGCCGGCGAACGACAACACGGCGAGCACCACCAACGGCAGCACCATCATCCACGGGCTCTCGTGCGGCTCGGAGTCGTGCGCGTGGTAGTCGCCGTGCGCGCCGTGCTCTTCGTGGGCATCGTGCCAACGGGCCTCGCCGTAGAACACCATCACGACCTGGCGGGTCATGTAGAACGCGGTGAGCAGTGCGGTGACCAAGCCGACCAGCCACAGCACGACGCTCTTGTCGTACGCAGCGAGCAGGATCTCGTCCTTGCTCCAGAAGCCGGAGAACGGCGGCACGCCGGCGATGGCCAACCAGCCGACGATGAACGTGCCGAACGTGATGGGCATGAACTTGCGCAGCGCACCCATGCGGCGCATGTCCTGTTCGTGGTGCATGCCGTGGATGACGGAGCCACTGCCCAGGAACAGCAGCGCCTTGAAGAACGCATGCGTGACCATGTGGAAGATGGCGGCCACGTAGGCGCCGGAGCCGACGGCGAGGAACATGAAGCCGAGCTGGCTGACGGTGGAGTACGCGAGCACCTTCTTGATGTCGGTCTGCGACACGGCGATGGTGGCGGCGAACAGCGCCGTGGCGGCACCGACGATGGCGATGATGGTGCCGGCGTAGTCGGCGGTGACCTCGAACAGTGGGCTGATGCGGCACATCAGGTACACGCCGGCCGTGACCCTGGTGGCGGCGTGGATGAGCGCCGACACAGGTGAGAAGGCGACTTCGCCCTTCGT
>SXKB01000169.1 GCA_005778215.1 Actinomycetota bacterium | reverse complement strand
CGCACCAGGATGTGGCGGATCGACGAGTCGAGCAGCGGGTCGTACGCCGGAAGGATGCAGCCGCCGGGGAGACCGAAGATGGTCTCGACCTGCTCCATCTCGAGGGCTTTGATGAGGGCTTGCGCCCCGGTGATCTTCATGGGAACTCCTGGCTTGGGGGAACGATCGTGGTCGGGCCGAAAAACGAAAGAGCCTCCCGCACTGGGAGGCTTGGACGCACGCGGCTATGGAGGCGTGCGTCTACACGAGGATTACTACGAGGCTGGTGGCGAGGACGGCGCGCATCAGTGCGATTCTTGCACCTCGAGTGCCGCGTTCGCAACCTGCCCGCCACAGAAACCTGCGGCGTTCAGTCGGCCGATGCCGCCAGTGCTGCCACGAACGGCGCCGCGGCGGGATGCACCGCCCCGCCCCGCCGGGTGACCGCACTGATGGTGCGGCTCAGCAGCGGCGCCGGCATCGCCCGCGACAGGCCGTGCTCGCCGTGTTCGGCCTGGGTGGTGGGCAGCACCGTCCATCCCAGTCCGAGGCGCACCATCTCCACCAACACCTCGGGTTGGTGCGACTCCATCTCCACGACGAGCGGGGCGCCGATCTCGCGCAGTCGCCGGTCGATGGCGGTACGCGTGCGGGAGGTGGCGGGGAACAACAGCCACGGGCCCCACTGCGAGGGCGGCACGTCGGCCGCCGTGCCGGGCGGGGCATAGACGGCGAGGTCGTCGCGCAGCAGTGGCGTGCTGTCGAACGGGCCGACGCCTTCGGGATCGACGCACACCACCACGTCGAGGTCGCTGCGTTCGAGTCGGTGCAGCAACTCGCCCGTGGGTGCGACGGTGTAGCCGACGTCGAGCGTGCGGTGCGCTCGACGGAACCGGCCGACGGCCTCCCGGCAGTGGTGCACCGCCGCGATGTCGATCATCCCCACCCGCAGTCGGCCCACCTGGCCGGTCCCGACGGCGCGCAGCCAACGGGTGACCTCGTCGAGGTCGGCCAGCACTCGTTCGGCGCACTCCGCGAGCGTGGCGGTGTGCTCGTGAGCGACGCGCCGACGGCCGTCGGTGGCGAACAGTGGCACGCCGAGGCGGCGTTCGAGCTCGGCGATGCCCTGCGAGAGCGCGCTCGGCGTGACGCCGAGCGATGCCGCCGCCTCGGCCCAGGTGCGGTGGCGGGTGATGGCCACGAGGTAGCCGAGCTGCGCCGTCGAGAGGTTGGGGAGGAGGTCGTCCACATTGTGAAGTATTGCTGAACAGAACAGCACGATCGTGTCAGGTTGCTTTAGGGTCGGCACCCATGACTCCTCCGAACCCTCCCACCGTTGCCCCCGCGACCGGCCGCCTCGGTGTGCTCACCGTCGGCCTCGGCGCCGTGGCCTCCACGCTCATCGCCGGTGTCGAACTGGTGAAGCGCGGCGTGTCGTCGCCCGTGGGCAGCCTCACCCAGATGGGCACCATCCGCCTCGGCAAGCGCACCGACAACCGCAACCCGCTCATCAAGGACTTCGTGCCGCTGGCCTCGCTCGAGGACATCGTGTTCGGCGCGTGGGACCCGTTCCCGGACGACGCGTACGTGGCCGCCACCCGCGCCGGCGTGCTCGAGGGCGGCAAGCACATCGAGGCCGTCTCCGACGCGCTGCGCGAAGTGCGCCCGATGCCGGCCGCGTTCGACCGCGAGTACGTGAAGCGCATCGACGCCGACAACACGATGCACACCATCGACAAGCGCGCGATGCTCAACGCGATCCGCGAGGACATCAACCGCTTCCGCGAGGAGAAGCAGGTCGACCGCGTCGTGATGATCTGGTGCGCGAGCACCGAGATCTTCATCGAGCCCGGCCCGGCCCACCAGAACATCGAGGCCTTCGAGGCCGCGATCGACGCCAACGACCCGTCGATCGCCCCGTCGATGCTCTACGCCTACGCCGCCATCCTCGAGGGCGTGCCGTTCGCCAACGGCGCTCCGAACCTCACCGTCGACATCCCGGTGCTCCGCGAACTGGCCATCGAGAAGCGCATCCCCATCAGCGGCAAGGACTTCAAGACCGGTCAGACGCTCATCAAGACCGTGCTCGGCCCGATGCTGCGGGCCCGCATGCTCGGCCTGTCGGGCTGGTACAGCACCAACATCCTCGGCAACCGCGACGGCGAGGTGCTCGACGATCCGGACAACTTCAAGACCAAGGAGGAGAGCAAGCTCGGCGTGCTCGAGCACATCCTCGACCCCGAGACGTTCCCCGACCTCTACGGCGACGTGTACCACAAGGTGCGCATCAACTACTACCCGCCGCGCGGCGACAACAAGGAGGGCTGGGACAACATCGACATCTTCGGTTGGCTCGGCTACCCGATGCAGTTGAAGGTCGACTTCCTGTGCCGCGACAGCATCCTGGCCGCGCCGCTCGCGCTCGACCTGGTGCTGTTCAGCGACCTCGCCCAGCGCGCCGGCCTGTACGGCATCCAGGAGTGGCTGAGCTTCTACTACAAGGCGCCGATGGTGGCCCCCGGCCTCTATGCCGAGCACGACCTGTTCATCCAGCAGACGAAGCTGAAGAACACGCTGCGCTGGATGATGGGTGAGGAGCAGGTCACGCACCTCGGCCGCGAGTACTACGACGAGGGCTGAGCCGGCCGGCGCCGCATCAGGCGCTGATCACACGTCGAACACGGATGTCGTGTGCTTCGACGGGCAGCTCGTCCACGAGCTGTTCGGCGAAGCACACGCCCGCGTTCGGGGCCGGCACGCGCGGCAGGAACCGGTCGTAGAACCCACCGCCGTAGCCGAGGCGGTACCCGTCGGGCGTGAACGCCAGACCGGGCACGATGACGAACTGGATCAGGTCGATCGGCAGCGCCGGACCCTGCGGTTCCTCCACCCCGATTCGACTGCGCACCATCGGCCCGTCGGCATCACACACGACGATCTCGCCGGCCTCGATGCGCGGCACGAGCAGACGCTTGCCCTCGGCCGCGGCACGGGCGAACAGCGGGTCGGTGTCGGGCTCGCTGCCGAACCCCTTGAACGCCATCACGGTGCTCGCCTGCTGGTACTCGGGCAGCTCGGCCACCGCCGCCCACAGCTGGACGCTGCGCATCAGCCGGTCGTCGACCAGCTCGCGCACCATGCGCATGCGCTTGCGGATGGCGGCCTTCTCGTCCATTTCGTCAACGTACCTCTAGTGTCGTGGCATGACGATCGATTCTGCGCTCTTTCGCCAGGTGCTGGGGCACTTCCCCACCGGTGTCACCGTGGTCACGGCCACCGAGGCCGACGGTCACCCCGTCGGGTTCACCATCGGCTCGTTCACGTCGGTCTCGCTCGACCCGCCACTGGTGGGCTTCCTGCCGATGAGCGACTCCGCCCGATGGAAGGCCATCGAGGCGACGGGCTCGTTCTGCGTGAACGTGCTCGGCTGCCTGCAGGGCGACCTGTGCTGGCAGTTCGCGAAGAGCAGCGTGGTGGAGCCGTTCGACGGCATCGACTGGCGGCCATCGCCCATCACCGGCTCCCCCATCCTGCCCGACGCCATCGCGTGGATCGACTGCGCCATCGAGCAGGTCGTCGAAGCCGGCGACCACCAGTTCGTGATGGGCCGCGTGCTCGAGATGGAACACGCGCACCCCGACCTCGACCCCGTGCCGTTGTTGTTCTACCGCGGCAAGGTCGGACGGTTCGAGGCATGAGCGACGCGCCGTCATCGAAGGTGATCGCCGGCGCCGCGATCGCCGACGTGGTGTCGATCCTGGTCTTCGTCGCGCTCGGGCGCAGCAGTCACGACGAGGGCGGCAACGCGGTCACCGAGGCCGTGAAGGTGGCAGCCCCGTTCCTCATCGCGCTCGCCGTCGGCTGGCTGGCAGGCCGCGCCTGGACCTCGCCCACCTCGCCCACCACCGGCGTGGTGATCTGGGTGGTCACGCTCGCCGGCGGCATGGTGCTGCGGCGGTTCGTGTTCGACCGCGGCACCGCGGTGCCGTTCATCATCGTGGCCAGCGCGTTCACGCTGCTGTTCCTGGTGGGGTGGCGCTTCGCCTGGGAGTGGTGGTCGGGCCGCCGCCGGTCTGCCGAGCGCTAACGCGGGAGCGGCGCCACCACGTCGTCGTAGGCAGGGTTGACCGTCAGGTCACCGAACGTCTGGAACAGGCGCACCGTCGAGTCGTAGAGGTCGGCACCGATCTCGATGCCGCCGTCCCAGCATCCGAGGGCCTGATAGCCGCGCACCGCACGCTCGATGGCCGACCGGTGCACTCCGGGCAGGAACGGTGCCTCCAACTCGGCGATCCGCTCGGGCGTGTCGCAGCGAGCCTGCTCGTGCCCGCGCGCGAATGCCCGCACGAACGCGCGGGCCACGTCGGTGGCCAGCCAGTCCGGGTGCGCGCACAGGCTGCTGAACGCGATCGGCGGGGCCTCGGCGCCGACTGCTGCGACGACCCGGCCCACACCGTCGAGCTCCATCTGTTGGGGCGCCGGCCCCTGCAGGTGCACGAAGTCCCCGTGGCCCGCTCGGAACGCCCGATCGATCGACGCGACATCGCCCTCGTCGATGAACTGCACCGCCGACTCGTCGACGCCCCGCGCAGCGAGGGCGGCGCGCAGCATGGCCATCGGCTGGAAGAAGTGGTCGGCGATGATCGACGTCCGCTCGAGGTCGGTCCACGCGAAACCGTTCGCGCCGCCCCGGCGGGCGATGAAGAAGCCGTCTCGGCAGTTCATCAACGCGAAGTGCCGGAACGGCAGCACCTCGCCCGCCGCCCAGGGGTCGAAGCTGACCGCCGTGGCCGACTGCGCCACGTGCACCGTGCCGTCGACGATGCCGTCGAGGATGGTGCGGTCGGGGCCGACGACGTCGAAGGTGGCCTCGATGCCCTCCGCCGCGAGATGCCCGCCCGCCATGGTGAGCAACAGCGGGCTGTAGAAGGCCGAAAAGCGCAGGAACCGGATGTGCACGTGTGCCGCCATCAGGGCAGCTTGACAGATACCGACACAGATATCGCGGTTGTCCGCCGCCACGAAGTCGGGACGTAGGTCCCTACCCCCGGGGGTATCCACGGCGCATCATGGGACCCGAAAGGAAGGTCCCCGATGACCAAGAAGATCGTCATTCTCGGCGGCGGCACGGGCGGCACCCTGGTGGCGAACCGCCTGCACCGTCACTTCAAGCATCACCGCCTCGACGGCGAGGCCGTCGACATCACCGTCGTCGACCGCGACGACCACCACATGTACCAGCCCGGCCTGTTGTTCGTGCCCTTCGGCCTGGCCCAGCACAGCGAGATCGTGCGGCCCCGCAAGGCGCAACTGCACAAGGACATCGAGTTCGTGGAGAGCGGGATCGACCGGGTCGATCACCACGGCGACACCGTGTACCTGGAGAACGGCCGCGAGCTCGCCTACGACGTGCTGGTCATCGCCACCGGCGCCCAGTTGGCGTTCGACGAGACCGAAGGTCTCACCGGCCCGGGCTGGAACGAGCGCGTGTTCACGTTCTACGACATCACCGGTGCCACCGGCCTGGCCGCGGCCCTGGAGGAGTTCGAGGGCGGCCGACTGGTCGTGAACGTGGTCGACATGCCCATCAAGTGCCCGGTGGCCCCGCTGGAGTTCTGCTTCCTGGCCGACTGGTACTTCACCGAGCGCGGCATCCGCGACAAGGTGGAGATCGTCTACGCCACCCCGCTCGACGGTGCGTTCACGAAGCCCACCGCCTCGGCGAAGCTCTCCGCGCTGCTCGAGGAGAAGGGCATCCATCTGGTCACCGAGTTCAACACCGGCTCGGTGGAGATGGACGACGACCTGCAGTCCGGCAAGCTCGTCGGCTACGACGGCCGTGAAGTGCCGTTCGACCTGGCCGCCGTCATCCCGATGCACAGCGGTGCCGACTACGTCGGTCGCAGCGAGGGCCTCGGCGACGACCTGAACTTCGTGCCCACGAACAAGGCCACCCTCCAGACCATGGCGAAGGAGAACATCTTCGCCATCGGCGACGCCACCAACGTGCCGGCGTCGAAGGCGGGCTCGGTCACCCACTTCGAGGGCGAGGTGCTGGTCGACAACATCATCCGGTTCCTCGAACACCGCGAACTCGAGAGCACGTTCGACGGCCACGCCAACTGCTTCATCGAGACCGGGTTCGGCAAGGCCCTGCTGATCGACTTCAACTACGAGACCGAGCCCCTGCCCGGTCACTTCCCCGCCGCGGTGGGCATGCCACTCCTCAAGGAGAGCCGCATGAACCACCTGGGCAAGCTGATGTTCCAGTGGTTCTACTGGCACGCCCTGCTGCCCGGCCGCGACGTCCCCGGCATCGGCGCCGACATGCCGAAGGCCGGCAAACAACTCCCGAACCCGAACAAGGAAGAAGAGGCAAAGGTATGAGCACCGCCACCTACGCAGGCGTCGCTGTGGAACTGAACGACGAAGGGTTCTTCGTCGACCCGAACCAGTGGACGCGTGACATCGCCGTCGAGTTGGCCAAGGCCGACGGCATCGACCAGCTGACCGACCAGCACTGGACCGTCCTCGAGTTCATGCGCAAGGAGTACTTCGAGAAGGGCACCGGCCCGACCGTGCGAGTGCTCGGCAAGACCTCGGGCGTCAGCGTGAAGGACCTGTACCTGCTGTTCCCGAAGGGACCCGCCAAGATGGCTGCCCGCATCGCGGGCATCCCGAAGCCGAAGGGATGCATCTGATCATGAGTGCAGAGAAGATCACGAAGGTCTCGATCATCGTGTCGAAGGGCTCCCTCGAGGGCATCTACCCGGCACTGATCATGGCCAACGGCGCCCGCGCCGAGGGCATGGAAGCGAACCTGTTCTTCACGTTCTTCGGCCTCGACGCCGTGAACAAGAAGCGCATCGACCACATCAAGGTGGCCACCGTCGGCAACCCGGCGATGCACATCCCCACCCTCATCGGCGGCCTGCCGGGCATGAGCGGCCTGGCCACCCACATGATGAGCAAGACGATGGACAAGCTCGACATCCCGCCCATCCCCGAGTTCATCGAGATGATCGGCGACACCGGCTGCGGCATGTACGCCTGCAAGGCGAGTGTCGACATGTTCGATCTCACCGAGGACGACTTCGTGCCCCAGATCCAGGGCATCATCACCGTCGGCGACTTCTACGACATGGCGGCAGGCGGACCGATCATCTTCACCTGACCGCGGTCGGATCCGCGGGGCGCGACCGGCAATCGGGTGCTGGTCGCGCCCCGCTCTTTTCGTAGAGTGCCCCGATGACCCACGTGGACGTCCTCATCGTCG
>SXKB01000168.1 GCA_005778215.1 Actinomycetota bacterium | reverse complement strand
GCAGGCGGTGCGAGTGGAAGGAACCGACCCATGGGGCTCATTCAGGCGGCAATCGGCGCGATCGGCGGCACGTTGGCCGATCAGTGGAAGGACTTCTACACGGTGCCGGAGGGCCTGCCCCCGACCGCCGCGCTGTTCGCCGCGGTGCCGCGTGGCGAGAACGCCGGCCGCGGTTCGAACACCCGCGGGTCCGACGGCGTCATCTCCAACGGCAGCCGAATCATCGTGCCCGAGGGCTACGGCCTGGTGCTCATGGAGCAGGGCGCCATCACCGGCTTCGCCGCCGTGCCCGGCGCATACGAGTGGAACAGCGACGCACCCGACTCGCAGTCGATCTTCGCCGGCGACGGCATCGTCAGCCCGCTCATCACGACCTCCTGGGAGCGCTTCAAGTTCGGTGGTCGCCCCGGCACCCAGCAGCGTGCCTACTTCGTCACGTTGAAGGAGCTGCCGAACAACCGCTTCGGCACACAGTCCGAGATCTACTGGGACGACGCGTACATGAACGCGCAGGTGGGTGCGGTCACCCGCGGCACCTACACCATCAAGATCGTCGACCCGCTGCTGTTCGTGCGCGGCTGGCTGCCCGCCAAGTACCTCGAGCCGGGTCAGGTGTTCGACTTCACCGATCTCGACAACGACGCTGCATCGCAGTTGTTCAACGAAGTGGTCGGTTCGCTCGCCCCGGCGTTCTCGATGTACACGAACGACCCGTCGAAGGGCAATCGCATCACGAAGATCCAGCAGGACTCCATCGGGTTCGCGCAGAGCCTGTCCGCCGCCGTGGAGCAGAACTACCAGTGGAGCACCGGTCGTGGCCTCGCCATCGTCTCGACCGCCATCGTGTCCATCGAGTACGACGAGACCACGAAGGAGTTGCTGCGCAACGTGCAGCGCGCCGACGCGTTGTCGGGTGGACGCGGCAACTCCAACCTGCAGGCCTCCGTGGCCGCGGGCTTCGAGGCCGCCGGCGAGAACTCCGGTGGCGCCGGTCTGGTGGGTCTCGGCATGGCCGCCGGTGCCACGGGCATCGGCGCGCTGCAACAGCCGGTCGCTCCTGCGCCGGCACCGACGCCTGCGCCGAGCAACCTCCCGCCGCCCCCGCCCGCCGCAGCGGCGGAGGACGATCCGGTGGAGAAGCTCGCGAAGTTCAAGCAGATGCTCGACGGTGGGCTCATCACCCAGGCCGACTACGACGCGGCGAAGAACAAGCTGCTCGGGCTCTGAGCACTCGCGCGATCCGACCGTGACCACACTCCCTCCGCCGGGTGGTGCCGAGGCACCGCTCCCCCCGCCCGACCCCACCATCGACACGCGCAACGAGCGGCTCGACGACGGCGTGAACCGGTGCCCGAAGTGCGGCGCCACCGAGATCCAGTTGCGCCCGTCCGTCGGCATGTTGGTGTGCCTGTTCTGTCGTCACGAGTGGGCCGAGGCACGGCTCGCCGAGACCGTGGCCGACGGGGATCTCGCCGAACTCCGGGGCACCACCCTCGGGTCGGGCGCCACCGACATCGACGCCGACGTCAGCTCGCTCATCACCATGAAGTGCGCCGGCTGCGCGGCCGAAGTGGTGGTGAACACCGCCGAGCAGATGGGCGCCCGCTGCCACTGGTGTCGTCACGTGCTCACCGTCAACGAGCAGGTGCCCAACGGCGCTGTACCCGACGCCGTACTGCCCTTCGGCATCACCCACGCCGCCGCCGTCGAGAAGATCCGCGAGTTCGCCGGGAAGCGGCGCACGTTCGCCGACCGGGCGTTCGTGCGCGAGTTCACGCCCGAGAACGTGGTCGGTGTCTACATGCCGTACATGGTGATCGACGCCAACGCCAGCGCCGACGTCGCCGGCTTCGGCGAGGTGGAGACCCGTCGCTACACACGGGGCACCGACGACAACAAGGAGACGGTGTACGACGCCGACATCTACGAGGTGCACCGGCACATCGACTTCACCGCCGATGATCTCACCATCGAGGCATCGGCGGCGCGAGCACTGATGGACGCGTCGATGAACACCAACAACATCATCAACTCGATCCTGCCGTTCGACACCGAGAACGCGGTGAAGTGGAACGCGAGCTACCTCACCGGGTTCACCTCCGAGAAGCGCGACCAGAACGTGGTGGAGACCACCCCAGAGCTGGAGCACCAGCTGCTGTCGATCGCCCGGGCACAGGTGGAGAGCAGCATCGGCGCCTACGACCGTGGCGTCCGATGGGAACGCGAACGCCTGCAGGTGCACGGCACCCGATGGCTCACGATGTACCTGCCGGTGTGGCTGTACTCGTACCACCACGTGGAAGGCGGACGCGGCATGGTGCACTACATCGCGGTCAACGGACGTACCGGCGAGGTGATGGGCAGCGTGCCCATCTCCACGCCTCGACTCCTGGCCGCTGCCATCAGCGTCGGCTTCGTCCTCGAGGGCGTCGTCCTGGCCATTCTGGCGGCTGCCGGATGAGCGCCATGCTGCTCGCCGCCAACGACAGTGGTCCGATCTGGCTGTTGCTGCTCGGGCCTGCCGCCGGCGGCGGCTTCTACTACGGGTGGTGGCGCTTCTATCGCAACACCGACAAGTCGCATGCGTTCGAACGTGAGACGCGCGTGCAGGCGAAGCCGATCACCGGCCAGGACGCGAAGGTCGACGAGGTGCGCGGCACCCGACGTTCCAGCATCGACGGCGCCAACCACGGCAACCATCGCGAGCGGGTCCAGCGCGTCGAGTGACGACCGACAGGCCCCGGGCAGCACGACCCCCCGGACGGATCAGTCCTCGGAGACGGGGAGGAACAGCCTCACGGTCGTGCCTCGACCGTCCCGGCTGTCGATGGTGGCATGACCGTCGAACTGATGGACGACGCCGTGCACGATCGACAGGCCGAGTCCGGCGCCACGTGAGTCGGCACCGGAGCGCGAGGTGTGGAACGGCTCCCACACGCGACGCAGCCGGTCCTGGGTGATGCCGCACCCGTTGTCCTCCACCGTGATGCAGACCCATCGTTGGCGTGTCGTCGCGTGCTGGAGGTGACAGTGGGCGTCGGTGCGCTCGGTGACCGACACGTGCACCAGGCCGTTCACGCCCAACGACGCGGCGGCATTGTCGACGACGTGCATCATCACCACGCCCAGCGCTTCCGCCGAGATCATCACCAGCGGCAGATCCTCGGCGAGCACGATCGTCATCTCGGCCGAGGCAGGGAGCCGCTCACGCAGCACCATGTGCATCCGCTGGCAGAGCGCCGGGATGGACACCGGTTCGATGACGCCCGGTCGGCTGCTCGCGAACGACATGAGGCCGTTCACCAACCCGCCCGCACGTTGCAACGCCTCGAGGCTCTGCTCGATGGGAGCGCTCGGTTCGTCGGTCTGGCGCTGCAGCCGTTCCAGGTTGCCGGCAGCGATCTGCAACAGGCTGCTGAACTCGTGGGCGAACGACCCAGCTGCTCGCGCCAATGTCTCGAGGCGATCGCTCTGCTCTGCCTGCTGCTGCAGCGCCCGCTGATCGGTGATGTCGAGCATGGCGATGACGAACCGGCGTTCACCATCGAGGTCGGCGCGGTCGCTGACAGCGCGCACCTGCACCCAGCGGTCGTCACCGTCGGGTCGCACGAGACGACCGACGACGTCGAGGTCGCCACCGTGCGCCACCACCCGGCGAACCGAATCGGCAAGGTGGAGATCGTCGGGGTGGATGAACGTCGACCAGTCGGCGATTCGGGTGAGTTCGGCGAACGGCCGCCCGGTGAGTTCCGCTGCGTTCGGGCTGATGAACTCGACGTTGCCCAAGCCGAACCGCGACGCGATGACCGTGAGGGGCAACTCGGTGAGCACGTCGCGATAGTGCCGGTCGAGCGCTGCCAACCGGTCGATCAGTTCCTGGTCGGCCGAACGGTCCACCGTCACCTCGGACAGGTGGTCGCCCACCCGGCTGACCGTGGACACCGCACGGGTCCAACCGCGGCGCCCATGGTCGGCCTCGATCAGCCGACGAACCGGCACACCGCGCCAGGCCCCGTTCGCCGCCGCCAACCACTCGTCGAAGTCGGGACACACCTCGCTCGCGAGCGCGCCGGGACCGTCACCCCACACGGACGCGGAGCGAGTGGTGGCCCACACCACCCGGGCATCGAGGACCGAGTCGCTGTGGGAGACGACGGGCTCGAACAGGACGACGCCCGCGTCGAGCGAAGCCAGCAACGTCATCAGGTCGGCGTCGCCGGACGACATGCTCATCGGATCAGCCGAGCGCTGTACACATTGCCACAGTAACCCCTGAGTCAACCCTCGGGTTCCGGGGTGTCAGCGGCACCGTTCGGCCGTTGGCGCACCGGACCGCTCAGTCGCCGAAACCCATGGTCGGGGGGTTCTCCGCGGCGAGCACCGCCTCGAACCGTGGCCGGAGACCTTCCACCATCTGCATGTCGGTGAACACCCAGAAGCGGTTGGTGAGGATGGCGTCGTGCACCAGTTCGGCCACGGCGGCAGGGTCCATACCCGAGCGCAACTGGTCGCGCACGTAGGCCTCCATCATCTCCTCCATCGGGGTGCGTTCCACGCCGAGCGTGGGTGCCGCCCACTCGGGTCGGTTGCGCGCCGAGTCGGCGATGGCAGTGTTCACCCAGCCGGGGCACAGGCACGACACGCCGACACCCGCAGCTCGCAACTGCGGGTCGTGGAACAGGCCTTCGGTGATCCCCACGACGGCCCACTTGCTGGCCGTGTACGCGGAGTGCCCAGGGAAGTGCCCGGCCATCGACGCGGTGTTCACGATGTGCCCGTCGCCGTGCTCCACCAGGTGCGGCAGGAACGCACGGTGGCCGTGGATGACACCCCACAGGTTCACGTCGAGCACCCAACGCCACTCGGCCTCGGTGACGAACTTCCCACCCGACGGCCCGGTGCCCGCGACACCGGCGTTGTTGCACAGCACGTGCACCCGCCCGAACCGTTCGATGGCAGCATCACGCAGGCGGTCGACCGCCGCGCCATCGGTGACGTCGGTGATGACGCCGATGGCCTCGGCACCGGTGGCGACGATGGCCGCCACCGCCTCGTCGAGCTTCGGCGCCTCCACGTCGGCCAACACCACGTTCATGCCGGCGCGGGCGAAACGCTCCGCGAACGCTCGGCCCATGCCGGATCCGGCTCCGGTGACGACGGCGGTCTTCCCCTGCAACGATTCCATCGGCGGAGCGTAGCGAGCAGCACACGACCCGTCGGGTGCCGTGCCGTCGGCGCCGCGATTCAGGCGATGCCCGCTGGCCGATCGATCGGGGTGAGGCGGCCCGGATATCCCTTGAAGTGCGGGGTGCCCTGTTCACGGTCGAGCAGGTCGTCGCTGTCACCGCACAGGACAGCGTCGCTGGAGATGAACGCCCCGGCGAGTTCGGCGTTGCCGCGGAGTTCGGGATACCACCAGCCGTGCGGCACGCGCAGGTGACCGGGCAGGATGCTGTCGCGGATGGCGAGTTGCGCATCGACGTGGCCGTGCTCGGTCTCGAGCCGCACCCACTGGCCGTCGTCGAACCGATCGCGAGCCGCATCGTCGGGGTGGATGAAGATCAGGGGCACGGGCGAGCGGCGGCGCAGGACGCCGATGTTGCGTTGGCCGGTCTGGAAGAACGGGTCTTCACGCACTCCGCTGAACACGGCGTACGGATGGTCGGCAGTCGGTGCCGGACCCTCACGGTGGTACGGGAGCGGATAGAAACCGAGGTCGTCGAGGATCGACGAGTACAGCTCCACCTTGCCCGACGGGGTGGCGAATCCGGTCTGCTCGTACTTGCGGTATGCGGGCGGCGGGCTGTCGCTGATCGACGTGGCCGCGAACTCGGCGAAGGTGCGACCCGACGGTGACAGCCGGTGATCGAGCAGGTCCTCGACGGTGGCCCACGGGTAGTGCTCGCCGTGACCCATCGCGTGTGCGAGGTCGCGCCAGAAGGCGAAGGTGGAGCGGATGTCACCGCCGGGCTTCACGATCTGCTGGCTCAGGTTGAGCCGATTGCCCCAACCCCAGCTGTCGGCGATGTGGTTCCGCTCGGTGAACACGTCGCCGGGCAGCACGTAGTCGGCGAGCATCGCAGTGGGCGTCATGAAGATGTCCTGCACCACGATGAGGTCCTGGTTCTGCAGGGCGCGCAGGATCTGGTGCTGGTTCGGGTACGACAACAACGTGTTGTTGCCGAGCGAGAAGAACGCCTTCACCGGATACGGGTCACCGGTGTCCATCGCACGGAACAGCTCCGACGGGTTGGCCATGTGGCAGCCCATCACCTGGTCGGCCCAGCGCACACCCCACACCCGCTCCATTGCATCGCCGAGCATCTCCGCCGTGCGATACGTGTACACGGGGTGGGTGTGGTACCCGAGCTGCTTGGCGCGCTGCTCGGGCGAGATCGCGTCGTTCAGCTGCAGTTCCGCCTCGGGGATCCAGCCCGGATTGGGTGCGTTGAACACGTCGCCGCCGGGAGCGTCGAGGTTGCCCGTGACCGCACGCAGGATCGAGTGCAGTCGGATACCCGAGGTGGACGAGATCTGCTGGTCGGTGACCGGTGTCCAGGGAATGCACGCGCTCTCGGCCGTCGCGTACATGCGCGCTGCCTCGGCGATGAGTTCGCGGTCGACGCCGGTGATCGCCTCCACCCGTTCCAGCGGATACTCGTCGACGCGGGCCCGGAGTTCCTCGAAACCGACACACCAGTCGCGCACGAAGTCCTCGTCGTACAGTTCCTCGTCGAAGATCACCTTCAACCAGCCGAGCGCCATCGCCGCGTCCGTGCCGGCTCGCAGTTGCAGGTGCAGATCGGCACCCTCGGCCTGTTCCGACACTCGCGGGTCGAGCACGATCACCTTGGCACCGCACATCTTCGCGAAGTTGATCCCGTTGTACACCGGGGTCCACGAGTGCTTGCGCGGGTTGTGCCCGAACAACACGATGCACTTGGTCGCGGCGACATCAGGGAACGGAAACCAGCCATAGGTGAGGCGGTTCACTGCGGCGGTGTTGCCTGCGCACAGTGAGACACCGCTGATCCAGTTCGGAGAACCGACCAGGTTCATCAATCGACGGTCCATGCCGTACCCGGTCTGGGTGTTCCACCCCGATGTCGACACCGCCCACGCCTCTGGCCCGTGCTCGGCGATCACCGCCTTCAACCGCTCTGCGATCTCGGCGATCGCCTGGTCGTGGCTGATCTCCTCCCACCGGTCCTCACCGCGCGCCCCGACGCGCTTGAGCGCAGTGCGCAGCCGATCGGGGTGATGGTGGATCTGCGGCGCCGCAGTGCCCTTGAAGCAGATGTTGCCCGCCTGGAACGGGTCCTCGTGCGGGAGGATCTTGTGCAGCTTCCCGTCGCCATCGGTGGTGGCGCGCAGTTGACATCCGATGTCGCAGATGCTGCACACCACGTGCTTCGCAGGGCTCGCCTCCGGAGCGGAGGCCATGGCGACGAGCTCGTCGGCGGTGAAGTCGGTGTCGGTCACGGTGTGCTCCAAGTCGGGTCAGTCGTCGGGTGGTCGGTCGTCGGGTGGTCAGTCGGCGGGGTGGTCGAATGCGGCTGCCTGGGTGCGCAGGCGAGCGAGCATGCGGCGTTCGTGCGCAAGGGGCCTGCCGCCGGCATTGGTGGCGCGGCCCAGGGCCATGCCGAGCATCGCCTCGCGGGCGAGCAGGTAGAAGTCGCGCCCGTCTGCCGTGGCGAGCACGCGTGCCGCAGTGCCGTCGGGCCGCACGAGCCGGGCGAACTCGGCCACCACGGGTCCGATCTCGGCACGCAGGCTCGCATCGTTCGCCATCGCCAACCAGGCTTCGAGCACGGCTTTGAACCGCGGGTTGCTGATCGCCGCCCACGTGTGGTCGACGAGGCCGACCATGTCCTGTGCCGGTGGACGCTCGGTGCTGCGCATGTCGGCGTAGAGCCGGCGCAGCGCGTCGGCCAGCAGGTCGGGAATGCTCGAGTAATGATGGTGGAACGCCCCGCGGCTGACACCGGCGCGAGCGCACACCTCGACCGCAGTGACCGCAGCCCACCCCCGTTCGAGCAACAACCCGATCGCCACATCGGCGAGTGCGGCCCGAGTGGTGGACGAGCGCTCTGCCTGGGTTCGTCGATGATCCGTCGCAACGGTTCGCTGGTTCATGGCACTCCGTCGCACCCGGCGCCGTCGATCGGCTCAGGATGCCAGTGCCGACATCGTACATACATACATCGATGTATGTCGACAAACACACGTCTGCGGCGAAGGTGGCGGATCAGCCGGCCAGTGTGCGCATCAGCGCGGCGTGCGCGCGTACTGCATCGAGGTCGGTGACGACCTGGATGAGCGACGTGTCGTCGGGCGTGCCGCGCACGGTGCCGTCGTCGGCCACCTCCACCGCCATGCGCGTGAACGTGAACAGGTCGGGTTCGGCGATGGCCAGCAGCGTGAGTGGGTCGTGCGCCCAACTGCGGTCGTTCGGCATGCCGGCACGCAACCCGGAGAGCCACGTCCAGAACCGTCGAGCCTGATCGGCCATCAGCGGGCCGATGGGATGGCTCGCAGCAATGCGATCGACATCGTGCTCGTCGATCGCCACCTTCAGCGTCTGGTCGAGCGGCACCAGCGTGATGCGTGCGCCCGACTGCAGCACCTCGGCGGTCGCCACGACGTCGGAGGCGAAGTTGTGTTCGGGCCATCCGATCTGGAACTCACCGCCCATCACCACCAGCCGACGCACGTTGCGGGCGAAGGCCGGGTCGCGGCGCATGGCCGACGCGATGTTGGTGAGCGGACCGATCGCCAGCACGTCGAGCGAGCCCGGGTCGGCGGCGGCGAGTTCGATCAACACGTCGACGGCGTCACGCGCCTCGTACACGGCCTCGTCGATGCCGGGCACACCGATGCCTTCGTGCCCAGCCCACATCACCGCCTTGCCGCTGAGCGGGTGCTCGACGCCGCGGTGCACGGGCGCGTCGAG
>SXKB01000167.1 GCA_005778215.1 Actinomycetota bacterium | reverse complement strand
TGGACGAGCCCTTCGGTGCGCTCGACGAGATGACCCGCGAGCACATGCAGGCCGAGTTGCTGCGCATCTGCGCTGCGGCCGGTACCACCGTGGTGTTCGTCACTCACTCCATTCCCGAAGCCGTGTACCTCGCCGACCGTGTGGTCGTGATGTCGCCCCGCCCGGGTCGCATCACCGACATCGTGAACGTGGGCCTCGGTCGCGATCGCAACGAACTCACCCGCGAAGCCGGCGACTTCTTCGCACGTGTCACCGAGGTGCGTGAAGCGCTGCGTGGCATCGAGATGGCCGACCAGGCGCGGGGGATCGAGGACCGGTGAACACCGCCCGGCTCCGCAGCCTCGCGGCCACCGTGCTGCCGCCCCTGGTGCTGGGCGTGCTGTTCCTGGTCGCATGGCAGGCATGGGTGGTCATCAGCGACGTGCAGCCGTTCGTCATCCCGCGCCCCAGCGACATCTGGAAGGCGTTCGTGAACGACTTCGACCTGGTCTGGAAGGCCAGCGTGGTCACCGGCATGAACGCACTCGTCGGCCTCGTGCTCGGCTCGCTGTTCGGCTTCGTGATCGCCGTGCTCACCAACCGGTTCGCGTTCGTGAGTGAACTGGTGACCCCGCTCGCCATCACCGTCGCCGCCATCCCGGCGGTGGTCATCGTGGGTGTGCTCAACAACATGTACTCGCTCGACAGCCAGATCCCGCGCCGCATCATGGTGACGATCTCGGTGTTCTTCGTGGTGTTCGTGCAGGTCACCAAGGGCCTGCGCCAGAACGACGCGACGCAGATGGAACTGATGCGGTCGTACGCCGCGTCGCCGTTCGACACGTTGAAGAAGGTGCGACTGCCGAACACCATGCCGTTCTTCTTCACCGGGGTGCGCACCGCCGCGCCACTCGCCCTCATCATCGCCCTCGTGTCCGAGTACTTCGGCGGCACGCAGAACGGTCTGGGCAGCAAGATCTCGGGTACGTTGAACTCGGCCAACAAAGCCCTGGGGTTCGCCTATGTGTTGGGCGGAGCGATCGTGGGCCTGCTGTTCTTCGCAGGCTCCAACCTCTTGGAGTACCTCGTCGTCCCGTGGCGGCGGCGGGCTCGCTCCAAGTGACAACCAGCAAGATCATCTCGATCAACGAAGAGAAACAAAGGGGAGGGACAATGCGACACGGACGTGCGGCCAAGATGGCTGCCATCGTCACACTCGCGGGTGTGCTCGTTGCCGCGTGCGGTGACGACGAGAGCAGCAGCGACACCACCGCTGGTGGCGGCGAGTCGGGCTCGGGCCTGGCTGTCGACATCGCGTCGTGCACGGCGCCGGAGGGTGCCGCGGTGAAGCTGCAGCTGCAGTGGGTCACCCAGGCGCAGTTCGCCGGCTACTTCGCAGCCGTCGACCAGGGCTTCTACGAGAAGGCCGGCCTGAACGTGGAGATCGTCGAGGGTGGCGTGGACATCCCGCCGCAGAAGACGCTCGCCACCGGTGCGGTCGACTTCGCCATCTCGTGGGTGCCGAAGGCACTCGCCGAGCGCGAGGCCGGCGCCAAGGTCACCAACATCGCACAGGTGTTCCAGCGCAGCGGCACGCTGCAGGTGAGCTTCAAGGACGCGGGCATCACGTCGGCCGCCGACTTCAAGGGCAAGAAGATCGGCAACTGGGGCTTCGGCAACGAGTTCGAGATCTTCGCCGCCCTGTCGAAGGCCGGTCTCGACCCCGCCACCGACGTCACGCTCATCCAGCAGAACTTCGACATGAACGGTCTGCTCTCGGGTGAGATCGACGCTGCCGAGGCCATGACCTACAACGAGTACGCACAGGTGCTCGAGGCCGTGAACCCCGACACCGGCGAGCTGTACCAGCCCGAGGACCTCAACGTCGTCTCGTACGAGGAAGAGGGCGTCGGCATGCTGCAGGACGCCATCTGGGCCGACGAGGCTCGCCTCAGCGATCCGGCCTACTGCGGTCAGGCCATCGCGTTCGTGAAGGCCTCCCTCGAGGGTTGGGCCTACTGCCGCGACAACACCCAGGCCTGCGCCGACATCGTCGTCGCGAAGGGTTCGAAGCTCGGTGCGACGCACCAGCTGTGGCAGATGAACGAAGTGAACAAGCTCATCTGGCCGGCCTCCGGTGGCGTGGGTGTCATCGACAAGGCTGCATGGGACCGCACGGTGGAGATCGCCAGCGGCACCAAGAACCTCGACGGCCAGACGGTGCTCACCAAGGCGCCCGATGCCACGTCGTGGACGAACGACATCGTGAACGAGGCCGTGAAGCAGCTCGAGGCTGACGGCGTCGACGTGAAGGGTGCCGACTTCGCCCCGATCGAGGTCACCCTCACCGAGGGCGGCGCCTGACCGTTCCCGGTACTCCGAGCGAGGAAGGGCGGGTCGCCTCGGCGGCCCGCCCTTCTCGCGTCGCGCCCGACGCGGCACCGCTCGTCGAGCGCGTCGCGCCGATGGTGTTCGTGCTCCTCTGGAGCACGGGGTTCGTGGTCGCCCGCTACGGGACCGACGATGCCGGTCCGCTCACGTTCCTCGCCATTCGGCTGTCCATCGCCGCGGTGGTGCTGATGATCTACGCCTGGGTCACTCGCGCTCCGGCCATCCAGCGGCCTGCGGTGAAGTGGGCGGCGATCTCCGGGTTGGGCATGCACGCCGTGTACCTGGGTGGTGTGTTCCTTGCCATCTCGTGGGGCATGCCCTCGGGTGTGGGCGCGCTCATCGCCGGCCTGCATCCCGTCATCACCACCGTGTCGGCGCGGTTCCTGTTGCACGAGCGGCTCGCGCCCTGGCAGTGGTTCGGCGTCGCGCTCGGGTTCAGTGGTGTGGTCGTCGTGGTGGTGGATCACATGCGCGGCGGCGCCGACGACATCTCCACCGGTGCGCTGATCGCTGCAGGCGTGAGCGTGATGGGCATGGTGTTCGGCACGCTCGTGCAACGCCGCCACGGCACCGGCATGCCGCTGCTGCGAGGCACCG
Organism: Actinomycetota bacterium; assembly: GCA_005778215.1. Classification (GTDB taxonomy): domain Bacteria; phylum Actinomycetota; class Acidimicrobiia; order Acidimicrobiales; family Ilumatobacteraceae; genus UBA668. Next base: position 2,824 of record SXKB01000167.1, on the reverse strand, counting down.
TGGTGCAGTACACCGCCTCTGCCGCCGTGCTGTTCGTGGGCGCAGTGGTGCACGAGCGACTCGACTTCACCGTCACGGCGCGCTCGATGTTCGCGCTGGCGTGGGCAGTGGTCGTGCTGTCCATCGCCGCGGTGCTGATCATGTTGTGGTTGCTGCAGCACCATGCCGCGGCGAAGGTGAGCAGTCTGTTCTTCCTCACTCCGGCGCTCAGCACCATCGAGGGCGCCATCCTCTTCGACGAGACGCTCGGCGCGCTCGCCGTGGTGGGCCTGGTGGCCGCGCTCGTCGGCGTGTCGCTCACGCTGCGCACGCCCACCGTGCCTCCGTCCGACTGACCCGGGGTCTTCCGGCACTGCCCGTCCGGGACCTTCGTCACCTCTTTGCGCCGAGGGACAGTGCGCGCGCATCTCGCCGATCGGCGCGGTATATGGTTCGCCCACAGCGGACGACAATGGTGCCGTCCCTCACATGGAGGTGGCCAATGACGGACACCGAGGAACGACAGGACCGACGTCCCGAGCAGATCTCGCACGTCGTCGTCCGGTTCGCGGGCGATTCCGGCGACGGTATGCAGCTCACGGGCGATCGGTTCACGTCGGTCAGTGCCCTGTTCGGCAACGACCTGTCGACGTTCCCCGACTATCCGGCCGAGATCCGCGCCCCAGCCGGCACCGTGAACGGTGTCTCCAGCTTCCAGGTGCACATCTCCGACCACGACATCACCACCCCGGGCGACAGCCCGAACGTGCTCGTGGCCATGAACCCCGCCGCGCTGAAGGCCGACCTCCACCGCCTCGAGCAGGGTGGGTTGCTCATCGTCAACACCGATGCCTTCGACGAGCGCGACCTGCACAAGGCGGGCTACGACCACAATCCGCTGCACGACGACTTCCTGTCCGAGTACCGCGTGGTCGAGATCCCGATGACCTCGCTCACCCAGGCGGCCACCGAGCCGCTCGGGGTGAAGCCCCGCGACGCCGAGCGCTCGAAGAACTTCTTCGCGCTCGGCCTCGTCAGCTGGCTCTACTCGCGTCCCACCGAACCGACGATCGCGTGGATCGAGTCGCGCTTCAAGGACATGGTGAAGGAGAGCAACCTCGCCGCGTTCAAGGCCGGCTATGCGTTCGGCGAGACCACCGAGTTCTTCGACCACCCGTTCGAGGTGAAGCCGGCGCAGCTGCCGCCGGGTGAGTACACCAACATCACGGGCAACGTCGCGCTCGCCTGGGGCCTCGTGGCCGCCGGACAGCAGGCGAAGCTGCCGGTGTTCCTGGGCAGCTATCCCATCACGCCGGCGAGCGACATCCTCCACGAGTTGTCGAAGCACAAGCACTTCGGGGTGCGCACCGTGCAGGCCGAGGACGAGATCGCAGCGGCCGGCATGGCGCTCGGCGCTGCGTTCAGCGGTCACCTCGGCGTCACCACCACCAGCGGTCCCGGCGTGGCGTTGAAGAGCGAGACGCTCAGCCTGGCCACGTCGCTCGAGCTCCCGCTCGTGCTGGTCGACATCCAGCGTGGTGGCCCGTCGACGGGTCTGCCCACCAAGACCGAGGCCGCCGACCTCAACATCGCGATGTTCGGCCGTCACGGCGAGGCGCCGCTGCCCATCGTGGCGGCGTACAGCCCGTCGAACTGCTTCGACGCCGCGGTCGAGGCCGCCCGCATCGCGCTGAAGTACCGCACGCCGGTCATCCTGCTCAGCGACGGCTACCTGGCCAACGGCAGCGAGCCGTGGCGGCTGCCCGACCCGGCCGATCTGCCCGACATCTCGGTGCCGTTCCAGACCGAGAAGAACCACGTCGACGACGACGGGGTGGCGGAGTACTGGCCGTATCTGCGCGACCCCGAGACCCTCGCCCGTCCGTGGGCCATTCCCGGCACACCGGGGCTGATGCACCGTGTGGGCGGCATCGAGAAGCAGGACGGCACCGGCAACATCGACTACTCGCCGGCCAACCACAGCAAGATGGTGCACCTCCGCCAGGAGAAGGTCGATCGCATCGCGAACGACATCCCTCTCGCCGAGGTGGTGGGCGACGCCGATGCCGAGGTGGTGCTGCTGGGCTGGGGTTCCACCTGGGCTGCCATCGACGCGGCGGTGCAACGCACACGGCGAGTGGGTACGAAGGTCGCGTGGATCCACCTCACCCACCTCAACCCGCTGCCGCCCAACCTGGGCGAGCTGCTGAAGGCCTACCGCCATGTGCTGGTGCCCGAGCTGAACATGGGCCAGCTGTGCCGCATCGTCCGGGCCAACTACCTCGTCGATGCCAAGGCCGTCACCAAGGTGCAGGGCCTGCCCTTCACGTCCGCCGAGATCGAGCGCGCCATCCAGGAGGCACTGTCGTGACCGACACCATCGTTCCGCTCACCACCAAGAAGGACTGGATGAGCGACCAGGAGGTCCGGTGGTGTCCGGGCTGCGGCGACTACGGCATCATGCAGGCCGTGCAGACGCTGATGCCCGAGCTGGGCATCGCCCCGGAGAACACCGTGTTCATCAGCGGCATCGGCTGTTCCAGTCGGTTCCCGTACTACATGAACACGTACGGCATGCACAGCATCCACGGTCGTGCGCCCGCCATCGCCACCGGTGTGGCCGTGGCCCGCCCCGACCTCGACGTGTGGGTGGTCACCGGCGACGGCGACGCGCTGTCCATCGGCGGCAACCACCTGCTGCACGCCCTGCGCCGCAACGTGAACCTCACCACGTCAATCTTTAAATCCTTTTCGCTCAGTGAAATTTGGTGCAGTGCACATTTTTCTTCGGACTTTCTATGAAACCCTTCGTACTGATGATTCAATTCGACTAGAGCCCCAGTTG
>SXKB01000166.1 GCA_005778215.1 Actinomycetota bacterium | reverse complement strand
TTCGATCAACACGTCGACGGCGTCACGCGCCTCGTACACGGCCTCGTCGATGCCGGGCACACCGATGCCTTCGTGCCCAGCCCACATCACCGCCTTGCCGCTGAGCGGGTGCTCGACGCCGCGGTGCACGGGCGCGTCGAGTCCCATCAGACCGAGCACCGTCGAGGCGAGCCGCGCCCGCAGGTCGGTGTCGCCGTACACCATGGTCACTGCGCACAGGTCGATGCCGTCGAGCGCCGGCACCATGGCCAAGGTCCACAGGTCGTCGACATCGGTGCCGATGTCGGTGTCGATCACCAGGCGATCACCCATGGCTGTCACCCTCCGCGGGACGTCGGTGCACTTCCACACCGGCCACGGCGATGAGCGACTCGACGCAGTCGCGCACCGACACGTCGAGCGGACGGAACGTGATGGGCACCACCGACCGGATCCGGTCGTTGCGCAGTTCGAGACCGTTCCAGATGCCTCGGAACTCGGCCTCTCGCGCCCGGTGCCGGTCGGGCGACGGGTCGACGATCGGCCCAGGGTCGTGGCGCAGCTCGGGCAACACGCGGTCGATGGTGGCGACGACGTCCTCGTAGCTGCGCCGCTCGGTCGACCAGGCGATGTAGCGCTCGCCGTTCGCAACGAGGTCGCTCTCCAGCAGCCCGGCGTGGCATGCGGCGTCGTCGCGCACGTCGACGGTCATCCACGGCCGGTACGGACCGGTGCCCTGGAACACCTCGCACCGGCCCTGCAGCATCCGACCGATCAGGTGCTGCCACGGCCCACCGTGCTGCTGGTGCGCCGACTGGATGGGCCCCACGTTGTCGGCGGGGCACACCGTGATCGCGTCCCAGCCGGCCGCACTCGACGCTGCCGCATCGGCGAACGCTCGCTGCGCGATCACCTTGCCGATCGAGTACCCCTGGCCGCGTTCGGGCGAACGCTTCGGGTTCGACTCGTCGGGATAGCGGTCTTCGTCGCAGATCGGCCGCCGCACGAGCTCGGTGATGTCGGCCTCGGAGATCACGGCCGCCACGCTCGACGTGACCACCGCGCGGCGCACGCTGCCCGACCGTTCGATGCTGGCGACGATGTGATCGCAGGTGCGCTGCACGTACTCCGGATCGTCGTAGGTGGACACGTGCGACACGTGGGCCACCCCGTCGCAGCCGCGGAAGATGTCGTCGAAGCACCCGGGTTCGTCGAGGTCGGCCGCGTGCAGGGTGAGCCGACCCGAGGCGAACGCCGGCATGGCCGTCAGGAAGCCGACTCGCGACTCGTCGGCCACGTCGCGAACGCAGCCACGAACCCTATGGCCGCGCTCCAGGAGGTCGCGCACCACCCAACCGCCGATGAACCCGGCCGCGCCGGTGACCGCGATCGTCGAGTGCTGGGGAACGGCAGGCACGTGGGCTCCTCTCGCCGGAACGTCGGTCCAGCTTCGCAGCCGGTCGACGCAGGCGACGGAGCGAAGCCGTCAGGCCATCGTGCGGAGCAGTTCGTCCAACTGCGCGAAGGTCTCGGGCATCGCTTCCTCGGCACCACCCGCTTCGTCGAGCGCCTCCTTCGAGGGATACAGCTCGCTGACGATCACCAGGGTGCGGCCGTCGTGCTCCTCGAAGGTCACGGTGGTGACGGAGCTGTGTTCGTCGGCTTCCTCGTTGGTCCAGACGATGCGCGACGGCACGACCACCTCGACGTACCGACCGTAGAAGTCCATGCCCTCGCCGAAGTTGAGCCGGTAGCTGCCCCCGGTGCGCACGTCCATCTCGCAGTCGTGCAACGTCATGCCCATCGACCTCGGGACCCACCACTTCCGGAACAGCTCGGGGTTCGACCAGGCCTCGAACACGAGGTGCGCCGGTGCGTCGAACCACCGCGTCACCACGGTCTCCCGATCGCCCTTCCGTTCCACGGTCGTGCGACTCGCCGCAGCGTCCTCACCGTCGTGTGCGTGCATCCTGCTGCTCCTTCTGTTCGAGTGCTGCGACCACCTTGTCGAGCTCGTCGAAACGAGCGTCCCAGCGCTGGCGGTAGGTGTCGATCCACGCCGTCACCTCGTCGAGGCGCTCCGTGCCGATCCGGCACGTGCGCACTCGGCCGACCTTCCGTGTGACCACCAGGCCGGCCGCCTCGAGCACACCGATGTGCTTGCGCATGCCGGTGAGTGTCATCTGGAACTGCACCGCGAGATCCGTGATCGACAGCTCGGCGTACCCCAGCTGTTCCAACACCCCGCGACGCGTACGATCCGCCAACGCAGCGAACGAGGCGTCGAGGTCAGGGGCGGCATACTGAACCATATGGTTCAGTAGTAGACCACATCGTTGCCATCGATGCCAGCGAATCGGCGAACGACGCGCCGCGGTAGTGTCCGCGGCGTGACCCACCTTCCTGCACAGGGCCTGCCGGTCGACGACGTACTCGCCGAGCTCCTCGCGAAGCGACACTCCGACGTCGACTGGTCGTCGGGGCGCACGTTCGGCATGGTCTACGACGGCGGGCCGTCGGTGCACGAGGTGGCCGAGCGAACCTCTGCTGCGTTCCTGCACGAGAACGCGCTCAACACGAAGGCGTTCCCATCGCTCGGCTCCATCCAGTCGGAGGTCGTGCGGTGGACGGCCGGACTGCTCCACGGCCGCGAGGGCGTCTCGGGTTTCATGACCAGCGGTGGTACCGAGTCGATCCTCTGCGCGGTGCTGGCCGCCCGCGAACGCGGCCGCGCCGAACGGGGCATCACCACGCCGGAGATGGTGATCGCCGAGAGTGCACACGCTGCGTTCCACAAGGCGGCGCACCTGTTCGGCATCACCGTGCACAAGACGCCGGTGCTCGACGACTGGACCGCCGATGTCGAGGCAATGGCCGCGTGCGTCAACGACAACACCGTGCTCGTCGTCGGTTCGGCGCCGCAGTACCCGCAGGGCGTGGTCGACGACATCCCGGCCATCGCCGCGCTGGCGGCGGAGGTGGGGGCCAACTGCCATGTCGACGCGTGCATGGGCGGGTTCGTGCTGCCGTTCGCCGAGATGCTCGGCCGCGACGTGCCGCCGTGGGACTTCCGCGTCGACGGCGTCACTTCCATCTCGGCCGACATCCACAAGCTCGGCTACGCGCC
>SXKB01000021.1 GCA_005778215.1 Actinomycetota bacterium | reverse complement strand
GGCCGCACGCACCGGCACGCCGGCGTCCATGAGGGCCAGCGAGCCCGAGCACACCGAGGCCATCGAGGTGCTGCCGTTGGAGGCGAGCACTTCGGCCACGAGGCGGAGCGTGTAGTTGAACTTCTCGCGGTCGGGCAGCACCGGCAGCAGCGCACGGGCGGCGAGCGCACCGTGACCGATCTCGCGGCGCTTCGGCGAACCGACGCGACCCGTCTCACCGTTGGCCCACGGGGCCATGTTGTAGTGGAACAGGAAGTACTTGTTGGTCTCCGGGCCGAGCGTGTCGAGCAGCTGGTTCATGCGCGGCATCGCCATGGTGAGGACGTTCATCACCTGGGTCTCGCCACGCTGGAACAGGCCGGTGCCGTGCGCGGTGGGCAGCACGCCGACTTCGCTGCTCAGCGGACGCAGGTCGCGGGGACCGCGACCGTCGATGCGGAGGCCCTCGTCGACGATGCGCTTGCGCACGAGCTTCTTGGTGAGGCTGCGCACGGCTTCCTTCACCTCGCGCTCGCGACCGGCGAACTCGGCACCCTCGGCGCAGAGCGTGGCGACCGCGTGGGCGGCCACGGCGTCGGTGGCGGCATTGCGCTCGGCCTTGCCGGCGATGGCGACGGCCTTCGACAGCTCGGGGGTGGCGATGGGCTCGACGGCGGCGAACACCTCGGGGGCGTAGTCGACGCTGACGGTGTACTCCATCGGCACGATCGGGCCCTTGGTGGCCACGACGCTGGCGACGAGCTGGCGCTGGAGGGCGATGCTCTCCTTGATCCAGGTCTTGCTGGCCTCGAGCCCGGCTGCGAGGGCGGCTTCGTCGACCTTCGGGGCGCCGTCGGCGTAGTAGTCGAAGCTCTTGGTGGTGCCACCGGCCTCGACCATCATGATGGCGACGTCGCCGTTGTCGAGCTGGCGACCGGCGACGACGAGCTCGAACGTGCTGTTCTGGCCCTCTTCGTAGCTGGGGTGCGGCGTCCACTCGCCGGCCTGGCTGTAGGCCACGCGCACGGCACCGATGGGGCCGTCGAACGGGATGCCGCTGAGCATCAGCGACGCCGAGGCGGCGTTGATGGAGAGCACGTCGTGCGGGTTCGCCATGTCGGCGCCGATGATGGTGAGGACGACCTGCACCTCGTTGCGGAAACCGTCGGGGAACGCCGGGCGGAGCGGGCGGTCGGTGAGACGGCAGGTGAGGATGGCGTCCTCGGTGGGACGGCCCTCACGACGGAAGAACGAGCCCGGGATCTTGCCCGCGGCGTACGCACGCTCTTCGACGTCGATGGTGAGGGGGAAGAAGTCCGCACCGGGGCGGGCTTCCTTGGCGGCGTTGGCCGTGGCCAGCACCGTGGTGCCACCCAGCGATGCCACGACGGCACCCATGCTCTGCTGGGCCAGCTTCCCGGTCTCGAAGGACAGGGTCTTGTCGGTACCCGACACGGGCATCGACACTCGGATGGCTTCTGCCATGACGAGCTCCTTTCACGCCGCGCGCATCCACGCCCGGCTCTTGGAGCGGAGGTCGGTTCCCAGTCGTCAACACCGAACGGCGGCCCCGGAGGATCTGCACGGAGGGTTCGGTGCTCGCGACTGACAACCGATCCAGATGTTCCGCTCGGTTGGTTTGTCGCGCCCACCCTACCAGGCGATTCGTCCCCGGACGCGGCAACGACCGGCCCGAGGGCCGGTCGTTGCTCGGGTTCGGGGTGCTCAGCGGCGCAGGCCGTTGGCGGCGACGATGGCGCGGTAGCGCTCGACGTCGATGTTCTTCACGTAGTCGAGCATGCGACGACGGCGACCGACCAGCTTCAGCAGACCACGACGGCTGTGGTGGTCCTTGGCGTGGGTCTTGAAGTGCTCGGTGAGGTGGTTGATGCGTGCGGTGAGCAGCGCGATCTGCACTTCGGGCGAACCGGTGTCGGTGTCGCTGAGCTTGTGCGCGTCGATGGTCTCTTGCTTCGGAGCGAGGGCCATTGCCTTCCCTTTCGGACGGAGGTCGCATCCGGCGATCTGCCGCATGCATCCGACGGAGGTGAGGCCCCGTCGGACGTCGGAAAGACTAGCGGGCCACGACGTCGAAACCATCGGGCAACGCGAGGACGAGTGGAGGCGCCTCCTACACTCACCAGCGATGAGCCGGATCGTCGTGCGCGACCTCACCAAGGTGTACGGCGACCTCGAGGTGCTCAGCCCGCTCTCGATCGACATCACCGAGGGCAGCTTCGTCAGCATCATCGGCCCGTCGGGGTGCGGCAAGACAACACTGATGCGCATCGTCGCCGGACTCGAGCCGGCCACCTCGGGCGTGGTGGAGGTGGGTGGCGGCGCCCCGGCCGAGGCCCGCCGACAGAAGCGGGTGGCGATGGTGCCCCAGGCGCCAGGCCTGCTGCCGTGGCGCACGGTGGAGGCCAACGCTCGGCTGCTGCTCGACGTGCACCGGGCGGCGAACCCCACCGACGCCGCCGACCCCGTCGATCTGCTGCGCGAAGTGGGCCTGGGCGACTTCCTCGATGCCTATCCGCACGAGTTGTCGGGCGGCATGCAACAGCGAGTGGCGCTCGTGCGCGCCCTCGCCCTGCACGCCCCGGTGGTGGTGATGGACGAGCCGGTCGCCGCGCACGACGAGATCACCCGCGCCGAGATGCGCCTGCTGCTCGCCCGCCTGGTGGAGGGCCGGGGCGCCACGGTGTTGTTCATCACGCACAGCATCCCCGAGGCCGTGGCACTGAGCGACCGCGTGCTCGTCAGCAGCAGTCGACCCGGCCGCATCGTCGCCGACATCGACGTCGACCTGCCGCGACCCCGGCCCGCCGACGTGGAGGACGACCCGGCGTTCATCGCCCTGTGCGGCCAGGTGCGCCACGCGTTGCACGGGGGCCGCTCGTGAACAAGCGGTTCCTCGCCCCGGTGGTGGGCATCGCCACGTTCCTGCTGCTGTGGGAGTTGGTCGTACGGCTCACCGACGTGAAGCCGTTCATCCTGCGTGCCCCCTCGCGCATCGTTCGCCACCTGGTCGAGAACGCCGGCGACTTCGCCGCAGCCGCATGGGTGACCGCCCTGCACGCCGTGGGCGGCCTGCTCATCGCGCTGGCCGTGGCGTTGGTGGTGGGCTCGCTGATGGCGGCCTCGGAGTTCGTCGAGCACGCCACCGGCCCGGTACTCACCCTGCTGCAGGTGACGCCGTTCGTGGCGTACATCGCCTCGGTCGTGTTGTGGCTGGGTTCGGGCACTCCCCCGGTGCTGTTCATCACCGGCCTGGTGTGCATGCCGGCGTTCGCGTTCGCCACCGTCGACGGCATGCGCAGCGCCGACCCCGCAGCCCGCGAGCTGTTGGCCTCGGTCGACGCGTCGCGCTGGGAGGTGCTGTGGCGGCTGCGCCTGCCGAGTGCCCTGCCCTCGCTGTTCACCGCCGCCCGCTACAACGTGGGCCTCGCGCTCATCGCCGCCTACCTGGTCGAGGGCGGCAACTTCGCCAACGAGGGGCTCGGCGCCATCGGTCGGCGTGCCGCCGCCCTCAACGAGGGCGACACGCTGTGGGCCGCCATCTTCGCGATGGCGCTGCTCGGCACGGTGCTGCTGGTGGCCATCTCCCTGCTCCAGCGGGTGGTGCTGCGTTGGCACGTGTCGCAGCGCACCGTGCGCACCTGACCGTTCGCACCTGAGCGCGCGGCACTCCAGCGGATACCGTGCACGGCGATGACCGATCCTGCAGCACCGAACCTTGCCGCAACACAGCCGGCCGCACCCGACCTCTCCGGCCTGCGAGCGCGCATCGACCAGCTCGACGCGGCGCTCATCGCCATCGTGGCCGAGCGCCTCGCGGTGTGCCGCGAAGTGGCTGCCGTGAAGCAGCACTCCGACACGCCCGTCATCCAGCCGACCCGGGTGCGCGACGTGGTCACCTCGCGCCGCCAGCAGGCCATCGAGGCCGGGGTCGACGCCGACTTCGCCGAGCAGCTGTTCCGGGTGCTGCTCACCGAGACCCATCGCATCGAGGTGGCCGGGCATCGTCCCGACCCGGCTCCCGACAAGCAGGCCGTCGGCGCCGGTTCGTCGGGCCTCGACACCGTGGCCAGCCGGGTCGACCACGTGGTGGTGGCGGTGCCCGACCTGGCCGAGGCCACGGCGTCGCTGGTGCAGCGGTTCGGGTTCCACGAGGTGCCGCTGGCCGAGCCGCACGTGGGCATGGCCGCCATCGCCGCCGGTGGGGTCACGTTCGTACTGGTCAGCCCCGAGGCCTCCCCCGCCGTCGCGCACTACGTCGGCGAACACGGTGGCGGTGTGCAGCACGTGGCGCTCGAGGTGCTCAACGCCGGCTACGCACGGGCGTGTCTGGCCGAGGCCGGCGCTCCGTTGCTCACCGACGTGGTGGTCGACGCCGACGGACACGAGCAGTTCTTCGCCGCCGACGATCCCGCCACGGGCGTGCAGCTCGGGTTCATCTCCCGCACGGGCCATCGGGTGGGCGTGGGCTCGGCGAACGTGCTCGCGCTCTTCGACGCGCTCCACCACGATCGGTAGGCTCGTTCCCCATGTCGTCCCGACGCAACGTCATCCTCCTCGCCACCGCCGCGCTCGTGTTCGCCGCATGCGGCGACGAGTCCGGCACCGACGGCACCACGGCCGGCCCCGACACCAGCACGGCCGACACCACCGTGGACGTCTCGGAGGTGGTGGCCGGCGAAGCGTTCCCGGCCGATCGTTGCGAGGCCAACAAGGCCGCCGGCCCCATCGTGTACCTGTCGAGCTTCGACTTCTCGGC
>SXKB01000165.1 GCA_005778215.1 Actinomycetota bacterium | reverse complement strand
TCGCAGAAGGCGATGCAGAAGATGAACAACGTCACCTCGTGGGTGATGCGCAACCGTCGCCGCATCGCGTCGTGGTTCGGGCTCATCCTCGGCACGTTGCTCATCGGCGACGCGGCGTTGGGCCTCGTCTTCAAGGGCTAGCGTCCACCGGGTGCCGAGGATCGCCTTCACGTCGAACCTGCGTCGCCACGTCGACTGCCCCGCTGCCGAGGTGCGCGGCACCACGGTGTCCGAATGTCTCGCCGACTACTTCGCCACGCACCCGCAGGTGCGTTCGTACGTGCTCGACGACCAGGGGCGCATCCGTCGTCACGTCGCAGTGTTCGTGGGCGGCGAACAGTTGCGCGACCCCGCCGCACAGACCGATGTCGTGTCCGATGGTGACGAGATCACCGTGATGCAGGCGCTCTCAGGAGGTTGACCATGTCGCTGCTCGTCGGGACCCGCAAGGGCCTGTTCACCCTCGAACGCCACGGTTCGGCCTGGGCCATCGACCACGTCGACTTCATCGGCGAGCCCGTCACCGCCGCGGTGGTCGGCCACGACGGCACCATCTACGCCGCACTCGGCACGGGGCACTTCGGCTCGCACATCTGGCGTCGCGAGCCGGGCGGCGACTGGGCCGAGGTCGCTGCGCCTTCCTACCCGCCGCGTCCCGACGACGCCACCGACGTGTCGCCGATGACGCAGGAGCCGTGGCCGTGGACCGTGCAGTTGCTGTGGACACTCGAGCACGGCCCCGCCAGCCGCCCCGACGAGCTGTGGTGCGGCACCATCCCCGGCGGCCTGTTCCGTTCACCCGACCGGGGTGCCTCGTGGGAACTCATCCGTCCGCTGTGGGACATGCCCGAGCGTTCGCAGTGGTTCGGTGGCGGGTACGACTTCCCCGGCATCCACACCATCAGCCTCGACCCACGCTCGCCCGACACGCTGCTGATCGCCATCTCGTGCGGCGGGGCGTGGATCACCGAGGACGCCGGCGCGTCGTGGACCGTCACCACGGGCATGCGCAACGAGTACATGCCGCCGGGCGAGGAGTACACCACCCTCGTGCAGGACCCGCATCGCATCGCGCGGTGCAACGCCCACCCCGACGTGGTGTGGAACCAGCACCACAACGGCGTGTTCAAGTCGATCGACGGCGGCCGCAACTGGACCGAGATCCACGAGCGGCCGCCCTCCGTGTTCGGCTTCGCCGTCGCCGCCCACCCCACCGACCCGAACACGGCGTGGTTCGTGCCGGCCGTGAAGGACGAGATGCGCGTGCCGGTCGACGGCAAGTTGGTGGTGAGTCGCACCACCGACGGCGGGTCGTCGTTCCAGGTGTTCGGCGAGGGCCTGCCACAGCGGCACGCGTACGACCTGGTGTACCGCCATGCGTTCGAAGTGGACCACACCGGCGATCATCTGGTGATGGGCTCCACCACCGGGTCGCTGTGGACCAGCAACAGCGCCGGCGAGCGCTGGGACACCGTCTCGCACCACCTGCCGCCCATCTACTTCACACGATTCACCGGGAGCTGACATGACCCAACCGAACGGCATCCACCACCTCGCCATCAGCACCGCCGACATCAAGACGCAGATCGAGTACTTCACCGACGTGCTCGGCTGCGAACTCGTGGCGCTGTACTGGATGCACGGTGCGAAGGGGGCGTGGCACGGGTTCCTGGAGTTGAACGCACACTCCTCCATCGCCTTCGTGCAGATGGACGCCATCAAGTCCATCGAACCCATCCCCGGCGTCACCCACGCTGGCAACGGCGCCGGCACCACCGCAGGCGGCGCGATGCAGCACGTCGCGTTCAACGTCGACACCTACGACGAGTTGCTCGCGATGCGCGACCGCATCCGCTCGCGCGGCATCAACGTGATGGGGCCCATCCATCACGGGATGTGCGACTCGATCTACTTCGCCGGCCCCGAGGGCCTCACCCTCGAGGTTGCCACGTCGCAGACCGACATCGACGGCGATCACTGGATCGACCCCGAAGTGGTGGCACTCGCCGGCATCTCGGCCGAGGAACTCGCCCGCTACCGTCGGCCCGCTGCGTTCGCACGACCGGCCGAGCCGATCCCGAACCCGCCGATCGATCCGAGCAAGCCGCACATGGTGTACCCGCAGCCGGTGTACGAGGCCATCATGTCGATGCCCGACGACGAGCTGGCCGAGCGGTTCAGCGTCACCGACCCGCCGGTGGCCTGAGCCTCAGAGCTCCACGCTGCCGGTGATGCAGGCGACGACGTCGCCGCCCACCCACACCGCACCCTGCTCGTCGGTGGTGATGCGCACCTGGCCTGCGCGACCGATGGCGGTGCCCTGCGATGCGACGTACGGTGCCGCAAACCGGCCGCTGCCGATGAGCCACTGTGCGAGCGATGCGTTCAGACTGCCGGTGACCGGGTCCTCGAACGTGAGGCCACCCTCCGAGTAGAACGCCCGTACCTCGTACGCGAACGGCGACCCGGCTGGGTACATACCGGCGACCCCGATGGTGAGCCGCACGGGGTTCGGGCGAATGGCCAGCACGTCGTCGGCCGACCGCAACAGCAGGCCCAGCCATCCGGGCCCGTTGTCGGCCCAGGCTGCATCGACCACGTCGTCCCGGCCGATGCCGAGCGCCGCGGAAGCTTCCTGCACCGTCGCCTCGTCGACTGGCCCACCCTTCAACAGCGGCGGTGCAGCGAACGCGAGCGACTCACCGTCACGTCGAAGGGTGACCAGACCCACCCCGCACTCCTGCACCACCACGCCCTCCTGCTGCGGCACACCGCCGTGGGCCAGCCACGCATGCGCCGATCCCAGCGTCGGGTGCCCGGCGAACGGCAACTCGGCGGCAGGGGTGAAGATGCGCACCCGGTAGTCGGCCGACGGATCGGTGGGTGGCAGGAGGAAGGTGGTCTCCGACAGGTTCGTCCAGTTGGCGAACCGCTGCATCTCGGCCGTGTCGAGCCCCTCGCCGTCCACCACCACCGCCAGCGGATTGCCGAGGTACGGACGATCGGTGAACACGTCGAGTTGAGTGAAGCGGCGCTGCATGTCAGCGAGTCTGTTCACTCCTCGTCGGGTCGACAAGTGAGATTCCGCGGCCGCGGCGCCCGACCAGCCAACACACCGAGCCGATGGCGATCGCACACACGGCCCACAGACCCACCGCACCGGACCGTCCGGTGATCGGGAGGCTGCCGCCACTGCCGCCGAGCAGCGTCGTGGTGGTCGCGACGGTGGTGGTTGCGACGGTGGTGGTCGGCGACGTGGTCACCGGTGGCGCGGTCGTCGAGGGCGGTGCCGTGGTGGTCGTGGTCGGCGGCGCCTGCGGCACCACGGACAAGCTCTCCACCGACGCACCCGACGAGCCGTTGTCGTTGAGGGCGGTCACCTTGAACGTGTACTGCAGCCCCGGCGTGAGCCCGGTGATCACGCACGTGGTCTCGGTGGTGGTGGCGCAGCCGCCCGACGGCGTGCCCTCCACCACGTAACCCGTGGCGCCCGGCACGAAGTCCCACGACACCGTCGCCGACGCCTCGCCGGGGTTCGCCACCACGTTGGACGGCGTGGCCGGGAGCAGGTTGCTCGGCGTGACCGCATTCGACGGCAACGAGTAGGGCGACGACGCGACGGCGTTCGTGGCGAGCACGCGGAACTCGTACGCCGTGCCGTTGGTGAGCCCGGTCACGAGGGCCGTGGTGGCATCGCCCGGCACGGGAGCCGGGTCGGTGGTGGCACTCGACCACGACCCGCCGACAGGACGCTGCTGCAGGGACCACGAGGTCACGTTGTTGCTGCCCGGCGTCCAGCTGACCGTGGCGCTGGTGTTGCCGCCGACGGCGACGGCATCTGCGGGCGGCTCGGGCGGGCAGCCGGCGCCGAGCTCGGGCACAGTGGGTTCGAAGAACAGCTTCACTGCGCCCACTTCGATCCAGCTCGGGTCACCGAACTCGCCGCTGTTCGTGAAGGACAGCCGCACGTAGCGACTGGCGTGCGCACCCACGTCGAGCACGGTCGGGCAACTCGTCAGCAGGTTGCCGCCGACGGTGCTCTGCAGGCCGGTGCCCACGCCCTGTCGATCGAGCTCGGTCCAGCCGGCATCGTTGTAGAGGGGTGTCGCATCGGTGGTCTCGGGGTGGATCGCGAGGGACGCCTGCGTGGTCTTGCCATCGCTGAACATCTGGAACACGCGCAGGGTGGTGAACGGCGTGACCGCGCGCAGGTCGATGACGACGAAGGCCTCGGTGGCGACCACCGAGTCGATGGTGAACCCGGCGTGCGTGTTCGGCTTGTAGACGAAATCGAGGCTGTCGGCGGTCTGCGCGCCGCTGCTGGTGGGAGGGTCGCACAGGATCTGCGAGAACACCCACGCCCGGTTCCAACAGTTCACGGTGCCCGCCTGGCTGTTCACGTCGGCCGCCGTGACGTACACGCCTGGCGTGGGGTAATAGCTGTTGGCATAGACGTAGAGCGGCCAGGCTCGTCCACCGCGAGGTGACGTGGCAGCGACCGTGCCGCTGCTCCACAGCACCTGCGTGGCGGGTTCGGCGATGAAGTTCACCCCCGCCGTGCCGGCGAGCGGTGTGACGGCCACGGACGCAGCGGACGCCGCCGACGTGCCACCTGTGGTGATGGCCCGCACGGTGAACTGGTAGGCCGTGCCGTTGCCGAGGCCCGACACGATGCAGGTGGTCGGTGCCGGGTTCCCGGCGGTGGCGCACGACGCGCCACCGGGTGATGCGGTGACCGTGTAGTCGGTGACCAGCACGCCGCCTGTCTCGATCGGCGCCACCCATCGCACGACGGCCGTGCCATCGCCGGCACGAGCCGTCACGCCGGTCGGCGGTTGCGGCGGTGCGACGGCGTGCACCGTGCCGACACCACTCACCCCCATCGCTCCACCGAAGGACAGCATCAACAGTGCCGTCACCGACCAGAACTGGCGCCGGGTCCGCATGGTCCACCTCATCGTCGTGCGGCTCCCGCCGCAGTTCGACCATACGACCGGCGACGCCGATCGGACTAGGGACGGAGGACTCTGTGTGGCGATTCCGCCGCGGCCAGTGTGGCCCGGACGAGTGGCGCGACCTCGGTCGCGTAGAGCTCGATGCTCTGCAGCATCAGCTCGTGGGGCAGCGTGCCCGCGCTGTACTTGAGGTCGAAGCGCGAGGCGCCCA
This sequence comes from Actinomycetota bacterium, assembly GCA_005778215.1. Lineage (GTDB taxonomy): Bacteria > Actinomycetota > Acidimicrobiia > Acidimicrobiales > Ilumatobacteraceae > UBA668. Next base: position 513 of record SXKB01000165.1, on the reverse strand, counting down.
GCCCCTGCACGGCGCGCACGATCTTGGCCGCCACCGTGGCGGGCGACCCGACCGTGAGCGCACCCTGCGGGCCGGCCGCCACCTCGAACTGCTCACGCGTCATCGGCGGCCACCCGCGCTCGCCGCCGATCTTCGCGTGCATCGCCCGATAGTGCGTCCAGTACTGGTCGCGCGCCTCCTCGTCGGTGGCCGCCACATGGCCCGGGCTGTGGATGCCCACCGGCAGCGCCGGCTGCTCCATCTGTGCGAGGGCCCGGTGGTACAGATCGACGAACGGTGCGAACCGCAGGTGATCGCCACCGATGATGGCCAGCATGAGTGGGAGCCCGTAGCGGGCCGCACGGATCACCGACTCGGGACTGCCGCCCACGCCCACCCAGGCTCGTAGTCCATGCTCGGTGCCCGGGAACACCCGCTGTTGGTGCAGCCCCGCTCGGGTCTCGCCCGACCACGTGACGGGCTGCTCCTGCAGCAGCAAGGAGAACAGGTCGAGCTTCTCCTCGAACAGCTGCT
>SXKB01000164.1 GCA_005778215.1 Actinomycetota bacterium | reverse complement strand
GTGTCGGCGAGCGCGGCCAGTTCCTCGGCGCTGCGTTGCGATGCGGCGAACCGGCCGAGCGCCACCTGCGCACGCACCAGCGGGGCGAGCGACTGGATGAGACCGAACCGATCGTTGAGCTTCTTGAAGCGGGATCGCGCCTTCTCGGCCAGTTCGGCGGCGTCCTCGAGCTTGCCCTGCCACAGCCGCAGATCGGCACGCAGCGTGTCCATCAGCCCGGCCGCCCAGTCGTCGCCGCGGAACTCGGCCTCGCGGTGCACCGTGATGGCAAGGTTCTCGGCCTCCTCGAACCGGCCCTCGAAGAACTCGATGAACGCCAGCAGGCCGAACGCCCAACCCACGCCGTTGCGGTCGCCGAGTTGGCCGTGCGTGCTGGCCGCATGGGTGAGTCGTTCGCGGGCCACGGCCAGGTCGCCGGAGAGGAACGCGATCCAGGCGCGGTGCTGCTCGACGTAGGCCATGCCGCGCTCGTCACCCAACTCGCGGAACAGACCGTCGGCCTCGCCGAAGAACCACTCGGCATCGGACAGCGAACCAGTGAACATCTCGATGAAGCCACGGTTGCGCAGCGCGTCGGCCAGCAGATCGGGGCGATCGACGCGGCGCAGCAGATCGACCGCGGTGCCCAGTTCGTCGCGGGCCTCGTCGACACGGCCGGCCACGTTGGCCAACAGACCGCGCAAGCGGTGCGAGTCGGCCAGCATCGCGGCGTCCTCGGTGCGCTGCGCGATGGCCGCCAACGAATCGATGTCGGCTGCGGCACCCTGGAACTGGCGCTGCTCGATCTCGGCGGTGGCGCGCACCTTGTGCAGATGGGCGATGCGGGTGTCGTCGGCGTGCGCGCCGTCGGCAAGGTGCAGCGCTCGACTGGCGTGACGGAGCGCAGTGTGCAGACTGCCGGTCTCCATCGCTCGGTCGGCGGCGGTGGTGAGCAGGTCGAGCGCACGGGCCGGCAGATCGGCGGGCAGGCCCTCCACCCGGCCGAGTTCCTGCATCAGTTCCGCGGCGCTGGCGGCATGGTGGGCGAGGTCGTCGATGCCGACCCGCGAGTGGGCGAGCGCCTTGGCCACCCCGGCGTGACGCTGCGCGCGGGCTGCCTTCGTGAGCGTCTGGTATGCGGCGTCGCGCACCGAGTCGCTGCGGAACTCCCATCGATGCCCGTGCACCTCCAGCAGGCCGAGCTCGTCGAGTTCCTGCACCGTGTTGCCCGGTGCGGGCTGGCCGAGCGCCATCGCGAACGCCTCGAGGGCGATGAGGTTGCCCGAGGTGCCCATCACCGCGGCGTTCTCGAGCACCTGTCGCTGTTGCAGCGTGAGCTGGTCGAGGCGTGCGGCGATGAGGGTGCGCAACGAGTCGGGGAGTTCCCCGTCGCCGCCGGCCTCGGTGAGTGCCACGAGTTCGATGAGGAACAGCGGGTTGCCGCCGCTGCGGTCGTACAGCTCCGACAGGCGTCGCTCGGACGGGTCGTCGTCGGTGACGAGCTCGCGCGCCAGTTCGTCGGTCTCACCGCGCGTGAGCGGCTGCAGCGTGAGCGACATCACCGTGGTGCGGTCGTTCACCGGTGGCCACGGCAGGTCGACCCCGGGCCGGGCCGCGGTGATGAGCACGAACGTGGTGCGGCTCAGCGACGACACGATGGAGCCCAGCAGTTCGAGCAACGCCGGGTCGGCCCAGTGCAGGTCGTCGATGCAGAGCGCGACGATGCCCTGCCGGGCCTTGGCCTCCAGCACCTGGGCGACCGTGTGGTGGATGGTGCTGCGCGCGCTGGCGGGGTCGAGGCGATCGAGCGGACTCGCATGGCCGAGCAGATGCGCGAACGAGTCGGCCAACTGCTCGAGGTCGGAGCGTGCGTACGACGGGAACATCTTCCCGCCGCGGCGGATGGCCTCGGCGCGCACCTCGTCGAGTGTGGCGGAGGTGTCGATGTCGAGGTGTTGCGACAGCGCACTGGCGATCGGCCACCACACGTTCGACTCGCCGTACGGCACACATGCGCCCTCCAGCACCGTGGTGGCACCGGCCGAGCGGAGGTGGCCGATGACCTCGTCGACCAGACGGCTCTTGCCGACGCCGTTCTCGCCGGTCACGTGCAGCACGGTGCCACGCCCGTGCTCGGCCACCAGCCGCAACGACGCCTGCGCGATGAGCAGCTCGTCGGCGCGCCCCACGAACCCGATGTCGCGACGTCGACGGCGACGCGCTCCAGGTGGGGCGGTGGCCTCGAGCGCGAGCCACGACGTGATGGTCTGCTCGCGGCCACGTGCCTGCAGGTCGCCCACTTCCTCGTAGCGGAACGTGTGCGAGGTGAGCCCGTGCGTGCTCTCGCCCACCAACACGCCACCAGGCGGCGCTGCAGCCTGCAACCGCGACGCGAGGTTCACTGCGTCGCCCATTGCCGTGTAGTCGGTGCCGGCCAGCGTGCCGACCAGCACTTCGCCGGTGTTGATGCCGATGCGCATGCGCAGTTCGTCGATGCGCGCGAGACCACTCGCGGCCACGTGGGCCGCCAACGATTCCTGCATGCGCAACGCGGCGCGCACGGCGCGTTCGGGGTCGTCCTCGTGGGCGACGGGCGCGCCGAACAACACCAACATGCCGTCGCCGAGGATCTTGTCGACACGGCCGCCGAACTCGGCCACGACCTCGACCATCTGTTCGAAACAGCCATCGACCAGGCGCTTCACCGCCTCGGGGTCCATGTGCTCGGCCAACGAGGTGAACCCCACCAGGTCGGCGAACAACACCGTGACGATGCGGCGTTCCTCGGCCTGCGATTGCACCACGTCCTGGGCCGCGCCGCACGACGGGCAGAACCGTGCCCCGACGGGGACCGAGTTGCCGCAGGTGGAGCAGAGCATCAGACCCGGAGCGTAGGCGACATCCACCCCTGGTCGGACGCTGAATCCACCGGGGACCATTAGCGTGCTCGTCGATGAGGTGGACACGTCCGGTGAACTGGCTGCGCACGCACCCGCGCCAGGCGGATGCCCTCCTGGCCGCGCTCGTCGTGGTCCTTTCGCTGGTGTTCCACCTCACCGAACGCAGCGACGAGTACCACGATCCGTCGGTGTGGGGCGTGATCCTCACCCTCGGTGCCACGGTGCCGATCGCCTGGCGCCGTCAGGCCCCCTTGGCGGTGCTGCTCACGGTGCTCGGGTTCCAGGCCGTCAGCGAGGCGTTCAACTACGTCGGTTCCGGCGGATCCGGCGTGATGATCGCCCTCTACACCGTGGGCTCCCAGCGTGGCGGCGCCGTGCTGTGGCGCGTGACCGCCGTGCTGCTGCCGCTGATGATGGCGTTCGTCACCTGGGGCGTGGTGCGCGGCGATGCGCCGTGGCAGGCCATCATCTCCACGCCGGTGATGTTCCTCGGTTCGCTCATCCTGGGCGACAACATGCGCCGCCGCCGCGAACGGGTGGCCGAACTGGCCGAACGCGCCGAGCGAGCCGAACGCGAACGCGAACTGCTGGCCCATCAGCACGTGCACGACGAGCGCACCCGCATCGCCCGAGAGCTGCACGACGTGGTGGCACACAGTGTGAGCCTGATGGTCATCCAGACCGCAGCGGCGCGGCGGCAGTTGACGTTCGACCCGGCGAAGGCCGATGCCGCGATGGCCACGGTGGAGGAGACCGGCCGCACGGCGATGCAGGAGATGCGCCGCATCCTCGGCGTGCTGCGCGACGAGGACGGGCAGCAAGCACGCGCCCCGCAACCGTCGCTCGCCCACCTCGACCAGTTGCTGGCCACGGCCCCCGACCTGCCGGTGGCACTGCACACCGAGGGCGACCTCACCGACGTGCCGGCCGGTATCGAGCTGAGCGCGTATCGCATCGTGCAGGAGGCCATCACCAACGTGCGACGTCATGCGGGCGCGGTGCACCACGTGGACGTGACGGTGCAGCGCACCAACGGCACGTTGATGGTGGAGGTGGCCGACGACGGCCGAGGCGCCAGCGTGGCGGCATCGCCCAACGGCTTCGGCCTGGTGGGCATGCGCGAGCGCGTGGCCGCGTACGAGGGCGAGCTGTTGGCCGGCCCGCGCAAGGGTGGTGGCTGGCGCGTGCGCGCCACGTTCCCGGTGAGGTCGGCATGATCCGTGTGGCACTGGTCGACGACCAGGCGATGGTGCGCGCCGGGTTCCGCATGATCCTGGAGACCGAGGCCGACATCACGGTGGTGGGCGAGGCCGGCGATGGCCGTGAGGCCATCGACCTGGTGGCCCGCAGCACACCCGACGTGGTGCTGATGGACGTGCGCATG
>SXKB01000163.1 GCA_005778215.1 Actinomycetota bacterium | reverse complement strand
GTGTCGTTCGCCCCCGCCACGACGACGATGGAGTTCTCGCCCTCGGCCGACACGAAGATGAGCGCGCGTCCCGTCGGCTCGCTCACGGCGTGCACGTGGCGCGTGTCGATGGCGTCGTCGTGCAGCACGCCGAGCAACATCTCACCGGCGGTGTCGTGCCCCACGGCACCCACGAAGGCCGTCGTCGCTCCGGCACGGGCGGCGGCGACCACCTGGTTGAGCCCCTTCCCGCCGGGGTACTCGGCATAGGAACCGCCGGGGACGGTCTCGCCGGGTCCGGGCAGCCGTTCCACCGTGGCGACGAGATCGAGATTGGCGCTGCCCACCACGCACACGTCGAGCACGATCAGCCCTCCGCACCCGGACGGAACACCGGCGGACGCTTCTCCAGGAACGCGGCGACGGCCTCCTTGTGCTCGGGGGTCGTCCAGCACTCGGACAGCATCACCATCTCGCGTTGCTGCGCAGCCCACAGGTCGGTCTCGCCCATGTTGTCGGTGAGCAGCTGCTTCGTCATCCGCAGCTGACGATCGGGGTTCGCTGCGTAGCTGCGCGCCACGTCGAGCGCGGTCTCCAGCAGGGCCTCCGGCTCGGTGAGGCGGTCGGCGAGACCGATGGCGTGGGCCTCCGCGCCACCGACGAGACGACCCGACAGACAGAGGTCGTTCGCCATGCCGAACCCGACGCGGGCGGTCAACAGTGCGGTGCTCGCCAACTCGGGCACGAGGCCCATCTTGATGAAGAACATGCCGAACTTGGCGTTCGTGCTGGCGACGATCTGATCCGCGGGCAGGCACATCGTGGTGCCGATGCCGACCGCCGCGCCGTTCACGGCGCACACGATGGGCTTGCTGGTGCGCAGGAACGAAACCCAGTCGAGACCCTTCGGCATGCCGCCCACACCGCCGGCGGTGTCGTTGCCGGGGTCGCTGCCCGAGATGCGGGTCTGGAACGTGGCCTCCATGTCGGCACCGGCGCAGACGCCGCGGCCGGCGCCGGTCATCACCACCGCGCCGATGGACGGGTCGTCGTTGGCTGCCTGGATGGCGTGCACCTGCTCCTCGGCCATGCGCGGCGTCCACGCGTTCAGCTTGTCGGGACGGTTCAGCGTGATGACGGCGATGGCGTCGTCGCGGGAGACGGAGATCTGCGTGTAGTCCACTCGCTCACTCTGGCACGGCGCACATGACCCACGTGCCAGTGGGGCCCACGTACTCGTGGCGCTCCGTGAGGCCCAGCCGCTCGCACGCCTCCAGCTGTGCGGGGCAGCACAGGTTGGTCTGCCACCACAGTCGGCCGAACGAGAGCGGGGGAGTGCGGAGCAACGCGAACGCAGCCTCCATCAATTGTTCGGCCGACCGGCCGTGCGCCCAACCGCGCACCACGGCGTCGCGCTCGTCACACGGAAAGGGTGGAACGGGTGTGACCTCGCGGGTCGTGAGCGACGACGCCCACGGGTGCACGTAGATGCATCCCTGCACCGTGCCATCGAGCAGCAGGCTGTAGGTGAGCGCCACACCTTCCTGTTGCTCGCGATCGTGGCGGGCCAGATCGACGAGGTTCTCCTCGATCGTGAAGTCGGGCGTCGGCCAGTCCTGCCCGCTCCAGGCGCGCAACATCGGGATGTCGCGCATCACCGCATCGAAGTCGGGCTCGACGAGGGCGGGCGAGAGTGCCACGAACGCCACGCCGTGCACCGCCTGCACGCGCGCAGGCGCATCGGTGACGGGCCAGGTGCTCACGGCGTGGTACTGCGCAGCGGACTGGTGTCGAGCCGGTCGAGTGCCGGCAGGTAGGTGCGTACCGCATCGCTGCGGAACTTCGTGCACAGATCGGGGCGGAAGAACCGGGCGCCCTCGCGCACGACGTAGTTGAGGATGAAGAACCGGTACACCTCCGGGAGGAACATCACTTCCTCGTCGCTCATCGGGAACACCGACCGGTACGCCTTCAGGAACTCCAGGAACGTCGGCTCGACGAGGGTGTGCGGCCCATAGGTGAAGCGGGTGCGGTCACCGGTCTTCGACGACACGCGGGAGAGGAAGTAGAAGTCGAGCAGACGCGGTTCGATGCGGAACCAGTCGTAGTCCCAGCGGCTGAACAGGCGGAACGATCCGTCGTCGCGGGTGGCGACGGAGAAGTTGCCGAGGTTCCAGTCGATGAGCACCGGGATCTTCGGCCATTCGTCGTAGCCGACCGCGACGAGCTGCTCGAGGACCCGGTGCGTGTGCTTCCACAGCACACCGATGCTCTCGGGTGGCAGGTCGAAGTTGCGCGGCGCGAACGGGCTCTCGAGCAGATCGAGCAGATGGATCGCGTCACTCTTGATGGTCTTCGAGCCGGCCGGGATGCGCGGTGCGATGTCGGTGCAGGCGAGATGGAACTCGGCGATCTCCGAGGCCAGGTTGCGCACCTGCGACACGGACAGCACGCGGGGGAGCGCGTCGCGGCGCGGTACGTCGTCGTAGAAGACCGCCCACATGTGCTGGTCGTACCAGGTGAACAGTCGGCCGTCCTTGCGCCAGATGTCGGCGAGCATGCCCGAGAAGCGGGTGGAGTGCAGCAGGTCGGCACAGCGGCTGAGGCGGTCGTGGTCCTCGTAGAACAGGAAGTACGAACCGTACGACGACACCTTGCCGACCACGGTGAAGCCGTCGTCGAGATGCAACCGGTACACGCGGTTCGTGGAGACGTCGGCGCTGACCTCGTCGACGCGGACGATGGTGCGCGGATCGCCGTAGGCAGCCCACGCCGCGGCGATGGCGGTGCGGTGCGCGTACGACTCGGTCACGGGTGGGATCGTAGGCGCACCGACGGGCGAGTCGGCGTTGGACTAGCCGACGTTGCGGGCGCGCACGCCGATGGGTGCGATGAGGCGGAACCCGGCGGCGTGCCGTTCGTCCTCGCTCTCGCCGCCCCAGAACCCGTACTCGTGGTTCGTGCGGGCGAACTCGCGGCAGGTGCTGTTCACGGTGCACGATCCGCACACGGCCTTGGCCGTGGCCTCGCGCCGATCGCGGGCCTGCGGCCGCTCGGCCGGCGGCGGGAAGAACAGATGCGTGAGGCCCTTACAGGCCGCAGCATTCATCCAACGATCGTCGGTGAACGAGCGATGAAAAACCACATCGACCGCTGCCATGGAACCCCCTCGTCCGTCAGGCCTGCGAAATACTTGCTGTCAGCAAGTAGCGCCTACTCTACGACGAAAGTGGTGCCGCTGTCGATAGCACTTGACCTGCGATTTCGCGCCGAGCGTTCACACGCCCGTCACGCGAGCAGGTGCCGGACCCCAGCCACGAAGCGCTCGATGTCGGCCTCGGTGGTGTCCCACGCCGTCATCCAACGCACCTGCTGGCGAGGCACGTCCCAGTCCCAGAAGAAGCACCAGTCGCGCAACGGCTCGATGACCTCGGCGGGCAGGCACGGGAACAGACTGTTCACGGCCGGCGGGCCGTCGTACTGCACCCCGGGGATGTCGCACGTGCGCTCGTACAGCAGCGTCGCCATGCGGTTCGACTGCTGCGCGAGGCGGATCCACAGATCGTCGGTGAGCAGGGCGTTGAACTGTGCAGCGACGAACCGCATCTTCGACGGCAGCTGGTTCACCTGTTTGCGCACGTAGATCGCTCGCTTGGCAAGTGCCGGGTTCAGGTACACCACGGCCTCGGCGGCGAGCGCGCCGGGCTTCGTGCCGCCGAAGCTCACCACGTCGACACCCGCATCGACCGTGAACGACCGCAGCGCCGCCACGGTGCCACCCAGCGCCGCCGTGGCATTGGCGATGCGCGCGCCATCGAGGTGCACCAACATGCCCATCGAGTGCGCGGTGTCGCACAACGCGGCGATCTCGTCGGGCGTGTACAACGTGCCGAGCTCGGTGCTCTGTGTGATGCTCACCACTCCGGGCTGCGCGTGATGCTGCACGCCCTGCAGGTGTGCCAGCCCTCGCAGTTGTTCGGGCCGCAGCTTGGCGTCGTCGGTGGGCTGGGTGAGCAGCTTCGCGCCCAGTGCACGCTCCGGTGCGCCGGTCTCGTCGACCGCGATGTGCGCCCAGCTGCTGCAGACCACGCAGTCGGCCGGCTGCACCATCGTGGCCAGCGCCATCACGTTCGCACCGGTGCCATTGAACGCCAGGAAGGCCTGCGCCTGCCCGCCGAACAGGTCGCGCAGGCGTGCGGTGGCCTCCTCGGTCCAGCGGTCGCTGCCGTAGGCGAGCGCATGACCGGCGTTGGCCTCCATCACCGCAGCCATGACGGCAGGATGCGCGCCGGCCGCGTTGTCGCTGGCGAACGCGCAGTCGGGCGCAGGGGGCATGGGCGAGGAAATCGGCGGCATCCGTCCATTCTGCCGGGCGTAGGGTCGCGCACCATGGGCCTCGATGACCTCGATCACCTCGCGCAGCTCCGACTCGATCTCGACCGGTTCGTCGACGCCGTCGAGTACGGCCCTGCCGACGCGCCGATCGCGGGTTGTCCCGGTTGGAACCTTCGCCGGTTGGGGCTTCATCTGGCCGGTGTCCACCGCTGGGTGCTGGCAGCACTCGAACTCGGCGTGGCACCGACCCCCGAGCAGCTGCCGAGCGACCCCGACGGCGACATGGCGTTCATCGCCGGCTACGTCCGGGAGGGTGGCGACGCACTCCTCGACGCGCTCGCAGCGCTCGACGCCGACGCACCCACCTGGCATCCGTTTCCGGTGGAGCCGAAGGTGGCCGGGCTGTGGCGGCGTCGACAGGGGCAGGAGGCGCTCGTGCACCGGTGGGATGCCGAGCACGCGATCGGCCGGCCGGCGGTGATCGAGGCGCCGTTCGCCCACGACGGGATCGACGAGTACTGGACCGTGATGCTGCCGCGGATGCTCATCCGTGAAGGTCGCAGCACACCGCGCACCCGCATCGGCGTGGTGTCGCTCGACACCGGCGGGCGGTGGTGTGTCGACGGCTCGTCGGGGTTCCCGTTGCTCCTGCCGGCCGACGCCGACGTCGACGTGTGCGTGGAGTCCACTGCCGAGACGATGCTGCTGCGGCTGTGGGGCCGACCGTGCGACGAGCTGTTGATCGAGGGCGAGCGGGCGGTCGCCGACGAGTGGCTCGCGTTGGGAGGCGCCTGACCCGGGTCAGGCCTCTTCCTCGCGGAGGCGGATCGGCCCGAAGCGGTCGGCCTTCAAGCCGGTCTTGCCCTCGTAGAAGGCTCGAATGCGGTCCATGTCGGCGCGCACGTCGCCCGTGACCTCGATGGCCGGGCCGAACCCGCCGCTGCGCGTCGATCGATCGACGTACGCCAGCACGATGGGCACCTGCGCCTGCTCGGCGATGCGGTAGAAGCCCGACTTCCAGTAGTCGGTGCGCGAGCGGGTGCCCTCCGCGGGCACCACCAGCCGCAGTTCGTCACGGGTGCGTAGTTCGTTCGCCAACGCCGCCACCATGCCGCCGGGGGCGCTGCGGTCGACGGCCACGCCGCCGAGCGAGCGCATCACCGGGCCCATCGGGCCCTTGAACAGTGAGTCCTTGCCCAGCCACGAGATGCGCACACCCGACACTCGGGCCATCGCCAACGTGATGGGGAAGTCCCAGTTCGTGGTGTGCGGCGCGGCGATCACCACGCAGCGGTCGGGGAGCGGCCCGTCGCCCGAGACGGTGCGCCAGCGCCACAACCGGAGCCAGCATCGGGCGAAGAAGTCGATCACCCCTGCACCCTAACGGGACGACTCAGGCACCGAAGTGGGTGACGATGACGCGACCGTTGCGCTCGCCGGCGCTCGGAGCGAGATCGGTGACGGCCATCGACCGCTGGATCCACCGATCGAAGCCGTCCCAACGCGGCGTGTACGACGAGCGGCCGTGCACCGCCACGTCGTTGTCGACGATGAGCAGATCGCCGGCCTCCAGTGCGAGACCCGTGTGGTGCTGCTCGACGACGGCCGACAGGGCGCGCAGTGCCGCATCGGCTTCCTCGTCGATACCCACCATCAGGTCCGCATCGAACACCATCGTCGGCCGATCGCGATCGCCCGACAGCACCGGCATGGGCGCGCCGAGCACGTTGCTGCGGCCGTGCAGGTAGCTCTCGTCGACCGCCGTGCGGAAGCGGGGCTGGAACAACGTCTCGACGACGCGCTCGGGCAGCAGTGGCAGCACCTCGAAGATGGACGACAACGTGGTGACGGCGTTCGCATCGCCGCGCAGGCAGAGCAGCAGCAGGAACTTCGGCCGGTGCGGGTGGAACGCCGCCTCGGTGTGGAACATCAGATCGACACCCGACGAGGTGCTCACCTGACGGTGCGCGTTGGCCTTGGTGGGGACGAGGTTCTGCACCAGGTCGCCACCGTGCTCGGGCTGATAGCCCACCGGCTGGCCGAGCCGACGAGCCACCGTGAGGAGCACGAACTCGCTCACGTGGTCCTTCACCGTGGGGGCCGTGGGTGATTCGGGGGTGTGGGGGAGCGAGCCGACCGGCACGCCGCGCAGTACCAGCGCGCCCGACTGCGGGGCCGCGTCGGCGAAGTCGACCAGTGCATCGTGCACCACCGACGGCAGCAGTTGGGTGGCATGGCCGGCGGCGCGCCCGAAGCGCTCGTCGCCGATGGCGGTGTCGGGGATGGGCAATGACGGCCAGGCCGGCGACTCGATGACGGCGGGCGTCACGTGCTCGGTGATGGTGGTCATTGCGGATGGCTCCCTCGTGCGACGTCCGGAACGGACTGGAATGTACGTTCCAACTATAGCAGAGAATGGAATGACGGTTCGGGTCGCGCCACGAGGGCTACGCTGCCGCCGTGGAAGTGGAGGAGCGGATCGGGAAGGCGGGGGCCCAGCTCACGCCGGCGGAACGTCGAGTGGCCGAGGTCGTGCTCGCTCGTCCGCAGCTCGTGGCGTTCGGCACGGTGGCAGAACTGGCCGAGACCTCGTCGTCGGGCGCAGCCACGGTGGTGCGCCTGGCCACCAAGCTCGGCTACGACGGATTCACCGGCCTGCAACAGGCAGTACAGCATGCGTTGGCCCGGCAGCTGCGACCAGCCGCCGAGCGCATCCGAGAACCCGCCGCCTCCGACGCGATCGGTCGCCATGTCGACCTCGAGCTCGACAACGTGGCCACCACGTTGCGCTCACTCGATGCCGCCGCTCTCGACGATCTGGTGGCACACCTGGCCGACAGCAGCCGGAGGGTGCACGTGCTGTCGGGCGACGCCTCCTGGGGGGTGGCCCAGCAGATGCTGGGGGAGCTGCGCGCCCTGCGCGACGACGTGCACGCCATCGAGGGCAACGACGTGGCCGTGCGGCGCAGCATCTCGCAGCTGCGCACGGGCGACGTGGTGGTCGCCATCGACCTGCGTCGTTATGACAGGTGGGTGGTGGAGGCCGCAGGCGCCGCGAGGGGACACGGGTCCTGGATCGCAGCGATCACCGACAGCCTGTTGTCGCCGCTCGCGTCGGTGGCCGACCGCACCTTCACGGTGGCGGCGGCCGGCGGCGGACCGTTCGACAGTCACGTCGGCACCCTGGCGCTCGCCAACGTCGCCGTGGCCGGCGTGGCCGATCGCTTGCGGGCCGATGCCACCGAGCGACTCGATCGCGCCGAGGCCGCATGGCGCGAGGGTGGTGCACTCACCGACCGCTGATCACCTACTATTTCGTCATGACGAAAGTCGACGATGATGGGCAGGTGCGGCGATCGCGGTGCAAGTGGTGCCGTCGTGTGCTGCCCGAGCAACGGCGGGGCCGCCCGAGGGAATTCTGCTCGCAGGCCTGCCGGCAATGGCACTGGGTGGGTCAGCAGCGAGCCCGTGAGTTGCAGCTCAACGAGGACGAACTGGTGGTCACCAAGGCGACGCTCGACGCACTGCACGACGAGCTGTACGTGCTGGCGTGCGCGGTGAACGACGCCGAGCGAGACCTCGCGGCTGCGGGGAAGGCGCCGACGGCCGCCGAGCTGCGCGAGATCGTCGATTGGCTGCTCGAGGCCGGACGTCCGCTCCGCGACCGGGAACTCTCACCCGAACGCCCATAATCCTCGTTATGTCAGAACGATCGGAGAATGCCGAGGTGGCCTCTCACCCCTTCTTCTTCGACCCCTTCTTCTTGCCCGCCTTGCCCTCGGCCTTCTTCGCCTTGCTCTTGGGCGTCGGCACCGTCGCTGCGGCGGCACGCGTGCCCGCCGCCTTCTTCGCCACGGTGTTGGCCGCCTTCGTGGCGGCGCTGCTCGACAGCGCCGGCGTGGTGGTCGCAGCGCGCTTCCCCACTGCTGCCTTCGTGGCCGCCGTCTTCTTCGCAGGGGCCTTCTTCGCCGGGGCCCTCTTCGCAGGGGCCTTCTTCGCGGTCGCCTTCTTGGCAGCCGTCGGCTTCGCCGGGGCGCCATAGCCCACCAGGCTGGCGCCGCTGCCGAGGAGCGAGGCGCCCATCTGCTCGAGGTCGGTGCCCACGTCGCCCAGGCGATCGCCGAGCTTGCGCACCTTCTGGCCCACCACGTCGAGGTTGTCGGCCACGTCGCCGATGGCCCCGAGCTGATCGCCCATCACCTTGCCCATGTCGCCGATGAACGGGAGGTTCTTCAGCATCCCGCCGGCCTTCTCGAGCGCATGGAGCACCGCCTTGAGCTGGTGCTTCGAGGCCTCCAGCATGTCGGCGGCGTGCCCGGCGTACTCGCGCACGTCGCCCGCCAGGTAGGTGCTGGCCTGCTGGGCCTTGTGCCCGGCATCGCGCATCTGGTCACCGGTCTGCTGCAACAGCAACGGCAATTCCTGGGCCATGCGAGCGAGTTCGTCGCGATGCTCCCAGATCGATTCCACCATCGCGACGAGCTTCGCTTCGTCGGTCGCACTGCGCTTGTCGGCCATGTGACGCCCCTCTCCTCGCCCGTGCTCGGGTCGATGCGCATCATGGCACGCTCCGGGAGCGACTTCACTTCTTGCGCGAAGGGGTCTACGGTGGTCACTCAGCGGGCCGAACGAGGAGACAGCACATGCCTCACGTCGGCAGACATCTTCGGCGCATGATCATCATCGGGTGCAGCACCCTCATCGCTGTACCTGCACTCGAGGTACAGGCGGCATCGGCTGCGTCGCTGCACGTCCGAGCCGACGCGGTCACCCTGCCCCAGCGTGGCGAGTACTCCGAACTGGTGCGACGCCTCCAGGAGCTGCTGATGAAGGCCGGCATCCGGGTGCCGGGCGGTGCCGACGGCTTCTACGGCAAGGGGACGGCCGGGGCCGTCTCGATGTTCCAGCAGGCCAAGGGCCTGCCGGCCACCGGCACCGTCGACCTCGCCACCGCCACCGCACTCGGGCTCGTGGCCGCGAAGCCCCAGCTCGCCCCCGGGGCCTCCGGCACCGCCGTGCAGCAGCTGCAGCAGCGCCTGCTCGCCGCCGGCATCCGGGTGCCGGGTGGCGCCGACGGCCTGTACGGCCCGGCCACGGCGACGGCGGTCCGCTCGTTCCAGGTGGCCCGTCAGCTGCCCGCCACCGGCACCGTCGACGCCTGGACGGCGGCGGTGCTCGCGGCACCGGCCGCGACTCCGGCGCCTTCGGCACCGTCATCCGGTCTTCCTTCGGTGGGCAGCAGCGGTCCGGCCGTCACGGCGCTGCAGCGTCAGCTCATCGCGGTCGGCGCTCGCCCTGCCGGTGGTGCCGACGGCGTGTACGGCAGCGCCACGAAGCAGTCGGTCGCACTGTTCCAACGCTGGATGGGTCTGAAGGTGACCGGCCTGCTCGACCAGGCCACGGCCGACGCGCTCACCGAGGCAGCAGGCGCAGCCCCCACCGTGGTACCCCTTGCGGCCTTTCCGCTGCCCACCACCTGCAACTTCTGGGACACCTGGGGCGCGCCGCGCTCGGGCGGCCGACGCCACGAGGGCACCGACATCTTCGCCGCACGCGGAACGCCCGTGTACGCCGTGGCCGATGGTCGCATCACCCGATTGCGCACCGACCACCCGGGGTCTCGAGGCGGCAACCAGTTCTGGCTCACCGCCAAGGACGGCACGAAGTACTTCTACGGTCACCTCGACGGGTTCGCCAAGGGCATCGGACTCGGCGTCCCGGTGCGGGCCGGCGACGTGATCGGCTACGCCGGGAAGACCGGGCTCACCACGGTGGTGCACCTGCACTTCGAGGTGCATCCAGGTGGCGGGAAGGCCGTGAACCCGTACCCCATCCTGAGGAAGACGGCAGGCTGCTGACTCAGCCGAGCGCTTCCTTGCGATGTGCCACGTACTCGACGAGCGCGTCGTCGATGGCCGGGTCGAGGGCGGGTTGCTCGTACTCGTCGAGCAACCGTCGCCAGATGCGGTTCGCCCTGGTGGTGGCGTCGTCGCTGCCGGTCTCCGACCAGGTCTCGAAGTTCCGCCAGTCGCTCACCAGCGGCGAGTAGAACGCGTGCTCGTAGCGCTGCATCGTGTGCGGGGAACCGAAGAAGTGGCCGCCGTGGCCCACCTCGGCGATGGCATCGAGGCCGATCGCATCGTCGGAGATCTCGATCGGCTGCAGCCATTCCCCCACCATCTGCAGCATCTCGGCGTCGATCACCAATTTTTCGAACGAGCCGGTGAGGCCACCCTCCAACCAGCCGGCTGCATGGTTCACCAGGTTGGCGCCACCCATCACGGCACCCCACAGCGACATGGCGCTCTCGTACACCGCCTGGGCGTCGACCACGTTCGACGCGGTGGTGTTCGACGAGCGGAACGGCAGCCCGTAGCGTCGAGCGAGCTGCCCGCTGGCCTGGGCCGCCTTGGTGTACTCGGGTGTCCCGAACGCCGGCGATCCACTGCGCATGTCGACGTTGGAGGTGAACGAGCCGTACACCACGGGTGCGCCCGGCCGCACCAGCTGCACCAGTGTGGCGGTGGCGAGCACCTCGGCGTTCTGCAGCACCAGCGCTCCTGCAAGGGTGGCCGGTGCCATCGCGCCCGCCAGCGTGAACGGGGTGACACAGATGGCCTGGCCTGCCTCGGCGAGCTCGATCAGGCCCTCCGCCATCGGGATGTCGAGCGTGAGCGGAGTGTTGGTGTTGATGATGGTGAGCAGCGCCGGGTTCGCCGCCAGCCCCTCCCGATCGGTGCCGAGCGCGATGGCGGCCATCTCGATGCAGTCGTGGGCCCGTTCGCGGCCCAGTGCCACGCCCTGCCAGTTCTTGTCGAGCAGCCGGATGAGTGACAGGTAGAGGTCGAGATGGCGTGTCTCGGGCGGCAGATCCATCGCCTCGAACGGTCCCCCACCCTCCTGGTGCACGATGTCGAGCTGTTGCACCACCTTCAGGAACTCGGCCTGCTCGTGGTGGGTGCCGGGGCGTCGACCCCGTTGCAGGTCGGAGGCGAAGGCCGGCCCGCCGACCGAGGTGAACACCACGTGGTCGCCACCGATGACCAGGGACTTCGCAGGGTCACGGGCCTGCAGGGTGAACGTCGACGGCGCGCTCCGCAGGGTCTCCTCGATCATCTCGGGGTCGAACCGCACGATCAGCCCGTCGACCTGGCACCCGGCGTTCGCGAGGCGCCGGCGAGCGCCGTCGTGGAGCACCCGCATGCCGGTGGTCGACAACAGTGCGAGGGACGCCCGGTGCACGTGCTCGACCTCGTCGGGTCGGAGCGGTTCGATGGGCCGGTACGAATTTCGTAGCGTCCGCCAGCCCTGGGGTTGCGTTCCCATGGCCGTGCGACGCTCCCGTCCCCGGTTCGGTCGACTCACGATCGCAACACTACTGGACAATTTTTCACGGCCGTGACCAGCCACGACGCGCCACGCCCTCAAGGAACCGTAAAGTCTCACCCTCAACAAGCCGATGAGAGTGCATGCTTCGCTTGCACCGTGTCGTCCTCGTTGCGTGCATCGGCATCGGCCTCACCACCGGCGCTGCGCTCGATCCGGTGATGGCCGCACCGGTCGCCCCGGTGACGTCGGGTGCCACCTACACGGTGCGTGCGGGCGACCACCTCTCCGGCATCGCCCTGAAGCTCAATGTGAGCTTGAAGGATCTGCTCCAGGTGAACGGCCTGACCACCACCAGTCTGATCGTGCCGGGGATGCAGTTGCAGGTCCCCTCCCGCGGCACGAGCACGGCGGGGGTGCCGGCCAAGACGACCGCCGCAGCACCGAAGCCCACCGCCGCCAGCACGTACACCGTGGTGGCGGGCGACTACCTCACCGGCATCGCCGCCAAGCTCAAGGTGTCGACGACGGCGCTGCTCACCGCGAACAAGCTGTCGCTCAACAGCCTCATCTGGCCGGGGATGCAGTTGGCGGTGCCGAAGGGTGGCGTGCTGCCCACCGCACCGGCACCCACCACCAGCACCACCACGCCGGCCTCCAAGCCGGGCACGTACACCGTGGTGCGCAACGACTCGCTGAGCGGCATCGCCCAGAAGCTCGGCGTGAAGCTGAGCTCGCTGCTCACCACGAACCAGATGACGGTCAGCAGCATCATCTACCCGGGGATGCAGCTGAAGGTGCCGGCGGGTGGCAAAGCACCCACGGCCCCCGCCCCGTCCACCACCACCCCGCCGGCCACGCCGTCGCCGACCACCACGACGCCGAAGCCGTCCACCGGCGCGGTTCCCGCGAAGGTGAGCACCGTGCTGGCGTTCGCCCGTGCGCAGCTCGGCAAGCCCTACAAGTTCAACACCGCCGGTCCTGACAGCTACGACTGCTCGGGTCTCACGCTCGCCGCCTATGCGACGATCGGCATCGACCTCCCCCACTACAGCGGCGCGCAAATGGCGTTCGGCACGGTGGTCGATTGGACCACCGAAGCCATTCGCCCCGGCGACCTGGTGTTCCTCGAGACCGCCGTCGGCTCGGGCATCATCGGCCACGTCGGCATCGCCACGGGTCCGAACACCTGGATCCAGGCGCCCCGTACCGGTGACGTGATTCGTGAAGGTTCCTTCACGACGACCCGGGTGGTGGGCGTCCGCCGCCTCGTCGCTGACTAGCCTTTCCGCTGCGATGGACGATCGCTCCGCAGCCGACGTGCCGGCGCCGTGCCGGGTACCGATCCACCATCTCGACGCGCACCAGGTCGACCTGCTCCGCACCGTCCTGCGCGCCGGCGACGTGCCGTTCGGCATCGTGCGCGGCGAGGTCGTCGCAGCGGGGAGCTACACCGAGGAAGTGCACAAAGCAGTGGCCTGGGCGGCTGTCGATCCGACGGCGGTGGCCGACGACTTCGACGACCCCGAGTACCGCTCCGACAAACCACCGTTGGTGAAGCCCCCTCGCCCGCCGTTGCGCGACGGACGACATCAGGCAACGCGATGGAGGCGTCTGTCGGCAGGACTGGTCGACGAACTGGTGGTGGGTGCCCCCACCCTCCTCGCGGCCAAGGCCGGAGCGGCGAACTGGGCCACCGCCGCCGTCCACGGCATCTACTACGTGCTGCCCACCGCGATGTTCGGCTGGTCCATCGGCAAGCTCTGGATGGGCATCCGTGTGGTCGACCATCGCACGCTGCGACGCCCGAATCTCGTGGCGGCCGCGATGCGCTGGCTGGTGGCAGCGCTGCCGATGCTGCTCGGTCTGTTCGCCGGTCTCGACAACGGTTGGGTCACCCTGTTGGTGATGGTGGTCTATGCGCCGATCGTGGTGAACCTGCGCGGACTGCACGACTACGCGGCGGGCACCGTGGTGGCCGAACGCAGCGCGTCGGGCCCCGGATTGTGGGTGCGGCGGCCGCGCCGTGACAGCGCGATGCGTTAGCGAACTGCGACGAGGTCGACGACGAACACGAGCGTCTCGCCGCCACGGATGACTCCACCGGCACCACGATCGCCGTAGCCGAGATGCGGCGGGATGGTGAGTCGGCGGCGGCCGCCGACCTTCATGCCCTTCACACCCTTGTCCCAGCCCTCGATGACTTCGCGAGCGCCGAGCCGGAAGTCGAACGTGTCGCCCCGGTTCCAGCTGGCATCGAATTCGCGACCGTTGCTCCACGCCACGCCGGCGTAGTGCACGATCACACGCTTGCCCACGGTGGCCTCGTCGCCGTCACCGACGATCTCGTCCTCGATGAGCAGGTCGGCGGGCGGCTCGCCCTCAGGAATGGTGATGACGGGTTTCTCGGCCATGGCGGGCCACGCTACCCCTGTGCAGGCGTCGGACGCACGTACCCGCCGGTCGGCGGCTGCCGCACCGTGATCAACCTCCCGCAGCGATGAGTGCGACGGCGACGGCCGTGGCGGCCACACCAACTGCCTGCCACCACCGCATGCGTTCCTTGTTGAACAGCACCGAGAGCACCACGGCGACCGTGGCGAACTGCGACGACGCCACGGACACGGGGCCCGTGTCGCCGCGCTGGAACGCCAGTTGCAGCGACCCGATGGCCACCAGGCCCAGCAGTCCGGCGCCCATGGCGTAGCGGCGACCGATGCCGACGGCGAAGAACGGTTCCGTGCGGAACAGTGCGATGGTGGCGAGCAGCGCGAATCCGCTGCCGCGCTGGAACACCACGGGCAACAGGCCGGAGGACTCCCCCACCTCGCCCATCAGCGTGAAGGCGACTCCGAACACCACACCGCTGGTGATGCCGAGCAGGGCACCCATCGTCACGCTGCCAGTGCCGCCCGGTGTGTACGAGGTGAGCACCACGGCGAGCAGCCCGAGCACCATGCCGGCGGCCGCCGTCGAGCCTGGTCGCACACCGTTGATCAGATCCCACACCACGGGCACCATCGCCAACAACACCGAGGCGAGCGGGGCGACGATGCCCATGCGGGCCACGGCGTAGCCCTCGTAGAGCAGCATCAGGCCACTGATCATGAACAGCCCGGACAGGCTGCCGACGACGACGTCGTGGGCCACCCACTCCCATTCCACCAACAGCAGGAGCAGGGGTGACAGCGTGACGCTGGTGGCGACGGCCGTACGGGTGACGGTCACCGACGGCGTGGTGCGCGCCGATCGAGCCGCGAAGAAGTCGGAGCCGCCGAGGAGGAGCGCGGCGGCAATGGCGAACACGAGCGCGGTGGTCATGGACGATCAGGTGGCGTCGACGTAGAACTGGGCCGCCCACTGGCGGAACTGCAGGAACGGGCCGTCGGTGTCGGCCAACGCGGGACGGTCGACGAACACCTTGTGCTCCCAGATCGGCTTGTCCTCGAGCAGTTGGCGCGAGATCTCGTTGATCGCGGCCTCGCCCACGCTGGTGGTGGCGCGGTCGTCGGCGAATCGGCGCACCGTGAAGGTGAACCGCATCTCGCAGTGGTCCTCGTCGATGGGCGTGGCGCACCCGAGCAGCATCGTGTCGACGATGCCGCTGAAGCGGACCACGCTGAACCCGGGACCCCAGGCGTCGGAATCGATGCGACCCTCCACGTTCCCGCGAGGCGTCACGAAGAACTGCTTCGAGCGCATGTGCGAACGGAAGCCGTCGGGCGTGTACTCCTCGAGGATCGGCACCTCGGCGGTGCCGTGCACGTACCGGAAGTGCGCGGCGTCGACGCCGTTCTCGGCCATCTCCTGCCAGGCGGTGTCGATGGTGAAGTAGCGGCACACCGGGGTGGCCCAGTCGGCGGCCTCACCGAACTCGGGCACCGCTGGGATGTCCCACATCGGTGGCTCGTCGTTCGGGTGGTACCAGGCCATCACCAGACCGTTCCGCTCGAGCACGGGATAGCGGCGGAGCCGCGCCTTGCCGTTCGCGCGCTCGCTGTAGGGAATGCAGGTGTTGCGACCGCTGTCGTCGAACTGCCAGCCGTGGAACGGGCAGACCAGCTCGCAGTCGCTCACCGTGCCGCCATGACCGAGGTGCGCGCCGAGGTGCGGGCAGTACGCGTCGTGCACGTGTGCGTCGCCGCGCTCGTCGCGCCACAGCACGAGGTCGCGACCGAAGGCACGGTAGGGCACCACTCCCCCTCGCGACACGTGGGCGCTCCACGCCACCGCGAACCAGCCATAGGGCACGGGCCAAGGAAAGCGACTCATGTCTCGAGTCCGAACACGCGAGCCGCGTTGTGGCGGAGGAACTTCGGCCACACCTCGTCGCGCAGCGGTACGTGCGGCAGTTCGGCGAAGATGCGTTGCAGGCTGAGCCCCATCGGGAAGTAGCCGGCGTACATCACCTTGTCGGCGCCGCGGGTGTTCGCGAAGTCGATGATGGCCTTCGGGTAGTACTTCGGTGCGAACGCGCTCGTCGAGTAGTACAGGTTCGGCCACTTCAACAGCAGCTTCACCGCGAGGTCGGTCCACGGCTCTGCCCCATGACGCATCACGAACGTGAGTTCAGGGAAGTACCAGCACACCTCGTCGATCAGCTCCACGTGCTGGGGCGCCATCGGCAGCCGTGGGCCTGGCACGCCCACGCAGCACAGCACGGGGATGCCCAGCTCTGCGCACTTCGCGTAGACCGGGTACATCCGCTTGTCGTTGATGGGCAGCGGCGGGTTGCACCCACTGGGGAACAGCGAGACACCCTTGATGCCCAGCTCGTCGTGGGCCCGTTGGATGTCGCGCAGCACCGGCACGCCGCCATTGGGGTCGACGTGCAAGCAGCCGAAGAAGCGATCGGGGTGTCGCACCAGCGCGTCGTTCTGCACTCCACCCTCGAGGGAGCAGCCGATGAGCGCGCGCTCGATGCCGTGACCGTCCATCTGGTCGATGGTCCACTCGATCATGTCGGCAGCGCTGGGGTCCGCAGGGATGTCCTTGAACATGTACTGCGCCGGCATCGCCATGTCGCGGCTCTCGGCGTCACGCAGGTTCGGCTGCAGGAACGAGTACCACTGGTCGCGTTGACCGGGCTCGGGGATGCCCAGCATCAGGTCGATCACGCCCAGGCCCTGCGGCATCCCCATGGGGTCGACGTTACTCGTCACCGCAGCTCGGATCGCAGTGCGACCACGAGCGCGTCGACATCGTGGTCGGTGGTGTGCGCAGTGCAACTGATGCGCAGCAATGGGATGTCGTTCCAGCGGTGCACCGGTACCTCGATGCGGTACTCGTCGAACAAGCGGGCCTTCAGCGCCACCACGTCGGTGTCGGCGGGGAGGCGGATCGACGCGAGTTGCCCGATCCACTGGTGATCGGGCGTCGCGTCGGGGCTCAGCGCCCCGAGCCCGGTGAGTTCGTCGATCCGTGCCCGCGCCCGCAGGGTGCGATGGTGCCCCTCGGTCTGGACGGCAGCCCAGTCGTGCGAGGTGACGAACCGCACCGCCGCGCTGGCCGCCAGGAACGGTGCCAGGTCGCGGGTGCCCTGCCATTCGTGGTGATCGACGAACTGCGACGGACCCGGGTGATCGCTCTCCCACCCCCAGCTCACCACCAACGGCTGCAGCATCGGTTGCACGTCGGGGCGTGCCCACAGGAACGAGCAACCCTTCGGTGCGCACATCCACTTGTGCAACGCCCCGGTGTAGATGTCGCAGTCGAGGGTTCGCAGGTCGAGGGGAATGTGCGCGGGCACGTGGGCGCCGTCGACGATGGCGAGAATGCCGGCCGCCCGCGCCCGGCGGCACAACTCGTGCACCGGGAAGGCCAACGCGGTCGCGCTCGTGAGGTGGCTGAGGAACAACACACGGGTGCGAGCCGTGACAGCGGACCACACTCGTTCGACGAAGTCGGTCGCGGTGGTGACGGGCACCGGGATCGGCACGCGCACGTACGTCGCGCCCGCCTCCGCAGTGAGCTTCCGCCAGGTGCGGTCCATCGCGCCGTACTCGTGGTCGGTGGTGACGATCTCGTCGCCGGGCGCGAGATGCAGGCTCTTGGCCACCATGTTGATCGCCGTGGTGGGATTCGGGAAGAACACCAGATCGTCGGCCGCCGCGCCGACGTAGGCGGCCACATCGGCGCGCGCGGCGGCCATCAGGTCATCAGCCCGACGCCCGAGCCACTCCACCGGATTGCGTTCCATCGCCAGTTGCAGCCGCTGGTACTCGTCGAACACCACCTTCGGTGTGGCGCCGAACGAACCATGATTGAGGAACACCACGTCGGGATCGAGCAGGAAGTCGTCGCGTGTGGGCACCGTCATGGCGGCGACGCTAGACGACTCGCTGCCGCCCCCGACGATGCCCGTGTGGGGCACCGATGCACGAACGCGACGAAGGCGCCGGGCCAGGGCCCGGCGCCTTCGTTGCATGATCAGGCTGGAGCGACGATGGGCGTCGGGTCGACCACCGGACCGACCGTCGTGGCCACACTGCCGACGCTGCCGTCGACCGTGGTGGAGTAGCCGATCTCGGTGACGGCTCCCCCGGTGATGACGACGTCGACATCGGCGGTGCCCTCCTGGGCGACGCCGAGCGTCACGGCTGACACCGTGACCCGCAGCCGCAATGACGTGCCGTCGTCGGACAGCACACCGATCGCTGCGGGAGCCAGCAGTGCTGCCACCGGATCGCTCACCGGTGCAGCCTCGTCGATCTGGTCCCAGTCGCCACCGTCGGGCTGTGCCCAACTACCGGCCGGCGTGGTGATGTAGTTCACCACCGCACCGTTGGTGCTGACCGTGAAGCGACTGGCATCGGCGATGCGATCGCCGTCGGCGGAGAGCACCTGCGCACCGTTCACCACGAAGTTCGAGGTGAAGTGGTAGCCCGCTGCGAGCTGCGCCAACGCGGTCTGCAGTACGGGACCGGGATCCACGGACGACGCGATCGTGGACGGCGCCGCCGTGGACTCGGCCGACACCACCGTGGTGGCATCGGCCGAGTTCGCGTCGACATCGGCATCATCGGAGCTGCAGCCGGCACTCACCAGCAGCAGGGATGCGAGGGCGGCTCCCCCGAGGAGGAGCCGCACCCGCGAGTGACCGAACGACATGGAGGTCAGTCGTCCTCATCGTGATCACGACCGCCACCACCGTGGTCGTCGTCATCATCGTCATCGTCGTCGTCGCCACCACGGCCCTGGTGGTCGTCGTCGTCATCGTCGTCATCGTCGTCGATGGTGGTCGACGTCGAGACGTTGGTGGTCGGGTCGGCGGCGTCGCGGCAGCGGACCTTCTCCTCGACACGCACCGTGATCTGGTCGCCATCGAGGCTGCTGCGGAACTTCACGCGGGCATCCTTGCCGAAGCGGACTTCGATCTTGTTGCTCTCGGCCTTGATCTCGGGGCTCGAGCCGTCCGAGTTCGTGGCGCTACCGAGCGTGAGGGTGCCATCGGCGTTCACGGTGTAGACCACGGTGGCGGTGCTGGCGCCGTCGCACAGGGCGGCGGTCCAGGTCTTCTCACCGACGGCATCTTCGATGCTCTGCGGCACGCCACGGAGCTTCGAGAGCGTGATGCGCAGCGACGCGCCCTCGGGGCTGTCGTCATCGTCGTCGTCCTCACCGGTCTCGATCTTGATCGAGAGGGTGCGGCTCTGACCGTCGAGCGTGAACTTCACGCTGCCCTTCACCTCGATCTCGCCGTCGTCGTCGTCCGACTCGGTGCGGACCTCGCCGATGGTGGCCTCGCCACCCGCGGCTGCGTCGCCGGACACGGCCTCGTCGATGGTGAGCGTCGGGGCGAGCTCGTCGCCGCCGATGGTGAATGCCACCGTGGACGCCTGGCCCGTGCCGAACACGTCACCGCTCCAGTTGGAGCTGCCGACGAGCTGGCTGAACTCGGCCGCCTTGGCGGTGACACGCTGCTCGTTGCCCTTCGACTTCACCGTGAGCTGGAGCGTGCCGTCGTTGGCGACGAACCGCACCTTCTTGGCGCTGACGTCGGTGGCCGTGAAGGCACCGGCGTTGTCGAGATCGGCGCTGGCGATCGCGCCGCCAGGGCCGGTGGTGACGGTGAGCTTGAGGGGTGCTCCCATGAACGGGAGCGTCAGCTCGGTGGGCAGTAGCGGATCGACCTTCGGCGCCGCACCAGCACTTGCCGTGCCGACGCCGAGGCCGGCGAGCACGACAGCGGCACTGGTGAGAATGCCGGCCATCCATTTGGTTCGATTCATCGAATCCTCCGTTGATCTGTTGACATCGCCCGCAGCAGACACGCCAAGGGTCTCCCGAACGTTTGGCTGCTTCACTGCTTACTCGTCAGATCGGAAGCTGTCGGCTCCTCTTGATCAAAGATTCGTCCAAATGCCATCCCTCGACGTGCAAAGTACCTGGTCAGCGCGCTGTGGGCCGATTGCCCGCCGGTTGCGCCCGTGATGGGATAGCGTCTCCTTGCCGATACACCCGAGCGGGAGAGCCACGACGCAGCCAGCGGCGGGGCGCCGAAGGAGCAACCTCCCCGGAATCTCTCAGGCAACAGGACCGCCCGGGTGGGCAACGCTGGAAAGCAGCCGGCTCGTCCGGCTCGCCGACGGGGAAATCCGCCACGCGCGCGGAGAAGCTCTCAGGCACCGATGACAGCGGGGGAAGCACCAACGGACCCGCCCCAGGAGGCCTCCATGAGCGCACGCCCCACCCTCGCCCAACTGTTGGGCACCGACGATTTCGTCCGTCGCCACATCGGCCCGTCGGCCGAGGAACAACAGCACATGCTCGACGTCGTCGGCGTGCCGTCGATCGACGAGTTGCTGCACGCCACCGTCCCCGGCAGCATCCTGATGGACGGGCCTCTCCCCCTTCCGCCGCCGCGTGCCGTCGGTGACGTGATGACCGAACTGCGTGACCTGGCCGGGAAGAACCACCCGCGGATCAGCCTGATCGGCCAGGGCTACTACGGCACCGACACACCGCCGGTGGTGCTCCGCAACGTGCTCGAGAACCCCGCCTGGTACACGGCGTAC
>SXKB01000162.1 GCA_005778215.1 Actinomycetota bacterium | reverse complement strand
GGCCCCTGCGCGTTCATGGACCGCTACCACCCCGGCACCGTGTTCAGCAGCATCGACCACGGCGGTCGCTACGCGTACGCCAACCAGCCCGGCATCGCGCAGTGGAACCTGGCCCGCCTGGCCGAGGCGATGCTGCCGCTGTTCGCCGACGATCCCGACGAGGCCGTTGCCGTCGCCACCGAGGTGCTGCAGACCTTCCCCGACCGCTACCGCGCCCACTGGCTGACCGCGATGCTGGCCAAGCTGGGCCTGCCCGACGGCACCGATCGAGTGCTCGTCGACGAACTGCTGGCGCTGCTGCAGGAACAGACCATCGACTGGACCGCCTTCTTCCGCTCGATGTCGTCGGTGGTGCGCGGCGACGACGCGCCGGCCCGCGACCTG
This sequence comes from Actinomycetota bacterium, assembly GCA_005778215.1. Taxonomy (GTDB): domain Bacteria; phylum Actinomycetota; class Acidimicrobiia; order Acidimicrobiales; family Ilumatobacteraceae; genus UBA668. The sequence continues at coordinate 12,318 of SXKB01000162.1, read as the reverse complement.
TTCTTCGACCGCGACGCGTTCGACGCATGGCTCGCCCGGTGGCGCGACGCCCGCGCCGCCGACACCCGCGACCCCGCCGACGTGGCCGACGCGATGGACCGCGTCAACCCGGTGCACATCCCCCGCAACCACCTCGTGGAAGCCGCGCTCGACGCAGCCACGGCCGGCGACATGGCGCCGTTCATGGAACTGCTCGACGTCGTCACCCATCCGTACGACGCACGGCCCGAGCAGCCCGCGTTCGCGCAGCCCGCTCCGCTCGACGGGCCCCCGCACCGCACCTTCTGCGGCACGTGACCCAATCGCGACCCTGCGGCCATCCGATGTTCACATTGCTTCGGTACGGTCCGACCATGAGGGCGTCCGTCCACCCCGTGCCGTTCACGGCGACCGATCCTGCAGCGCTCGAGTGCTTCGACACCAACGGGTGGGTGATCGTGCGCTGCCTCAGCGACCGGTCCATCGCCCAACTGCGCCGATGGGTGGACGAACTGGCCGCGTGGCCCGACGGTGTGAACGTGCTGCACTACCGCGAGCTCACCGACGGCGGGCCGCGCCTGTGCCGCACGGAGAACTTCGTGCCGTTCCACGACGGCCTCCGGGGAATGCTGACCGAGGGCCCGATGCTCCACATCGCGACCGCACTCATCGGTGAGCAGGCGGTGCTCTACAAGGAGAAGGTGAACTACAAGCTCGCCGGTGGGGCGGGCTACTCGCCCCACCAGGACGCGCCCGCCTACCCGTTCGTCGAGCGCCACGTGTCGTGCATGATCGCCGTCGACGATGCCGACATCCACAACGGTTGCCTCGCGGTGGCCAGCGGACTGCACCACGAGGTGCTGCCCCTCGACGACGTCGGCTGCATCCGACGCGACGTGGCCGACTCGCTGCCGTGGATGTCGGTGCCGCTGCGTGCCGGCGACATGCTGTGGTTCCACAGCCGCACCCCGCACCGCAGCGGACCCAACCACAGCCGCGACGACCGGCGGGCGATCTATCCCACCTACAACGCCCTCAGCGAGGGCGACCTGCGGGCCGCGTACTACGACGAGAAGCTGGCACGGATGGCCGCCGCCCGCGTCGGTGACCACGTGCAAGTGAGCCTCATCGGCGACTTCCAAGGGCGGCCGGTGTGAGGCACTTCACCGACATCGACGACCTGATCGCCCACCTCGAGCACCTCGGCACACTCGTGTCGGTCGAGAGCGAGCAGATGACCGAACTCGACCACGGGCTGCAGACGGCCGCCATTCTTCGGGGCACCGACCCGGACGACTTCGAGCTGCAGATCGCCGGCCTGGTGCACGACCTCGCCCATCCCTGGGACGGGCCAGGTCAGCCACGGCACGGCACGATGGGCGCCGATGCGGTACGCACCCTGCTGGGCGAGCGCGTGGCCAGCCTGGTGCAAGGACACGTGCCGGCGAAGCGCTACCTGGTGGCTGCCTTCCCCGAATACCTCGCAATGCTGTCCCCCGACAGCGTGATGACGCTCGAGCAGCAGGGCGGCGCGATGGACGACACCGAGGTCGACGAGTTCGAAGCCGACCCCGAACACCTGGGCATGGTCGCACTCCGCGTCGCCGACGACGGCGCGAAGGTGCCCGGCGCGCAGGTCCCCGGACTCGACTTCTGGCTCCCCACGCTCCGGTCGGTGAGTCGGCAGTTGCGCGCGACGCGGCGCTGACGTCCGGCCTGGTGGCCAGGCCGGACGTCACGCCTCGATCAGATGGAGATGGGCAGCGATGCGGTGCAGACGTCGACGCCGTTGGCCGACACCGAACGCACCGTCAGCACGTGGTCGCCGTCGGCGAGCATGAAGCCGCCGCGGAACTCCCAGCTCGAACCGACGTTGCCGCTCGACGACGACAGCAGGACCGCACCGTTCTGGTCGGTGACGGTGATGGACCACAGGCCGCCCGTGATGTCGGCAGACGCGCCCACACCGAGCGACACCTTGTTCTTGCTGTTCTTGTAGCTGGCCCAGCCACTGGCACCGGCGGTGCAGTTGGCACCCACGGCGCCGCCCTTGAGCGTGTCGCCCGAGGCCGCCTTGGTGCCCTTGTTGCTGCTCTTCGCGTCGGCGCCGGTACCGGTGAGAGCGAACAGCCCCGCGGCCGCCACCGTCACCACCGCGACCGTGCGCTTGATGTTGCTCGAGTTCATGAGGATTCCCGTCCTTTGTCCACGTTTCCGCCGGGGACGCAGGGAGTGAAACACATCAACACTGAATTCGCATCAGATCAGAACGACTCTTGACCGCGCGGGCCCAGGATTTCCGCGCGAGGGTCCATGGGCCTACGACCATCGCGTGAGCGCGCGGTGGCGCGCGCGGGCCGATGGTCGCCGTCGCAGTCGCAGTCGTGGTCCATAGGCTGTGGCGTCAGGACTCGATCGCGGGAGTCGACGCAATGCACCGGTCACGGCACCACCACTCGAACCTCATCCGCCGACTGGGTGCCGCCGTCGTCATCGTCGCCGTGGCACTCGTGGCCGACGGCACCCCTGCGTTCGCGCACAGCGGCGCCGCCGACGCCTCGAACTACGTCAGCGAGATCACCGACCCCGGCCACCCCGACCTGCAGTGGCAGGTGTACGGCGGCGACGCACTGATCGAGCTCACCAACGCCACCGGCGAGGAGCTCATCGTCGAGGGCTACACCGGCGAGCCGTACCTGAAGTACGTGCCCGGCGACGGCGTGTTCCAGAACGTCCACTCGCCGGCCGTGTACTACAACACCGATCGCTACGCGAACGCGCCCCTGCCCGACATCGCCGACCCCGAGGCCGAACCGGAATGGGAGCGCGTCGCCGACGGCGACGCCTACGCGTGGCACGACCATCGCGCGCACTGGATGTCGCCCGTGCCGCCGTCGGGCATCTTCAGCGACCCCGACACCGCGCAGAAGGTGTTCGACTGGAGCTTCATCGTGCGCGGCACCCTCGACGGCAGCGAGCACCTGTTCATCGTGCGCGGCACGCTCCACTGGGTGCCGGCCGTGCCGTGGTGGCCGCCGGTGCTGGCCCTCGCCGTCGTGTTCGGTGGCATCGCACTCTTCGCCGCACTCCGCACCCGCCCGCAGGGCGACCGGTGGACCGGCCTCGCCCGACCCGTCGCCGCCATCATCTGGGTGGTGATGGCCGCCAACGTGGTGCGCACCCTCGACGACATCTTCGCCGTGCCCACCGCCACCGGCGAACGCATCACCATGGCCGTCACGGCCGCGGTCACCATCGCCGTCATCGTGGCGCTCACACTGGTGGCCTGGCGCGGCGAGCTGTGGGGCTTCCTCGCGCTCATCGGTGCCGGCGTGGCCACGTGGCTGCTCTTCGGCAACGCCCACTCGGTCATCCTCTCCGGCTCGCAGGTGGTGACCGCCCTGCCCGTGTGGATCGCCCGCTGGGTGGTGGCCGCCAGCTTCGCCGTCATGGTGCCCGTGGTCATCGCGTGCGCGTTCGCCGGCCGCCACTTCTGGCAGCGCAGCCGATCGACCGTCAGCGAAACAGCAGCAGTGCCGACCCCAGCAGGTTGAACCCCAGGATCACCAGCACCACCACGATGATCGGCGACAGGTTGGCGAGCAGCCAGTCCTTCACCGACACCAGCGACGCCTGGGTACGCGCACCGAACAGCAACACCGCCACCCACGGCCCGACGATGGTGATCGAAGCGACCAACGTGGTGATGGCCACCGCCACCATTCCCTCGGTGCCATGGATGCCGCTCTGCGCCAACCGCACACCGGCGGCCACGGCCAACGGCACCGCCTTCACGTTCAGCACCGCCGAACCGAGCCCCAGGCCGAACGCCGCCAGCGGCCCCACCGAGGTGAGCTTGGCGAACACCTTCGGCTCCTCCACCGGCGTGCCCGGTGCAGGCCGCCGGCGCCACCGCCGCCAGGCCAGCGCCAACAGCAACACGCCGAGCGCAGCCTGCGACACGTTGACCGCGTCGTTCGCCAACTCCTCACCGTCGTCCATGACGACGTCGCCCAGCAGGAACGTGACCGCGATGATGCCGAACACGGCGATCACCCAGCCCAGCACGAACATGCCACCCACCGACTTCGCCCGCGGCGACTGCAGCACCAGGATGAGCGCTGCGATGGCAATGGGGTTCAGCGCCACCGCGATCGCCGGCGTCAGGGCGGCACCGACGGCGGTCCAGATCATGACGGCGACGCTAGCGTGACCCCGCACACCCGGCGAACGCTCACACCATGACCGCACAGGCCCGCTTCGACGACTTCCGCACCGGCCAGGCCGTGGTGCTCGACGCGGTCTTCGACGTGCAGGAGGCCACCGAACTCCACCAGGTGCGGCCGCTCATCGCCGCCGCCGAACAGCACGCCCGCCACGGCGCCTGGGTGGCCCTCGTGGTGGCCTACGAGGCCGGCCCGGCGTTCGACCCCGCGCAGGAAGTGCACCCGCCCGAAGGCGACCTGCCGCTCGCCTGGTTCGCCGCCTTCCACGCCGCCAACCACGAGGACGTGGTGCAGGGCAGCGGCCGCCCCGTCACCGTGCACGACATCGAACGCCGCGGCGGATGGGACTGGTACGGCCGCTCGGTCGAACAGATCCGCGAGACCATCGCCAGCGGCTCGGCGTACCAGATCAACCTCACCGACCGGCTCACAGGCGTGCTCGACGGCGACCCCGCCGACCTCTACGCGCGCATGGCCCAGGCACAACGCGGTCGCTACAACGCGCTGGTGCACACCGGCCGTCACGTGCTGGTGAGCGCCTCGCCCGAACTGTTCTTCGAAGTGCGCGGCTCCATCGTGCAGAGCCGGCCGATGAAGGGCACCGTGCGCCGCGCCGCTCGCCCCGACGACGACGCCGCCGCCGCACGCTGGTTGGCCGACTCGGAGAAGGACCGCGCCGAGAACGTGATGATCACCGACCTGCTGCGCAACGACATCGGCCGCGTCGCCCGCATCGGCTCGGTGAAGGTGCCGTCGCTGCTGCGCATGGAGCGCTACGAGACCGTGTGGCAGCTCACGTCCACCGTCACCGGCGAGATCGACGACTCGCTGGGCCTGGTCGACCTGTTCGACGCACTGTTCCCCTGCGGCAGCATCACCGGCGCCCCGAAGGTGAGCGCGATGCACCACATCACCGAACTCGAACCGTGGCCGCGCGGCATCTACTGCGGCGCCATCGGCCTCATCCGTCCGCTGCAGTTCGGCGAGGTACGGCCGTGGGCCACGTTCAACGTGGCCATCCGCACCGCGGTGGTCGACACCCGCGACCACACCGTGGTGTACGGCGCGGGCGGCGGCATCACCGCCGACAGCAGCCCGATCGACGAGAACCGCGAGCTCGAGGCGAAGTCGGCCGTGCTCACCACCGACCGGCCGCACTTCCAGCTGCTCGAGACGATGCGCGCCGAACACGGCACCGTGCGTTTCCTCGACCACCACCTCACCCGCGTCGCACAGAGCGCCGACCACTTCGACTTCGACCTCGACCTGGCCCACGCCCGCGAGGTGCTCACCCTGGTGGCCGCCGACGTGGAGGCGCCGCACCGTCTGCGCCTGCTGGTAGCGCGCGACGGCACGATCGACACCACGCTGCATCCGCTCGGCCACTCACCCGACACGGTCACCGTGTGCCTGGCCCCCGAACCGCTCGACACGCACGGCGTGTTCTTCGCGCACAAGACCACCCACCGCGCCGTGTACGACCGGCTGAACGAACAGCACCCGCACGTCGACGACGTGCTGCTGCACAACCGCGAGGGCGAGGTGGTGGAGAGCTGCCGCGCCAACGTGCTGTACCGCATCGGCACGCAGTGGTACACGCCGCCGCTCACCTCCGGCGGCCTGCCCGGCGTGGGCCGCGCCGTGCTGCTGCTGGACGGTGAGGTGCACGAACGCGTGCTGCGCGTCGACGAACTCGCCGACGTCGACGAGCTGCAACTGGTGAGCGCACTGCGCGGCCGGCGCACCGCCACGCTCGTCGCCACGGCATGATGGAGCGCATGGCCGAGCAGGCACCCACGCAGGTGATGGGCATCGTGAACGTCACCCCCGACTCGTTCAGCGACGGCGGCCGCTTCGCCCACGTCGACGCCGCCATCGGCCACGGCATCCTGCTCGCCGCACAGGGCGCGTCCATCGTCGACGTCGGCGGCGAGAGCACCCGCCCCGGCGCCACCCCCGTGCCGCCCCCCGAGGAGTGCGACCGCGTCGTGCCCGTGGTGCGCGAACTGGCCGCGCAGGGCATCGTCGTCAGCATCGACACCCGCCATCCCGAGACCGCAGCCGCCGCACTCGACGCCGGTGCGCGCATCGTCAACGACGTCACCGGGTTCACCGACCCTCGCCTCGTCGCCGTGGCCGCAGCCGCCGGCGCCACGGTGGTGGTGAACCACATGCCCACCGACGACCCGCGCACCATGCAGGCCCATGCCACCTACGCCGACGTGGTGACCGAGGTGCGCGACTTCCTCGCGCGGCGCATCGACGAGTGCCACGCGGCGGGTATCGCCGACATCGTGATCGACCCGGGCATCGGGTTCGGCAAGACCACGCAGCACAACCTGCTGCTGCTGCGACACCTCGACCAACTGGTCGCACTCGGCCGACCCGTGCTGGTGGGCGTGTCGCGCAAACGGTTCATCGGCGAACTGTCGAACGACGCAACCACCGACCAGCGGCTCGGCGGCAGCCTGGCCGCCGGCCTCGCCGCCGTGGCCCGCGGCGCGAGCATCCTGCGCGTGCACGACGTGGCCGAAACGGTGCAGGCGCTGCGCCTCTGGCACGCCATCGACGACGCCTGACATCGAGCGCGACTGGCCAACGGCTCGGGAATGGGCGACCATCGGGGGATGACGAACCAGATCCGGCGGCTCATCGGCGTGTACGACGCCGACGGCACCCTGCGCGGCGAACTCACCTACTGGGTGAACGCCCGGTTCGGCAAGGCCCACTGCGCGCTGTGCGACATCACCCACGGCCTCACCCGCACCAAGCGCGAGTGGAAGGAGTGCCGCAGCGAACTGCCCGTCGAGTTCGCAACGTTCCACCGCGACGACCAGCCCGCACACGTGCGCACCGCCGCCGACGGCGTGGCGCCCGTGGTGGTGGCCGAGACCGACGACGGCGTGGTGGTGCTGCTCGGCCCCACCGAACTCGACGCGTGCCACGGATCGCCCGAAGGGTTGATGGCCGCACTCGACGCCGCCATCGCCGCCACCGGCCTCACCTACCCGGCCGGCTGACGCGTCACCCGACGAGCCCGCCGATCAGGCCGAGCACGAAGAACAGCACGAGCGCCACGTAGGTGTCGCGGCGGCGCGACACGGTGAACCGTTCGTCGACCACACCGAACTGCGGGCGGGCCGTCTCGTACCGCACCTGCACCTGCTGACCCACCTGGATGTGACCGGCGAGCGACACGCCACTCAACCGGTGTGGGGCGCCGGCGGCATCGGTGTAGTCCACGTCGAACACGCCGCGCGGGTTCGAGCCACCCGCCACGCGAGCCCCCGCCACCACCCCGGTGACCTCGGTGCCCGACTCGGCGAGCGACCGCCATCGCCGCGCCACCATGCCCTCGCCGTACTTCATGAAGCCGACCACGAGGGCGCCCAGGGCCCACGCCCCGAGCATGAAGGTGAGGTTCATGCCCGAACGCTAGACATCTGGCGCCGATCCGTCCCGGTTTCCGGGACGGATCGGCGCCAGATCCCAATTCGGGACGAATCACGCCCAGATGCCCCAGGCCTCACTTCGGGGGGAGGCTGAAGCCGGCGACCTGCTTGTACTGGGCGGAGATCGCCTCGCGCTCGCCCTCGGCGAACACGTCGCTGATGTCGACGAACCCGTACGGCGCTCGCTCGTGCGCCAGGTCGAGCATCCGCTCCGGGCCGTGCTGCCGGTTCGACAGCACGATCGCCGCGGTCTTCGGGCGACGCTCGTCGTCGTAGGCGCGTAGCGCGCCGTCGATGTCGCCCGGCGCCGCGGCCAGCAGATCGGCCAACGTGAGCGCATCGATGATGGCCTGCGACGCGCCGTTCGAGCCGATGGGGTCCCTCGGGTGCGCGGCGTCCCCCAGCAACGTGACCCGGCCGTACGTCCAGCGATCGAGCGGATCACGGTCGACCATCGGGAACTCGTAGGTGACCTCGGCGCCACGGATCAGCTCGGGGATGTCGAGCCAGTCCCAGCGCCAGTCCTCGAACCGCGGCAGGAAGTCGTCGAGGTCACCGCGCTTGTTCCAGTCCTCCCGCGACGCGAGACCCACGTCGCGACGGTCGAGCTCGGCGATCCAGTTCACCGTCTGCATGCCCTCGGCATCGGGCTCGGTGAGCGGGTAGGCGACGAACTTGTGCGGCAGGTGACCCGCCATGAACATCGACCGGCCGGTGAGGAACGGACGGGTGCGCGTGGTGGCCCGCCACAGCACGTTGCCACTCCACTGCGGCAACCCCTCCTCCGGATGGAACACGGCGCGCACGGTCGAGTGGATGCCATCCGCGCCCACCAGCACGTCGCCCGCGTCGATGACCGACTCGCCCGACCGCCGGTCGAACAGGTCCACCTCCACCCGCCCGTCGGCCTGCGCGAACGAACGCACCCCATGCCCGGTGACGACGCGCTCGTCGCCCAGCCGGGCTCGCGCCTCGGCCAGCAACGCCATGTGGAACCGACCGCGGTGCACGCTCAGCTGCGGCACCGGGTAGCCGGCAGCGAGACCGCGCGGCTCGCGCCAGATGAGCTGGCCGTGCTGGTTGGAGAAGCACAACTCGGCGGTCTGCACACCGAGCGGCAGCACCGCCTCCAACAGGTCGAGCCGACCGAGCTGCGCCATCGCGTGGGGCAAGACGTTGATGCCCACACCCAACGGCTGCAACTCCTGCACGCTCTCGTAGACCTGCACGTCGATGCCCTTGGCGTGCAGTGCCATTGCAGCCGTCAGGCCACCGATGCCGCCACCGGCGATGATCACCCTCATGGCTGCGAACTCTGCCACGTCGCCATGCCCACCGCCGCCACGGCGCCCACACCACCCGCCACGAGCAGCGGCAGCACCCCGTCGCCGGGACCCACGTTCCACAGCAGCCCCGCCCACACGCCGGCCACCAGCACCGCACCGGCGTTGCACGCCTGGAACACACCCTGCGCCCGGCCGAGGTGCTCCACCGGCACCAGCGCGCTGATCCACGCCTTGCCCACGCCATCGGTGAACGCGGGGAACAGCCCGTAGATCGCCGCACACAGCAGCACCGGCCAACCGCCGTCGACCAACCCCAGACCCACGTAACCGACCGCGAACGCCGCGAGGCCCACCGCGTACACCCGCGGCCGCGGCCAGCGATCGACCAGCACGCCCGCCGGGTACGCACCCAGCGTGTACACCAGGTTGAACACCACGTAGGTGAGCACCACCTCGGTGGTGCTGAACCCGATGTCGACCACGCGCAACAACAGCAGCGCATCGGAGAAGTTCACGAGCGCGATGAGCACCAGCACCGTGGTGACCCGCCGGAACTCGGGCGGCAACGGCGACCGCTCCGTCGGCGTCGGCGTCGGCGCCGGCGCGACCGCGGGCACCACGACGGCCGGCGTCGGCGCGACCGAGACGTCCTTCACGAGGAACACCAGCAGCGCCGACAACGCCGCCGGCACCACGGCCCACCACAGCGCAGCACCGAGGTCGTCGTCGAGCACCGCCAACGCGACCAGCGCGATGAGCGGACCGATCACCGCACCCAACGTGTCACCCGTGCGGTGGAAACCGAACGCGCGCCCGCGGTGCTCGGGCGCAGTGCTGGCCGCGATGAGCGCGTCGCGCGGCGCCGACCGCACACCCTTGCCGAACCGGTCGACCACACGACCCAACAGCACCACCGGCCACACCGCCGCCGCGGCCACCAACACCTTGCCCAACGCCGCGAGCGCATAGCCCGCACCGATGAACGGCTTGCGCCCGCGACGGTCGCTCCAGCGTCCGGCGAAGTAGCGGGTGACACCGGCGGTCGCGTCGGCCACACCTTCGATGACACCCAGCACCACCGGCGGCGCCGCCAGCACGCCGGTGAGCAGCACCGGCAGCAACGGGAACAGCAACTCACTCGCCGCGTCCTGCGTGAGGGACACCAGGGTGAGCACCACGAGGTTCCGCGTCAGCCACACCGGCCGCGACCTCGTCGCCGTGCTCATCGGGCCGACGCTAACGGGCAACATGGTGCGATGACCGGACTGTCCTTCGCCCTGCCCGACGGCATCGACACCCCCACCGTGGTGGTCGACGTGGACGCCCTCGGGCACAACATCACCTCGTGGGCAGCCCGGCTGCGCGACCGCGGGGTGGGCCTGCGCCCGCACACCAAGACCAGCAAGTGCCTGCAGGTGATCGAACGACAGGTACAGGCCGGGTTGGTGGGCCTCACCGTCGCCACCCTCGGCGAGGCCGAGGTGTTGGCCGATGCCGGGTTCACCGAACTGTTCCAGGCGTTCCCGCTGTGGGCCGGCCGACCCGACGTGGCCCACCGCCTGCGTGCGCTGCACGAGCGCACGTCGCTGATGATCGGCGTCGAGTCGGTCGAGTCCGCCGCCGCGCTGGGCGCCGCCGTGCGCGGCAGCGGCCGTCCGTTGCGCGTCCTCATCGAACTCGACCCCGGGCTGCACCGCTCGGGCGTGTCACCGGGTCACGCCGTCACCATCGCACGCGCCGCGGCCGATGCCGGGCTCGAGGTGCATGGTGCGTTCACGTTCGGCGGGCACGGCTACTCGACCTGCGACGCACCCGCCGGTGCCGGTGACGACGAAGTGCGCACGCTCTCGCAGGCGGCCGAACTGCTACGCGACGCCGGCTTCGAGCCGACGGTGCTGAGCGCAGGCTCCACCCCCACCGCACTGCACTCGGCCCGTCCGCCCGTCACCGATGAACGCCCCGGCACCTACGTGTTCCACGACGCCCAGCAGGTGCAGTTGGGCACCGCAGCCATGGACGAGGTGGCGCTCGTGGTGGCGGCCACCGTGGTGGCCAGTCACGGCGACGGCCGGTTCGTGCTCGACGCCGGCTCGAAGGCTCTCGCCGCCGACAAACCCGCCATCGTGCGCGGCCACGGCATGCTGCCCGAGTATCCCGATGCCGAGCTGCGGTCCCTGAGCGAGCACCACTGCGTGGCATGGACCGACGGCCCGCGACCTCGCGTCGGCGACGTGGTGGCCGTGGTGCCGAACCACTGCTGCGTGGTGGTGAACCTGGTCGACCGGCTCACCGTGGTGCAGCGCGGTCAGGTGGTGGACCACTGGGCCGTGGCCAGCCGCGGCCGCAACTCCTGACGCCCTAGGGACGCGCGGCCGCCGGACGGTTGCGGCGCACCTTCGTGGTGCGGCGGGTGACGGCCTCGCCGCACTCGGCACAGGTGAGCTGCGGGTGCGGGTCGTGGCCACACTGGTGCTCGAGCCGCAGCGGCGGCCCGCCCTCGGGCGTGGCCCACGTGTCGCCCCACTGCATCAGCGAGACGAGCACCGGGTACAGCGCCCTGCCCTTCTCGGTGAGGTGGTACTCGTGGTGGCCGCCCTCGAGGGGCCGGCGTTCCAGCACGCCACCGTCGACCAGCGTGGTGAGCCGGTCGGTGAGGATGTTGCGGCTGATGCCGAGGTCGTCGCGGATGGCGTCGAAGCGATGCAGGCCGAAGAACACGTCGCGCACCACGAGCAGCGTCCACCACTCGCCCACGAGGTCGAGCGACCGGGCGATGGAACAGTCGAAATGCTGGAAGGTGCTCCGCTTCACCCCACCCACGCTAGTTGCTTGACGCAACTGGCGCACGCGTGACAGGGTTGGTTGCATGACGCAACCGGAACAGTGGTCGTCCACGGCCTGCATCCTCTGCGAGTGCAACTGCGGCATCGAGGTGCGCCTCGGTGGCGCCGACGGTCGCACCTTCGAACGCATCCGCGGCGACAAGCAGCACCCTGCCAGCCAGGGCTACACGTGCGAGAAGGCCCTCCGCCTCGACCACTACCAGAACGGCGGCGAGCGCCTCACCACACCGATGCGCCGCCGACCCGACGGCACCTACGAACCCGTCGACTGGGACACCGCCGTGCGCGAGGTGGCCGAAGGGCTCGCCCGCGTGCGCGACACCCATGGCGGCCACACCATCTTCATGTACGGCGGCGGCGGCCAGGGCAACCACCTCGGCGGCGGCTACGCGTCGGCCGTGCACCGAGCGTTCGGCGGTCAGTACCGCAGCAGCGCACTCGCCCAGGAGAAGACCGGCGAGTTCTGGGTGAACGGGAAGATGTTCGGCGGCTCGATGCGCGGCGACTTCGAGCACTGCGAGGTGGCGCTGTT
>SXKB01000020.1 GCA_005778215.1 Actinomycetota bacterium | reverse complement strand
TCACGCCGTCACGCGAGTTCGCGCAGCAGGTCGACCAGGAGCTCGAGACACAGGTGGCCGCGCTGCCGCTGGCCCGCGCCGAGGCCGCCCGCGCTGCGCTCGGCGTGCACGGTGGCTGCGTGCTGGTCGACGACCTCGCGCAGGCCGCCGAGGTGGCCAACCGCTGGGCCCCCGAGCACCTGCAGCTCGCCGTGGCCGCCGAGCACGAGGCCGAGGTGCTCGACCTGCTGGTGAACGCGGGTGAGATCCTGGTGGGCCAACACACGCTGTTCAGCGCCGGCAACTTCGTGATCGGATGCCCCGCCAGCCTGCCCACCGGCGGGTTCGCGCACGTCAGCAGCGGCATCACCGCCGACACGTTCCTGAAGCGCACCGCCGTGGCGAAGGCCGACGCAACAGCCCTCGCCCGAATGACGCCTACCATCCTGGCGATGAGCGACCACGAGGGCTTCACCGCCCATGCCCGTGCCGCATCCATCCGCCAGGAGGGTGCGTGAGCGAACCCGCCGTCCACGAATCGGCCGACGCGGCGCGCGAGCGCCACGCCACGAACCTCGAGCTGGTCCTCGATCTCGTCTTCGTGCTCGCGATCACCCAGATCGCCACGCTCATCTCCCACGACCCCACCGTGGGCGGGCTGTTCCGCGGTCTGCTCATCGCGTGGCTGGTGTGGTGGCAGTGGTCGCAGTTCACCTGGGTCGGCTCTGCCATCGACCTCCAGGCGGTGAGCGCCACCCGGCTCATCGTGCTCGCGCTCATCCCGGTCACGCTGGTGATGAGCGTCAGCATCCCCACCGCGTACGAGGACGGCGGCTTCTGGTTCGCCGGCACGTACCTCGGCATCCTGCTGTTGGTGTTGCTGGTGCAGGGGCGCACGGCATGGCCCGACGAGCGCACCCGCACGTCGTTCGTCCGCTACGCGTCGACGATGGTGATCGCACCGTTCGTGGTGCTGCTCGGCGCGTTCATGCACGGGCACACACGCACCGGGCTGTGGGTCGCCGCTGCGATCATCGACGTGATCGCCGCCGCGCGTGCGGGCGGTGCCGGCGAGTGGACCATCAACCCGGTGCACTTCGCGGAACGACACGCGCTGTTCGTCATCATCTCGCTCGGCGAGGTGCTGGTGGCCACCGGCGTCACCGCATCGGCCATCGGGCTCACGGGCGAGACCGTGCTGGGCATCGTGGTGGCCGTGGCGGTGGCGTGTGTGCTGTGGTGGACGTACTTCGCGTACATCCCGGAAGTGGCAGAGCGTCGTCTGGCCGAGGCCAAGGGACTCGACCGTGGTCGGTTCGCCCGCGACTTCTTCACGCTCGGCCACTTCCCGTTGGTGGCCGGTCTGGTGATGTACGCCGTGGTCGCGAAGCACCTCGTCGAGCACCCCACCGACGAGCTCGGCACCCACGACCGATGGACGCTCGCGCTGTCGGCGCTGTTCTTCATCGGCGGCCTGATGGGCATCCAGTACCGCGCCATCCGCCGCGTCGCACCCGAACGAGTGGTCGCCCTGGTGGTGATCGCCGCGTTGGCCGTCCTCGGGCGATGGCTCCCCGGCGCGCTCGTGGTGGCACTCGTGGCCGTCGCGATCGGCGTGATGCAGGCCATCACCCTGCGTCGTATGCGCCCCCGGTGAACCCGACGCTCGGTGACGAGGCGCAAACGACCGGTCGGTAAGGTCGCACGAGGACACCAGAGGGGGACTTCGTGGCGCACGACCTGATCATCCGCAACGGCACCATCGTCGACGGCACGGGCGCGGCCGGCTACGTGGCCGACATCGCCATCGACGGCGACCGCATCACCACCATCGGCAACCTCACCGGCGAGACCGCCACCCGCGAGCTCGACGCCAAGGGCCACATCGTGTCGCCCGGGTTCATCGACCTGCACACCCACCTCGACGCGCAGGTGGGCTGGGACCCGTACATGACCTCCAGTTCGTGGCACGGCGTCACCACCGTGCTGATGGGCAACTGCGGCGTCACGTTCGCCCCGGTGCGACCCGAGAGCAAGCAGTTCCTGGCCGAGATGATGGAGAGCGTCGAGGACATTCCGCGCGACGCCATCCTCGACGGCCTCCCGTGGGACTGGGAGACGTACCCCGAGTACCTCGACTCGGTGCAGCGTCTGCAGCCTGCGCTGAACATCGTGGGCATGGTGGGCCACTGCGCCGTGCGCTACCACGTGATGGGCGAGCGCTCCCTCACCGACGAACCCGCCACGCCCGAAGAACTGAACGCGATGCGCGACATCGTCGAGGAGAGCGTGGCCGGCGGCGCGGTGGGCTTCAGCACCTCGCGCATCCTGCTGCACGTCGTGCCCGACGGCCGTTACGTGCCCGGCACCCTGGCCCCGCTCGACGAGTACCTGGCCGTTGCCGATGGCATGAACGCCGCCGGCGGTGGTCTGTTCCAGGCCGTCAACGACTTCGCCACCAAGGGCGCCCACGAGTTCATGCTCCTCAAGGAGATGGCGCAGGCCTGCGGCGACGTGCTCTTCAGCGGCGGCGTCGGCAACAGCGGCCGCGGCGGCGTCGACGTGTTCGGCGGTTTCCTCGAGAACGAGAGCGGCAAGCACGGCAACATCACGCTCGCGTCGATGACGCGCCCCAGTGGCTCGCTGTGCGGCCTCGCGCAGATCTCGCCGGTGAAGGGCAAGCAGTGGCGCCAGCTGATGCAGCTGCCCACCATCGAGGACCGCGTGAAGGCGCTGAAGGACCCGGCCACCCGTGCGCTCCTGGTGGAGGAGGGCAAGGAGAAGGGCATGTGGTACGACCCGAACTTCATCCACCCGCTCGGCACCGGTGACTCGCCCGACTACCACGAGGCCGGCGGCATGTCGATCGCCGATCACGCCGCCGCGCTCGGCGTGCACCCCGTGGAGTTCGTCATCGACCGCCTCATCGCCAGCGACGGCAAGGAGCTGTTCAACACCTGGTTCTTCAACCGGGCCACCGACGCGATGGGCGACCTGCTCAACCTCGACCACGTGTACCCCGGCCTCGCCGACACCGGCGCCCACGCCGGCCAGATCTGCGACGCCGACGCCAGCACGCACTACCTCACCTACTGGCAGCGCACGCGCAACGCGGTGAGCCTGCCCGAGGCCGTGCGGCGCCTCACGTCGTTCCCCGCCTCGGTGCTGGGTCTGAAGGAGCGCGGCACGCTGGCCGTCGGCCAGTAC
Organism: Actinomycetota bacterium; assembly: GCA_005778215.1. Classification (GTDB taxonomy): domain Bacteria; phylum Actinomycetota; class Acidimicrobiia; order Acidimicrobiales; family Ilumatobacteraceae; genus UBA668. Next base: position 9,284 of record SXKB01000020.1, on the reverse strand, counting down.
GCCGACATCAACGTGTTCGACATCGACCGGCTGGCCAGCGAGCACCCCGAGTACGTGAACGACTTCCCCGGGGGCAAGGGTCGCCTGATGGTGAAGAGCCGCGGCTATGCCGCCACAATCGTGAACGGCAAGATCGTCACCGAACAGGGCAAGCACTCGGGCGAGCGCCCGGGTCGCGTGATCCGCGAGTTCGCCCGCGCCTGACTACAGCAGGCCGCGGCGGTTGCTCTGCAACGCCGCGATCTCGGTGGTGAGCCACGCGATGTGCTCACCTTCCTCGGCCGCGAGTTCGCGGTAGAGCTCGCGTGCACCGGGTGAGGTGTCGTCGAGGTGTTCGCGGAAGAACGCCTCGGCGCGCTGCTCGAGCGTGAGCGCCAACTGCAGCAGGTCGACCGGATCGGAGGGCACGCGCTGCGCGCCCGCTTGCAGTGCACCCGGGTGCAGGTCGCCGCTCGCGTCGGCGGGCGGCGCGAGGTGATACCGACGCACCAGCGTGTCGATGTGCTCGCGCTCCATGTCGGCGAGCCGCTGGAACATGTCGTGCATCGCCTCGTCGCTGGTGTGCTTCGCCGCGGCCACGTAGAAGTCGCGGCCACCCAACTCGATCTCGAACGCCTTGCGCACTGCGTCCATCGCGTCGTCGGGCACGGTGCCGGCGGGGTCGATCGGTACCAGCGTGCCGGCACACGCCGGGCAACGCCCGTACGGGAACGCGAACCCTTCGCTGCGCTTGGCGCAGTCGGTGCACTTCCACGCCACCACCTGATCGGCGCAGCAGATGCCGTCGTCGTCGCCGGTCTCCACGGGGCGGTGGCACCGCGGGCACACCGGTTCGGTGGTGTCTTCGACGGCCGGCATCGTGCCGTGGTCGAGGTAGTCGAGGATCGCGGCGGCAGCGCGGCGGCCTGCCCCCATCGCCAGGATCACTGTGGCACCGCCGGTGACGATGTCGCCGCCCGCGAACACGCCCGGGATGCTGGTGGCCTGGGTGACGGGGTCGGCCGCCACGTACCCGCGGCTGTCGAGATCGAGTCCCTTGGTGTTGCGCGTGACGATGGGGTTCGGGTTGGTGCCGAGCGCCACGATCACCGTGTCGCAGGCCACCTCCACCAGATCACCCGTGCCCACCGGGCGGCGTCGACCGCGCTCGTCGGGCTCGCCCAGCTCCATCCGCTCGGTCAGCAACCCGCGCACGTCGCCGCGGTCGTCGGTGAGCACCTCGACCGGGTTGTGCAACCACAGGAACCCGACACCCTCGTCCTCGGCGTGGTGCAGCTCCTCGGCCCGTGCCGGTGCCTCGGCCTTCGTGCGCCGGTACACGCACCGCACGTGCGCGCCCAGTCGGCGGGCGACACGCAGGCAGTCCATCGCTGTGTTGCCGGCTCCGATGACCACCACGTCCCTGCCGATGCCGACCGGCGTGTCGATGTCGGGGAAGCGGTCGCCGCCCATCAGGTTCACGCGGGTGAGGAACTCGTTCGCGCTGATCACGCGACCGGCGTTCTCGCCAGGGATGCCCAGGAAGCTCGGCGCGCCGGCACCCACGCCGAGGAACACGGCGTCGAAGCCGCGCTCGTGCAGCAGCTGGTCGACGGTGAACGTGCGGCCCACCACCTTGTCGGTCTCGATGCGCACGCCGAGGTCGATGAGCCCCTGGATCTCGCGGTCGATGATCTCGCGCGGCAAGCGGAACGAGGGGATGCCGTAGCGCAGCACACCACCGGTGACGTGCAGCGCTTCGAGCACCGTGACGTCGACCCCTTCGCGGGCCAGGTCGGCCGCACACGCCAGGCCCGACGGGCCCGAACCGACGACGGCGACCTGCTTGCCGCGTGACGGCGCGATGGTGGACGGCTGCACCTTGCCGTGGTCGCCCACGAACCGCTCGAGGCGGCCGATGCCGACGGGGTCCATCTTCTTCGCGATCACGCACTGGCTCTCGCACTGCGACTCCTGCGGGCACACACGCCCGCACACCGAGGGCAGGATGTTCGCCTCGCGGATCACACCGAGCGCGCCGTCGACGTCCTTCACCAAAAGGTGGCGGATGAAGCGCGGGATGTCGATGCTGACCGGGCACCCGCTGATGCACGTCGGCCGGCTGCACTGCAGGCAACGTTCGGCCTCGCGCATCGCCTCGCTGAGCGAGTACCCGAGGGTGACCTCGTCGAACGTGCTGGCGCGGATGACTGGATCGCGTTCGGGCATCGGCACCTTGGTGGGTTCGATCTCGCGCAGCTTCTTGTACGTGCGTCGACCCTCCACGAACAGGGTCTGCTCCACCTGGCAGCGGTGCTCGTAGTCGGCCGCCGCCGCGGTCTCCTCCTCCTCGAACCGCCGCTGGCGGACCAGGAGTTCGTCGAAGTCGACGGCGTGCGCGTCGAAGTCGGGTCCATCGGTGCAGGCGAAGCGGGTGACCCCGTCGACACTGACGCGGCACGAGCCGCACATGCCGGTGCCGTCGACCATGATGGTGTTCAGCGACACCACGGTGTGCACGCCGGCCGGCCGAGTGACCTCGGCACAGGCCCGCATCATCACCATCGGGCCGATGGCCACCGCGAGCTCGGGTCGATCGTTCGCCACCACGTCGGCGAGTGCCTCGGTCACCAGCCCGGCGCGGCCGGCGCTGCCGTCGTCGGTGCACACGATGAGCTCGTCGGCGAACTCGCCCAGCTTGTCGGTCCAGAACTGCAGGTCGGCACTGCGGAACCCGACGATCGCCGTGGTGCGGTGCCCCGCCTGCTTGAACGCGCGCAGCTGCGGGAACACCGGTGCCACGCCCAGGCCGCCGCCCACCAGCACGACGTGCGAGTCACCGGGTTCGATCTCGGTGGGCATGCCCAGCGGACCCACGAAGTCGGCGAACGTGTCGCCCTCGTGGTACTTGTCGCGCATCTCGGCGGTGGAGCGGCCGAGCGCCTGCACCACCACGGTGACGGTGCCGCGGTCGGCGTCGTAGTCGGCGATGGTGAGCGGGATGCGTTCGGCGCCGTCGTGCAGTCGCACCATCACGAACTGTCCGGCGCGCGCGGACGCAGCGACATCGGGGGCATCCACTTCCCACAGGAACGTGCTCGGGGTGAGGTGCTCGCGTCTGGCGATCCGGAACGGCATCCGACGACGAGCGTATGCCCGCCGTTCGTCGGCGAACACGGACCTTGGTCCCTGGGTGTCGACGGTTGTCAGGCCGCGGAGGTCGCCGCCGCCCTGCGGAGCACGCAGCGACAGCCGAGCGGTTGCCCGCTCCCCGAACTCGAGCCAGGCACTTGCAAGTAGCGCCCATACCGGGCAATCTGCGCTCCGTGTCGGAGGTGCAGCAATCGACTGACGTGCGCCGCTTCGCGATCGCTGGAACCGTCCTGCTCGTCGCATCTACACCGACGGCCGCTTGGTGGTTGATCGGTGATCAAGGGGAAGGACGATACGCCGACTACTACATGGTGAAACCGATACGGCTGGATGCCGCGGCTCAGATGGCAATCGGCATCGCATCACTCACGATGGCGGTGGTCGGGCTGGGGCTTGTGCTCGCAGCAGAGCCGATACGGAGACGTGGGTTGTCTCGCTGGCAGGTCACCTTGGCGCTCATCGTGCTAGCGGAGGTCGTCGTCGCGTATTGCTACCGCGTGTTTACCGCGGCGACGATCGGAGCGAACATTGGCGGCGGCATGGCCCTGATCATGGGGTTCACCCTTGTCTGGTTCATGTTGCTGGCCGCGTGGGAGCGCATGCGAACACCGACCGGCTGGAGTCCGAGTATGTGGGGCGTAGGTATCGCCGTGTTCGGAGGCTTCCTGCTGTCAGTCGTGTCACTGTGGCTACCACTTGTGGCCGTACTGGTGGCAGTGGCGGCCGTCTCGACCAAGCTCTGCGTCTCGCTCGCTCGTGGCAGCGCATAGCTGCCGATCTGCTCGGGTGCTGCCAGTCAGAGATGGATGATCTGGAGGTTCCATTGGATCGGCATCGGCGTGAAGCCGGCGCGCTCATAGGAGCGGCGAGCGGGGGCATGTCCGGGGTCGTCGGCGGTCGCGACGACGACGTATGTCATCGATGCCTCTTGGCTCCGGACGAACGCAAACGTGTTGAGCATGGTGGCGATCCCTTGACCTTGTGCGTCCGGATCAACGGCGAGTAGGTCGATGTCTGCGATCCCGTGGTCGTCCATCTTGAGCACCACGAAGCCCGTGGGCTGTCCGTCGCGTTCATAGACCCAGGTTTCGTCGTTGCTGTCGGTGATGGCGCTTCGGATGTAGGAGGACTGTGATGCCTCCCAATCCGGTTCGATGCGACCGAAGAGGTCTGGACCATAGAGGGTCTCGAAGGAGGAGTACACAGAACGGAACGCCTCGACGCCGAACGCGACACAGGCCTCCACATCGACAGGCGTGAGCCGTCGGATCAGCAAGGGTCGAGGCGCGGGGTCGCCCGGTCGTTCGACCGGGCGGTAGAGCAGCACCGGCATCACGGCACGACGGGTGAAGCCTTGCGATTGAAAGGTTCGATGCGCTGGCTCGTGGCCGGGGAAGTCACGGATGTACGCCTCGACGTACACCACCCCGGCCTGGCGCAGATGAGCGAGCGCGTGCGCAACCAACCGCCCGCCGATTCCTTGCCGCTGGTGAGCCGGATCGACGGCGACGAGTTCGAGCATGCCCATCCCGGTCTGCTGCTCGCAAGTGGTGGCGATGAAGCCAACAGTGAGCCCGTCAAGCTCGGCAACCCACACCGCCACCTGCGCGTCGTTCAACCAGGCTTGGACTTGTCGGGCCTGAACACCTGCCCAGTCGGGACGGAGGCGTTCGAAGAGGTCGTCACCGTAGATCTCCCTCATCGCTGAATACACCCGCTCATGCGCATCACCGGCCACCTGAACGCACGCGCCGGCGTCTGCGGGTTCTGATCTTCGGATCACCAACACAACAAGCTCGCGTTGGCAGAGGGCATCACGTCACCGTAACGGTTCGGTGTCGCCGAGATCATCGTGCTTTCCAGTTGCGTAGCGCATGGCTGCCGATCAGCACGCTGGACAACGCCGCCAGCGTCGGGCAATCTGCGCACGTGATCGCAGGGCCGAACGGCTTCTCCGTGCCTTTGTGGGTGTTCTGGGCCTTCGTCGCGTTCGCGGCGATCTACGTCGCCGGCAACCTGATCCGAGACGCACGACGTCGGTCCAAGTCACGTGCCGACCGGCCCGACCGTGAATAGTGCCGACGTACAGATCTGCCGGTCTGCTCATGGACAACGAACGCTGAGGGGAACACACTGCACTTGTGCTTGGCGGGCTTCCTGAGGACAACGGTCTGACCCTCGGGCTGATGCTGCTCGCTGTGCTCCCGTTGTTCTTGTGCTTCATCTTGTTGAGGTCCGACGAGACCAATGTTGGCGACGGGTTGGTGCTCTGGGCGTCCGTGACGTTGATCTCCCTCGTCATGTACCGGTTCGACAAGAAGCGCCGAACCTAGATCGACGATGTCCATCGCAAGGATCTTCGGCGTAGGTAGCACAGAGCTGCCGCTATGGATGGTTGACCAGCGCCCCCGGCGGAAGCCACGCTTCGCTCATGACCGTTGCTTGGGGGGAAGAACGAAGGGTTGCCGCTGCTCGCCTCCTGGCGTCGAACGACACCGCAGTCATCGAAGACACCGCCGTCCTGCTCGTTCATGAGCAATCGACGGACGCAATGTCGATGCTCTGCGAAGCAGTGGCAGCGCATGAAGCCGTAGGGAACTTCGAGGAGCAAGAAACGATCCTTTGGGTGATGTCGCCCGCGTGGGAGTCCGGCCAGGTGGACGTGCCCTCTCTCCTGCAAGCAGTCGCGCTCAACGGAAGTGGCGCGGCCTCGGTTGGTGCGCGAATCGCTCTCGCATGGTTGGACGTCGGCGCATAGCTGCCGCTAGGAGCGGGTTGACGACCGCTTCGTGAACGGGCACTCGGCGCTACTGCGTCCGTCGTCCCCATGCGTCGTCTACTGCCCGATACTGTCCTCGCTTGTGGTCCATTCGATGTCCCCAGAGACGCTGTGCGACGTCATCTCTCGGGGTCTCGGCACCCAGCCGCTCGGCGTATGGTCAGAGTGCGCCGGTTCGTTCGGCCTCGCCGTCCTGAATGGGGCACTCATGAGCGTCGTCGGTCGAGCCGAGACCCGCTCCCGCCTCAAGGTGGCCGACCCCGGCTACATCGTCGATACGCAAGGAACGCATCTACGAACGCGCCTGGGGCCGGAGATGTCCATCCCGATTGCAAGTGTCGTGATGGACTCCGTCGGACGGTTGGAGACCTTCGACTTCACCGTGGCACCGCTCAGCGAACTGGTCTTTCACTATCGCTCGCTGGACCGCTCGTGGGAGGCCGTTGCTCGGGGCGCGTGGTCGAACACGACCCTTTCCTTCTTCGCAGCGAATCGCACTCTGATTGATGCGCTGCCGACGCCGCCCGGCAAGAGGGTGTCTATCGCCGACGACATGTCGGGCGAGGGAACGTTCTGGGTCGGCGATCAGTCCCACGAAGTCCGGTCGACGTCCTATCGGTTCGCTAACGGAGCGGTGGCAGTTCAGTTCCAGTCGACGGAGGTGAAGCGCCAGTCATTGGGGGCTGCACCGTCTCGTGTCTCGCTGCTGTTGGAGGGCGAAAGCGTCGAGCTCGTGGAGGTCCACGTGCCACGCTGCCTGCACACCTGGGAAGTTGACCTGACTGGGAGCGGCAAGCCGCTCCCCAGCGCGTAGCTGCCGTTAGGCGCTGCGGGCGTGATGGAAGCCCGTGCCTGCCAGAGGGAGGTGCATCGGGGCGCGCCGGCGCCACCCCCGGGGGGGGGGGTGGCGGCGTTCGGGCGGGTTTCAGGCGGCGCGGGTGAGGGGTGCGCGTGTGGGTGGCGCCCCGCGTGGTCGGCTGGTGCGGACACTGCCGTCGGGCCAGGTGACCTGCAGGTCCCATCCATCGTCGACCCACTCGAGCACGAGGTCCATCTTGTGGACCAGATGATGATGTCGCGAACACAACAGGGCGAGGTTGTCGTATTCGGTGGGTCCGTGGCGTTCCCACCAGATCAGGTGATGTGCTTCGGTCCATCGGACGGGTCGGTCGCAGCCGGGGAACCGGCAGCCGCCGTCGCGGGCAGCGACCTGCTTGAACAGCGGCCGTGGCACCGTGTAGCGGGCCCTGCCGAACCCGATCGGCGCGTGCTGGGCGTCGCGGAGGATGGTGTGGATGATGCAGTCACACATCTTCGTCGACGTCACATCCGGCTCGACCGGTTCACCGTCGGCGTCGTTCGTCGCATCGGGCTGCCCGCTCGTGGCCGAGGTCTCGTGCATCGACATCGACAGATGCGGGTGATGTCGCGGGGTGCCGTTGCCGGTGTGGTTCAGGTTGAAGAACGCGACGATGTCGAACAAGGCGTCGCCACGACGCTGTGCCGCCGTGCGGGTCTCGTCCTTGCCGTTCCAGGTGAGCGCGTTCTCGATCGCAGTCTGGAACTCGACCCGACCGGCCGGATCCAACTCGAAGCGACCCAGTAGCGATCCGTCGTCGGCCACCGTGGTCGACAACGACCGCACCGGCTCGACCGCCGGCTCGGTGTCCTCCACCAGCGCGTCGGCATGACGGCGCCACGACGTGCACGCGACCTTCGTGTCGGCAGCGTTCAGATCGGCGATGTCGGCCGCCAGGTCTTCCTGGAGCTCGCGCAACAACGGTCGGTACTTGGCGGTGTTGCACTTCTCGACTTCACGCAACTGCGACGACGACAGTGCACCGGTGACCGCGCATTCGGCGAACGCGTCGAAGTGGTTCAGCAGGTTCGCCCGACGCAGCCAGGCATGCGCATCCGAGTTCGACATGCGCAGCCGGTCGCGCATCCACGCCAGCATCGACACCGACCCGTCGTCACCCCACGCACCCGTGCCGTCGACGTGAGCGACGGCGAGCGCGAACACCGCCATCCGCTGCTCCAACGCGGCCCATTCGGTGGCGAGCTGGGAGGGCGAGAGCACGATCTTGTCGGCGTGTTCGTCGAGCACTCCCATACCCATGATCGTACACCAGTTCGATCGTGCTCCCAACCACGAAACCCTTGTCCCATATAGGTTTCAGCGATATCGGCGACGAGATGATCACCCTCACCGATCGATCGTCTCGCACCGCCGATGCTCGGGTGGTGTCGGCTCATCGAAGGGTGCGCGGCGGCATCCATTCGGCGTCGGTGGCGCCGTCGAACAGCAACTTGGTGATGCGGCTGAGGTGAGCCTGGTCGGCACGTGACAGCTCGCGCAGCGCAGCCGGCGGTTCGGTGAAGACGGCGTCGAGTCGTGCGGCGACCTGCTCGCCCTTCGGGGTGAGCGCGAGCTCCTTCACGCGGCGGTCGTCGGCCGCCGGCCGGCGCTCGGCGAGGCCGAGTTCCTCCAGGCGATCGGCCACTGCGGTGATGTACGACGCGTCGCACGCCATGTGCGTGGCCATGTCGCGCATGCGGGTGGGGCCACCGTGCATGAGCGTGATGATGGCGTGGCCGTGCGGCGGGGTGAGCTGCAGTTCGGCGAACGCCTCGAACAGCACGTTGCGGCGCGACATGAACAACCCCATCAACCGGGTCCAGGTCTCGGTGAGTTCGGCGTCGTCGACCACGGTGGACAGTGTAGCCCACAAACTTGACCAACCTATAAAGTTGACATTACTCAATCATTGTGTAATCTCAACGGTCATGACCGACACAGCGATCCTCGCGGAGGACCTCCGCAAGACGTTCGGCGAGGTGGTCGCGGTCGACCACATCTCGCTGGCCGTCCCTCGTGGCACCGTGCTGGGCCTGCTCGGCGCCAACGGCGCCGGCATGTCCTCCATGGTGCGCATGCTCACCACCGTCCTCGAGCCCACCGCAGGCCGAGGTGTGGTGAACGGCTTCGACGTCCGCCAGCAACCCCAGGCCGTGCGCCGCAGCATCGGCCTCGCCGGCCAGTACGCCGCCGTCGACGAGAACCTCACCGGCCGCGAGAACCTGTCGCTCGTCGGCCGGCTGAACCACATGTCGAAGGCCGACACCCGCGCCAGGGCTGCCGAACTGCTCGACCAGTTCCGCCTCACCGACGCCGCCGACCGGCCGGTGCGCACCTACTCGGGCGGCATGCGCCGCCGACTCGACCTCGGTGCCGCGCTCGTCACGCATCCGCCCGTGCTGGTCCTCGACGAACCCACCACCGGCCTCGACCCCGCCAGCCGCCTCGACCTGTGGGAGGTGATCGAGGGGCTGGTGGGCGACGGCACCACCGTGCTGCTCACCACCCAGTACC
>SXKB01000161.1 GCA_005778215.1 Actinomycetota bacterium | reverse complement strand
GCAAGACCACGCTGCTCTCCATCGCCGGTGGCCTGCTGACCCCCACCGAGGGTTCGGTCGTGGTCGGTGGCCACGACATCTCCGAGTACTCCCCGAAGCAGCTCACCGAGTTCCGTCGAGAGAACGTCGGGTTCGTGTTCCAGTCGGTCAACCTCGTGCCGTTCCTCACGGCCGAGGAGAACCTGCTCGTGGTCGACGAGCTCGGTGGCTCCAAGAGCGGCAAGCAGGCCAAGACCCGTGCTCGCCAGTTGCTCGACGAGCTCGGCCTGGGTCATCGCCTGAAGAACCTGCCGGGCCAGCTCAGCGGTGGCGAGCGTCAGCGGGTGGCCATCGGTCGGGCACTGTTCAACAATCCGAAGCTGGTGTTGTTCGACGAGCCCACGTCGGCGCTCGACACGAAGATCGGTGAGCAGGTGATGGAGCTCATTCGCGCCGAGATGAAGGCCCGCGACACGGCGGCCATCATCGTCACCCACGACACGCGCATGACCCACTACGCCGATCGCACCGTGCACATCGTCGACGGTCGTCTCGGCGCGGTGTCGGCCGAAGCGCACTAGTACATGGGTCGGCGGCCCGCCGGGTCCTGACGGAAGTAGTCGCGCAGCACCCCGTACAGCGCAGGGTTCTCCTCGCGCAACGGCACCGGTCGGGTGAAGAACACCTCCGTCGCCACGGCGAAGAACTCGGCGGGGTTGGTGGTGGCGTAGTTGCGCAGCACCGACGGTTCCTCGTGACGGCGCAGGCGGCGCAGCGAGTCGGTGCACACTCGCACGAACTCGTCGAACTGGTCGTCGGCGGGTATGAGGGGTGTGCCGTCGCTCATGCCGTCGAGCATGTCGAGCCGATGCGCGAACTCGTGATAGAGCACGTTCTCGCCGCGGTCGGGTGTGCGCGCCTGGAACGAGGCAGCGTCCCAACTGACGAGTACCGGACCCTTGTGGATGGCCTCGCCGATGATGGGGTCGTCGTCGTCGGTGAACAGGCCGTCGCCGAGGTACTTGGTGCCCTTCCGCACGATGGTGGACGGATGCACGATGACCGATGACACGTCGCGGTAGCTGTCGAGTCCGTCGTCGAACGACAGCACCAACATCGCGGCGTGCGCCGCGACGCACGCCCGCATCGCCGGCGTGACCTCGAAGCCGTTGGCGGCCTCCCAGCGCAGTTCGTGCACGAGCACGTCGACGAGCTCGAGCAGGTACTCGCGTTCGTCGTTCGTGAGCGTGGGCCATGGCGCCAACCATCGGGCGACCAGCCTCGGCAGCTGATCGGTGTCGGGGGCGTCGACCGAACGACGCCAGAACCGGAGGAGACCCACCGGCACAGGCTACGAGGCCATGGCCCCCGCGACGATCGCGTGCACCTCGTCACCGGTCAGTTCGTCCTGCTCGTAGAGCGCGTCGGCGAGTGCCAACAGCGCTCGGCGGTGCTCGAGCACGGCGCATGCGGCTCGATCGGCGGCGCGGTGCATGAACTCGTCGGCCTTGGCCCGCGCCTTGTCGTCGTGGAACACCTTGGCCACCAGGTTGCCCGCGCCGGCCAGGTGGGCGGCCTCGAGGCTCAGCAGGCTGCCGCCGGCACCAAGCATGCCCACCAGTTGCGCGGCGATGGCGGTGGCGGCGGCGAGGTCGCTCGCGATGCCGCTCGATGCTTCGCCGAACTCCTGGATCTCGGCGGCGCGTCCCGCCAGCGCGACGGCCATCAGATCGGTGGCCTCCGTGGGGGTCTTCAGGTAGCGCTCGTCGATCTCGCCGTGGGCCACGAGCCCGAGCGAACCCGAGCGCCGCAGGATGCTGGCCAGCTTCACGTCGCGGCCGTTCAGCGCGGCCACGAGTGCGTGACCGGCTTCGTGGATGGCGACGCGGCGGCGCTCTTCGGGGTGGTAACCCACGTCGTGCGACACACCGACCTCGGTGACCAGCTGCGCCGTGATGATGTCGTGGCTCGTCATCTCGCCGCGCCCGTCGCGCAGGGCGACCACCAGTGCCTCGTCGAGCAGCTTCTCGATGCGCACCGGGGTGTAGCCGGCCGTCAGGTCGGCCACGTAGGCCGCCGACACGGTGTGATCGTGCCGCTTGCGGTCGAGGTAGTACTGCGCGATCTCCAGCCGGTCGGTGCGCGGCGGCAGGTCGAAGTGGATGGTGCGGTCGAACCGGCCGGGACGCAGCAGCGCGGGGTCGAGGTCGGCGGCGCGGTTGGTGGCGGCCACGACGAGCACGTTGGCGGGCTGCAGCTTCGGCCGCGGGATCTGCACGTCGACCGGCAGGAGGCGGTTGAGGTGGTCGATGAACCAGCTCTTCATCTTCTGCATGCCGGTCGGCAGCTCGAAGCTCTGCATCTGCACGAGCAGTTCGTTCACGATGCCGGCGCCGCCTTCGCGGCTGCCGCTCACGCCCATGCCGGAGCGAGCGCCGCCGATGGCGTCGAACTCCTCGATGAAACCGATGGCGCCGCCCTCGGCGCGTGCCGCCTTGCGGAGGGCCTTGAAGAACGTGCGCACCTTGCGGTTCGTCTGGCCGTAGAACATCGACTGGAACTCGCTGGCGGACACGAACAGGAACGGCACGCCTGCCTCGGCGGCCAGTGCCTTCGCGAGGTAGGTCTTGCCGGTGCCGGGGGGACCTTCGAACAGCACACCGCGTCGGGCGCTGCCGCCCATCTGGTCGAGGAACTTCTCGTGGTTGAGGAAGATGTTCAGCGTGTCGACGGCCTCGCGCTTGGTGGCGCTCGCGCCCACGACGTCGGCCAGTCGCACCTTCGAGTCCTCCGGGCGCAGCACCGTGTGCGGAGAACGGCCGGCCCCCACGTACGGCACGATCATCAGCAGCATCATCACCGACATCAGCACCACGAGCAGCACGAGTTCGGGGCTGTCGCGCAGGATGGACGGCATGCCCAGGTGCACCGGGTTGCCGCTGAACTCGCGCACCCAGAACCACACCACGGGGATGCCGAACAGTACCGCCAGCTTGACGAGGCGGCGCTGGCGCTGCCGCTCGCGGTGGGTTCCTGCGTCGGCGTCCTGCGCCTTCACCACCTCACCGCTCTGCAACCGTGAGATCTCCATGCCCGCACCCCTTCGTGGTCCCGTCCCGTCGACGAGGGCACCGTAGCCCGCTCTCACTCTGCGTGTCAACGACCACACGGAACGTCACGAAGGGTGGCGGGACCTTCGCCCAGGGAGGGACGGGTTGAACATTCCTTGAAAGGAACGTCAGACCTGCTCAACGTCAGTTTTCCGGCCTCCGGCGGTGACGCGCAGTTCCCGACCAAGGTCCCACGGCCACCGGGGACGTAGTGCCCTTGTGACGGCAAACGTCGGGGCGCACCATGGGCAGTGCGACCGGTCCCGACTGAACGGCCGCAGGGAGGGAAACCACAATGAAGCGTCGCACACTCGACATCGCGTTCAGCATCGGCGGACTCGTCTTCGCCGCACTGTTGTTCGTGCTGGGGTTCGTCATGATGCAGCAGCGCGACTTCGCCGAGGACTACGTCGATCGTGAGCTCAGCGCTCAGCAGATCTCGTTCCCCGAGACGTACGAGCGCGGTGAGACCGACGTGGCCGGTAGCGGCTGCCTCACCACCTTCGCCGGCGAGCAGGTGAACACGGGCAAGGAAGCCGAGTGCTACGCCCGCTACTACATCGCCACGCACATGGCGCACAGCGCCACTGATGCCGGTTTCGAAGGCGCCACCTACGCCACGCTCGGCGGCCCGGTCGGCGAAGCCCGCACCGCACTCGCCGATGCCAAGGAAGGCGGCGACGAGGAAGCCATCAAGGAAGCACAGGCCACCTTCGACAAGGTGAACGGGCTTCGTGAGACCATGTTCAAGGGCGAGACCCTCCGCGGTCTGCTCCTCACGGTCTACGGCTTCAGCGTCTTCGGTGAGAAGGCCGGTCTGGCCATGATGGTCTGCTTCATCGCAGGTCTGGTCGTCCTGCTCCTCTCGATCGCCGGCTTCATCCACGCCTTCGCCTCGAAGAAGGCCGACGATGTGATCCTGGCGGTGGAGCACAAGGAACCCGCCACGGTGTGACCGCCTCGCCCGGGCAAGCGGGCGAACCACCACCCCAAAGTGGACGAAGGAGCCCCCGGTTCGCCGGGGGCTCCTTCGCGTCGTCGCCGGCGCCGGGGTGGCATTCGGTTCAGTCGTCGCGTGCCGGTCGTTGCCGATCGCGCTTGCGCTCCGACGCCTTGCGCTTGTCGGTGAGCCGCGCCTCGCGTGCCGATCTCGACGGGCGGGTGCGTGCTCGGGGCGGCGGTGGCGGTGCTGCGGCCTCGTCGAGTCGCTGCAGGGCGGCGAGCCCAGCGACCTGTCGGTTGCGCCACTGCGATCTCGACGCCGACGACGATGCGGTCACCACCGGCCCCACGGCGTCGAGCACCCGCTGCACCACCACGTCGGGCAGGCCGGTGGCGGCGACGTCGATGGTGACCGTGACGGCCGTGTCGGACGTGTTCGCGTGCTGACCGCCGGGGCCGCCGCTGCGCGTGGCCTGCCAGTCGACCGCAGCCGCGGCGAGGCGCCGGCCGCGCGGCGTGATGACGAACCCGTCGACCGGGTCGAGCGACGACGGCGGCGGCACGATGCTCAGTCGTCCTGTTGCATGGTGGCCCACAGGCCGTGCTCGTGCAGTCGGAACACGTCGATCTCCGCCTTCTCGCGGGTGCCGCTGCTGACCACGGCGCGACCCTTGTGATGCACGTCGAGCATCAGCGCCGTCGCCTTCTCGAGGCTGTAGCCGAACACCTTCTGCAGGACGAGCGTGACGTAGCTCATCAGGTTGATGGGGTCGTTCCACACCAGCACGATCCACGGTCGATCGAGCGAGGTGGTGGTGTCCTCGTCGACGATCGTGTCGGTGTCGCCCTGACGGGTGGGCGTCGTGACCTGGGGCATGGTCCCATTCTGCCGGGGAATCTCGGTCGGCGGGGCTGCCGGAGTGGTGCCGTCACCTGCCTCCCCCTACGATGGGCACGCTATGGCAGTCGGCGCCCGCCCCCTCGTGCCCTCCCGGCTCGCGCCCGGAGGCGTGGCCCACGGGTCGCGTCGCACCCCCACCTCGCGCATCGGTGGCTTCATCGCGCTCACCAAGCCGCGCATCATCGAACTGCTCCTCATCACCACCGTGCCCACGATGGTGCTGGCCGAGCAGGGTTGGCCGGCCACCTGGCTGGTGGTGGTCACGCTCATCGGCGGCACCCTGGCAGCGGGTGGCGCGAACGCCATCAACATGGTGGTCGACCGCGACATCGACAAGCTGATGCCTCGCACCCAGGGGCGACCGCTCGTCACGGGGTTGGTGCAGCCGCGTGAGGCACTGGTGTTCGCCATCGCCCTCGAGGTCGTCGCGTTCGCAGTGCTGTGGGTCTGGGCCAACCTGCTCTCGGCCGTGCTCGCCCTGTCGGCCACCCTGTTCTACGTGTTCGTGTACACGCTGTGGCTGAAGCGCACCAGCACGCAGAACCTCGTCATCGGCGGCGCCGCCTGCGCGGTGCCGGTGCTGGTGGGCTGGGCCGCGGTGCAGAACAACGTCACCTGGACCCCAGTGGTGCTGTTCGTCGTCATGTTCCTCTGGACGCCGCCCCACTTCTGGGCGCTCGCCATCCGCTACGCCGACGACTACCGCGCTGCCAGCGTGCCCATGCTGCCCGCCGTGGCATCGCTGGAGGTCACGGTGCGCAAGATGGTGGCGTACACCGCAGTCATGGTGGTGGGCACCCTCGTGCTCTGGCCGGTCGCCGAGCTCGGCCTGGTGTACGGCATCAGCGCGGTGGTGCTCGGCGCGCTGTTCCTGTGGGGCACCATCGACCTCGGACGCAACCCCACCGCGCAGCGTTCGATGCGTGTATTCGGGTACTCCATCACCTACGTCACCCTGCTGTTCGCTGCGATGACCATCGACGTCTTCGTGCAGCACGGGTTCTGAGGATTTCCGTCCGGGATGGTGCCTGTGGGTAATGTCGCACCTGAAGTTCGAAAAGTTCCATCAACCGACCTGTCATGTGAGGGTTCCGCCTTGCGCGCGCCCGAGACGAAACGAGTTCGTTGCCTATGACCACCATCGATACCCACGCCACCAGCGCTGCTCCTTCCGGCGCGGGTCTGGCGAGCGTGGCCGACTGGGTCACCACCACCGACCACAAGAAGATCGGCCGCCTCTACATCGGCGCCAGCGCACTTGCCGCGATCGGCGCGATCGTCGTGGCGGGTCTGCTCGCGTTCGAGCGCACGGATGCCACCGGCACCGCGTTGCCCATCGAGTCGCTCACGCAGTTGTTCTCGATCTATCGCTTCGGCCTCACGTACGTCGTGCTGCTGCCGCTCATCGTCGGCATCGCGCTCTGCGTCGTCCCGCTGCAGGTGGGCGCCCGTTCCGTGGCCTTCCCGCGGCTCGCCGCCACCGGCTTCTGGGCGTGGTTCGTCGGTTCGGTCACGGCCATCGTGTCGATCGCTGCGAACGGCGGTCCCAACGGCGGCAACACCCGCTTCGTCGACCTGTTCATGTTGTCGGCCGCGGTGGCCATCCTGGGCGTCCTCGCCACGGTGGTCTCGTTGGCCACGTCGATCCTCACCACTCGTGCGCCGGGCATGAACATGCGCCGCGTGCCGTGGTTCACCTGGTCGGTGCTGGTGATGTCGCTCACGCTGCTGGTGGCACTGCCCATCCTGATCGGTGACCTGCTGGTCGTGTACCTGGCGCACAAGTACCCGAGCACGTCCGAGCTGAGCGGCAACCGTGCCATCGGCGAGTGGGCCGAGTTCGGCTTCACCCAGCCCACCACGCTGCTGTTCCTCATCCCGGCGTTCGGTTTCTTCGCCGAGACGGTGGCCACCGCCACCCGTCGTCGTCTCACGCCGCGTGGCACCATCTTCGCCGCTGTCGGCTTGGTCGGCACCGCTGTCTACGCCGCCGCCGTGCAGGCCCCGGTCATCATCCGTGCCGGCTTCAGCGGCCTCTCCGGCAGCGCCAAGGTGTCCGACCTGCTGCCCTTCGCCTTCGTGCACGTGCTGCCGCTGCTCGGTGCGTTCCTGGCACTCGCGCTCACGGCACAGGGCCTGAAGCACAAGCCGGGCCTCAACGCCGCATTGGCCTTCGGTCTGTTCGCCGCCCTGCTCGCCGTGCTCGGTGCCGCCGGCAACGCGTTGTACCACATCGGCGATGCCGGCCTGATGGGCACCACGTTCGAAGAGGGCACCTGGCTCGCCGTCGTCTACGCCGGTGTCATCGCCGGCATGGGTGCGGTGGCCCACTGGGGTCCGAAGCTGTGGGGCCGCTCGGTGCCCACCAAGGCGGTGCTGCCGCTCGGTCTCCTCGCCTTCGCCGGTGCGGCGCTGGCCAGCCTGCCGATGATGATCGCCGGTTTCGCCGATCAGCCCGGCGGCGTGTTCCCGGTCATCGAGCCCGGCGTGCCCGGCGCCGTGCAGTTCGAGTACTCGGGTCCGTCCGAGCTCTGGAACTTCCTCAGCCTGGCCGGCCACGCCATCGTGCTGGTGTCGGTGCTGGCCTACCTGGCACTGGCCATCCGTTCGTTCGCCAAGGGCGACGCCGCGGGCGACGACCCGTGGGACGGCCAGACACTCGAGTGGGCCACCACGTCGCCCGCACCCGAGCACAACTTCGCCCAGCTCCACGTCGTGCAGTCGCCCGAGCCGCTGCTCGACCTCAAGCCCTCGAACCGGAGTGACGCCTGATGCTTGCTCTTCCCACGGCTCCCGCCCCTGCCCCGCGCCGTCAGCTGTTCGTCGGCACGGCGCTCGTGCTCGCCGGCGCCACCGCGCTCGTCGGGGGTCTGCTGGCGCTGTTCCTGCGGTTCCGCTCGGCCACCATCGACGCCGGTGAGTCCTGGATGCCCGAGGACTACAAGTTCTCGATGGTCGCCGCCAACGTGATGCTCATCTCGTTGCTGCCGATCTGCATCTTCGCCCAGTGGGCGGTCTACAGCGCGAAGCGCGACGACCGCACGCACACGGGTCTGGCCCTCGGTCTCACCGGGCTGATGGGTCTCGCGTTCGTCAACGCGCAGGCCTTCATCTACGCCACCACGGCGATGCCGATCGCCCTCGGCACCTACAGCGTGTTGTTCTACGCCGTCACCGGCGTGTCGTTGGCCCTGGCCATCGTCGGTGTGGTGTTCTGCGGGGTCACCGCGTTCCGCTATCTCGGTGGTCGTACCACCGACCGCGAGATCGTGTCGGCCCATGCGATGTACTGGTACGCCTACAGCGCCGTGTTCGCGGTGGTGTGGTTCGTGGTCTACGTGACGAAGTAACGGGGAGCCGATGTTCACCACAGGTTCGAAACTGTTCGTCGGGGCCACCGCGCTCTCGACCGTCGGCGCGATCGTGTTCGCCGCCAGTGTGGGTGGTCCCACCGGCATTCTCGGCACGATCGGGCTCATCACGGTCGCGATCGCGTTCGCGTTCCTGGCGGGGATCAACTTCTTCACCCGTGACGGCAACGTCTCGGCGATGGAGCCCGGGGCCGAGGTCAACTCGGCCGCAGCGCAGCCGCCGGTCGGCCGCAGCATGTGGCCGATGGTCACCGCCGTCGGCATCGGTGGCATCGCGGTGGGCGCCGTCAGCAAGCCCGTCGTGTTCAAGGTCTCGGTCATCATCGTGCTCGCCGCCGCGGTGGAGTGGATGATCCAGGGTTGGAGCGAGCGCGCCAGCTCCGACCGCGCCTACAACGACGGCCTCCGCAAGCGACTGCTGCACCCGCTCGAGTTCCCGATCCTCGCGTCGGTCATCGCCGCCGTGTTCATCTATTCCTTCTCGCGCATCATGCTCACCATCGACAAGGACGCGGGTCGCTGGGTGTTCATCATCATCGGTGCCATCATCACCGCCGTCGGCTTCGTGTTCGCCGCCAAGCGCGGCATGAGCAAGGGCACGGCTGGTGGCATCATCGCCGTCGGCGCGCTGGCGCTCGTGGGCGTGGGCGTGGCGTCCGCCGTGTCGGGACAGCGCCCGATCGAGGAGCACCCGCACATCAACACCGCGGTGTGCCTCGGTACGGCCAGCGCGGAAGAGATCGAGGAAGTCGACGCCAAGGCGTCGCAGACCGTCGCCGCGAAGAGCAACGTGCTGGCCAACGTCTATCTCGCCGAGGACGAGCACCTCTTCGCCCTCAACGGTGGCATCGGCAACGTGGAGTACCAGGAGATCACGGTGCCGCGCAGCACCGATGTGCACGTGCTGTTCCACAACGACAGCCCCGAACCGCGCCGGCTCACCGTGCACCTCGGCACCTTCCCGGCCGCCGATGGCACCGCCGGCAGCGAGCTCGCCGACTGCACCACCGCCGTCGAAGCAGGTGGTGAGGCGTTCCTCACCTTCCGTCTCGACAAGTCGCAAGCCGCCAGTTCCACGCCCTACCGCCTGACGGTGCCCGGTGTGGAAGGTCAAGAGATCAAGTTGTTGGTGCCCTGACATGGACCGGAGTGACAAGACCATGACTACCCTCGGGGACATGCCCTCCCCTCGTCGTCGTTGGACCCGCGCCGCACTCGTCGGCCTCGGCCTCGTGCTCGCCGGTTGTGCGAAGGACGCGCCGCAGGACTACTTCCAGCCGAAGGGCCCCAACGCGGAGAAGATCGACAACCTGCAGCGGCCGGTGTTCTACATCGCCGGCATCGTGGGCGTCATCGTGCTCGGCGCTGTCGGCTACATCGTGTTCAAGTTCAAGGACCGCGGACAGGACATCCCCGAGCAGTCGCACGGCAACCCGAAGCTCGAGATCGCACTCACCATCCTGCCGGCCATCATCCTCGCCGGTATCGCGGTGCCCACGGTGATCACCGTGTTCGAGCTCGACAAGAAGGACGACACCGAGTGCATCATCAACGTCACCGGTCAGCAGTGGTGGTGGGAGTACGACTACGCCACCGGCTCCTGCGGTGGCGTCGAGATCGCCGAGCCCATCGTCACGAGTGGTGAGCTCGTCATCCCGACCGACACGCCGGTGCTGCTGCGCATCACCAGCCGCGACGTCATCCACAGCTACTGGATCCCGGCGCTCAACGGCAAGCGCGATGCAGTGCCGGGCCGCCTGCACACGCTGCGCATGCAGGCCGACGAGGCCGGTCTGTACACCGGCCAGTGCACCGAGTTCTGCGGTCTCAGCCACGCACGCATGCGGCAGGCCGCCGTGGCGCTCGAGCCGGCCGATTTCCAGACCTGGGTCGACAACCAGCTCGAGCCGTATGCGGCTCCCGAGGCCGACTCGCTGGCTGCCGAGGGCGAGGGTACGTTCATCGCCAACTGCAGCAAGTGCCACCAGGTGAACGGCATCGCGAACAGCGATGGCTCGCCCGTGCTGTCCGATCCCGACCTGTACGTCGTGTCCGGTGTGGCACCGAACCTCACCAACCTGCTCACTCGCACCGCCATCGCCGGCTGGACGTTCGACATCCTCACCGAGGAGTGCCGCACGACGCTGTGGGAGACCCGTGGCGCAGGCTTCGGCGAGTTGTACCTGCAGGGCGTGACGCCCGAGTGCTTTGACGAAGTGGCACTGCGCGAATGGCTGCGCAACCCCACGGGCATGAAGCCGATGTTCGCCGATGCGACGAACCTCGAGTCCACCGGCGGCAAGTACCGCGGTATGCCCAACCTGAACCTCACCGAGGATCAGATCGATCAGCTCATCGCTTTCCTCATCGAGCGGAAGTAAGGGAGAACACCACCGATGGCCATCATCGAACGTCCTTCTGCAGTGCCCGCCACCGTCGGCGGTGCCGCAGCGCCCGAGCTCGTCACGCCGTCGCGTGCCCTCGGCGTCTTCGCCCGCCCGGTGTCCACCACCGGCTGGAAGTCGTGGCTCTTCACGGTCGACCACAAGAAGCTCGGCATCATGTACGGCGCCGTGTCGCTCTTCTTCTTCCTGGTCGGCGGTATCGAAGCGCTGCTCATCCGTCTGCAGCTCGCCGCACCGGACAACACGGTGCTCAGCGCCGGTCTGTACAACGAGATGTTCACGATGCACGCCACCACCATGGTGTTCCTCTTCGTGATGCCGATGGCGGCCGCGTTCGCCAACTACTTCCTGCCGCTGCAGATCGGCGCCCGTGACGTGGCCTTCCCGCGCATCAACGCGCTGGGCTTCTGGCTGTTCCTGTTCGGCGGCATCTTCCTCAACACGTCGTGGTTCCTCGGTGGTGCCGCCGACGGTGGCTGGTTCATGTACTCGCCGAACAGCTCGGCACTGTTCTCGCCCAGCCACGGCATCGACTTCTGGGTGCTCGGTCTGCAGATCACCGGTATCGCCTCGCTCATCGGTGCCATCAACCTCATCGTCACGGTGCTCAACATGCGTGCGCCGGGCATGAAGCTGATGCACATGCCGGTGTTCACCTGGATGGTGCTCGTGGTGCAGTTCCTGCTGCTGTTCGCGATGCCGGTCATCACGGTGGCGCTGTTCCTGCTGAGCTTCCAGCGCAACTTCGGCGCCACGTTCTTCGACGTGAACCAGGGCGCCGACCCGCTGCTCTGGCAGCTCCTGTTCTGGATCTTCGG
>SXKB01000160.1 GCA_005778215.1 Actinomycetota bacterium | reverse complement strand
GGAGATGGTGCTCATCGGCTACAACACGCCCATCCACTACGTGCCCGACCCGAGCCAGGACATCCTGCAGGGCTTCCACAACGCACTGGTGATGCAGTCGGGTGCGTACCAGAACGGCACCTGGGTGGTGGGCGTGGCGAAGGGTGGTGTGGAGGAAGGCGTCGACTCGTTGGGGCAGAGCATGATCGTGGCGCCGAGCGGCCAGATCGTGGCGCAGACCCTCACCACCGACGACGAAGTGGTGGTGGCGCGGTGCGACCTCGACTGGTGCCAGCGGTACAAGGGCACGCTGTTCGACTTCGACCGGTATCGCCGTCCCGAGGTGTACGGACGCATCACCGGCCAGCGCGGTGTGGTGCTGCCCGACTGACCCGTTCACGCGGCGTTCACGCCGGTCGCTCGCAATGCGGCCCCGGCTTTGACAAAATGTAAAACGTGACCGTCGAGTTCGTCCTCAACGGCACGCCGGTCTCCGTGCGTGCCGATCATCCGCACCTGCTCGCCGCGCTCCGCGAAGAGCTCGACGTCACCTCGCCGAAGGACGGGTGCTCGCCCTCGGGGCAGTGCGGCTGCTGCACGGTGATGATCGACGGCAAGGTGCAGATCTCGTGCACGTACGCCGTGGAGAAGGTGGCCGGCAAGCAGGTCACCACGCTCGAGGGTGTCGACGCCGAGGAGCGCCAGCGGTTCGCCGATGCGTTCGCCAGCTGCGGCGGTCTGCAGTGCGGCTACTGCATCCCCGGCATCGTGATGCGGGCCAAGGCCCAGATCGACAAGAAGGGCGCCGCGCTCGAACGTGACGACATGGCCCGCCACCTCGGCGCGCACCTGTGTCGCTGTACCGGGTACGTGAAGGTGCTCGACGCCATCGAGGCCGTCGCCAAGGGCACGCCGGTCGACCCGCACCTGCCCGGTGGTGTGGGCACCAGCGGCGCGAAGTACGAGGCCGCCGAGCTCACGCTGGGCGACCGGGGGTACGTCGACGACATCCGCGTGCCAGGCATGCTGCACGCCGCGCTGCACCTCACGGCGCACACCCGCGCCGACATCGTGCGCATCGACACGTCGAAGGCGGCGTCGGCGCCGGGTGTGGTGGCCGTGTTCACTGCGGCCGACATCCCGGGCGAGCAGTACGTCGGCATCATCCACAAGGACTGGCCGGTGTTCATCGGCGAGGGGCAGCGCACCAGCTACGCCGGCGACGTGCTGGCCATCGTGGTGGCCGACACCAAGCAACACGCCCGCGAGGCGGCGACGCTGGTGGAGGTGCAGTACGAGGTGTTGCGCCCCATCACCGATCCGGTCGCCGCGATCGACGACCCCGAGGTCGCGGTCTTCGGCACGAAGAACAACGTGCTGTCGGTGAGCGCCTACGAGCGCGGCGACACGGCCGCGGCGCTGGCGTCGAGCGCGCACGTGGTGCACGAGGTGTTCCAGACGCAGCGCATCGAGCACGCCTTCCTCGAACCCGAGAGCACGCTGGCCGTGCCGCAGCCCGATGGCTCACTGCACGTGTACTCCGGTGGCCAGGGCGTGTGGGACGACCGCGACCAGATCGCGGCGCTGCTCGGGGTATCCACCGACAAGGTCACCGTGGAGTTGGTGTCGAACGGCGGCGCCTTCGGTGGCAAGGAGGACATGAGCAACCAGGGTCAGACCGCGTTGGCGGCCTGGCTGCTGCAGCGTCCGGTGAAGTGCACGCTGTCGCGCGAGGAGAGCTTCCTGGTGCACGCGAAGCGGCACCCCATCCGTCTCGAGTACTGGGCGGGCTGCGACGTCGAGGGCAATCTCACTGCGTTGAAGGTGCGTGGCATCGGCGACTCCGGTTCCTACGCGAGTGTGGGCATGAAGGTGCTCGAGCGCGCGGCCGGGCACGCCAGCGGCCCGTACCGGGTGCCCAACATCGACGTGGAGTGCGTGGCAGTGCGCACCAACAACCCGGTGTGCGGCGCGTTCCGCGGGTTCGGCGCCAACCAGGCGCAGTTCGCGATGGAGGGCGTGATGGACCGCCTCGCCGAGCAGGTGGGCATCAGCGGCTGGGACATGCGCAAGCGCAACGTCATCCGTCCCGGTGAGGTGTGGGGGCCGGGGCAGATCATGGACGACGGCGCCGGCGGTGCCGAGGTGTGCCTCGACCAGGCGAAGCGGCACATCGACGCAGCGATCGCCGAGGGCAAGGCGGTGGGCATCGGCCTCGGGCTGAAGAACTCCGGACTCGGCAACGGCCTGCGCGAGGTGTGCGCGGCGGTGGTGCACTTCCGCAGCGCCGACGACAAGGTGGAAGTGCGGCACGGGTTCACCGAGATGGGCCAGGGCGTGCACACCGTGGCCATGCAGACTGCGGTCACCGAGCTGGGCATCGACCCGGCGCGCATCGAGGTCATCGTCGACACCACCCGCCAGCTCGGCTTCGGCCAGACCACCGGCAGCCGTGGCACCTTGATGGTGGCGGCCAGCGTGCAGAAGGCCTGTGAGGTCGCACTGGCGAACGGGTGCGCGCCCGATGTCGACCACTACGCCGAGCACGTCGTCGACTGGACGCAGAAGCTGGGCGACCCCGCGGTGCCCAACCCCACCATCCACGCCGCGTTCGGCTACGCCGCACAGGTGGTGGTGGCCGACAAGGCCACCGGTGCCATCGAGAAGGTGGTGGCCATCCACGACGTCGGCAAGGCCGTGAACCCACGGCTCTGCGAGGGCCAGATCGAAGGCTCGGTGCACATGGGTCTCGGCTACGCGCTCACCGAGGAGTTCCCGAGCGACGAGCGTGGCTTCCCCACGTTCACCACGCTGCGCCAGTTGGGCATCCTGCGACCGAAGGACGTGCCGCCCATCGAGGTGGAGCTGGTGGAGGTGCCGCAGCCGAAGTCGGCGTACGGCATCAAGGGCGTGGGCGAGATCGGTCTCGTGCCCACCAGCGGTGCCGTCGCTGCGGCACTGCACATGGTGGACGGTGAGTGGCGCACCACGCTGCCCATGCGGCGTGCCGGCGATTCGGGGGAGTGACGCCGCCGTGACGGCCACCACCCCTGGCCTGGTGTGCGCGCACCATCACCTGTACTCGGCACTGGCCCGCGGGATGCCGGCACCGCCGAAGCAGCCGACCAACTTCCTGGAGATCCTCGAGCAGGTGTGGTGGCGGCTCGACGTGGCGCTCGACGCCGAGATGATCCGCTGGTCGGCCATGCTCGGTGCCGTCGAGGCGCTGCAGTGCGGTACCACGGCCATCGTCGACCACCACGAGTCGCCGTCGTGCATCGAGGGCAGCCTGTCCCTCATCGCCGACGCATGTGCCGAGGTGGGTGTGCGCACCAACCTGGCGTACGGGGTCACCGACCGCCACGGTGCCGAGGGCGCGCAGCGCGGCCTGGCCGAGAACGAACGGTTCCTGCGCGCCGGTGGTCGCGGCATGGTGGGCGTGCATGCGGCGTTCACCTGCACCGACGACACGCTCGCCGCGGCGGCCGGGCTGGCCGCCGACCTCGGCGTCGGCGTGCACATCCACGTCGCCGAAGGTCCCGACGACATCGCGGCGGGGGAGCGGCTGGCATCGCTCGCACGCGACGACTGGTGGTTGGTGCACTGCGTGTTCCTCGACCGTGATCTGCCAGGCACCATCGCCCACAACCCGCGCAGCAACATGAACAACTCGGTCGGGTACGCCCGACCGGCAGCTCGCCCGAATCGCGTCGTGCTGGGCACCGACGGCATCGGTGCCGACATGCTGGAAGAAGCCCGGCTCGCCTACGTGCGCCTGCGCGAGGACGACGTGCTCGCCTCGCCCGACACGGTGTGGCAGTGGCTCGACAACGGCTATGCGCTGTTCCCCGAAGCCCGTCACGACACGGTCACCTGGAACTACCCGCATGCCGACAGTGCCTGGCACGTGTCGTTCACACCGGGCGTGCGTGCGCTCGACGTCACGCTCGACACCGGGGAGCAGGTGCTGCGCGACGGCCGGCCCACCCGGGTCGACCTCGACGAGGTGCGGGCGAAGGCGGCCGAACAGGCCCAGCGCCTGTTCGCACTGCTGTGAGCGGCATCGACTTCCAGTGGCGGGGTGCGTTCACCAACCGCGAGGTGAATGCGCTCCATGCCGAGGCGTTCGAGACCCGGGTGTTCACCGACGAGGAGTGGGATTGGGTGGCGCTCACCGATCGGCACAGTCTGGGCTGGGTGACCGCCCGCGACGGCGAGGCGCTGGTCGGGTTCGTGAACGTGGTGTGGGACGGCCTGGTGCACGCCTGGCTGCAGGACACGATGGTGGCCGCCTCGGCGCGGCGCCGGGGGGTGGGCGTGGGCGTGGTGCGCGCCGCGCAGGCAGGTGCGGCGTCTGCCGGGTGTGAGTGGCTGCACGTCGACTTCGACGACGACCTGCGCCCCTTCTACTTCGATGCGTGCGGCTTCACCCCCACCAACGCCGGTCTGATCGCGCTCGAACCGCCGACGGCGTAGGGTCCGTCCATGCCCAGTGACTTCATGCTCAAGGGAATGAACCTCGTCCACCGCGGTCTGCTGACGGTGAGCTTCGGCAAGCTCGGATGGGACGCTGCCGGCATGCCGGTGCTCGAACTCACCACCGTGGGTCGCAAGAGCGGTGAGCCACGAGCGGTGATGCTCACGTCGCCGCTGCAGGAGGGCGACACCATCGTCATCGTGGCCTCGCGCGGTGGTGACGACCACCACCCGGCCTGGTATCTGAATCTGGTGGCGCACCCCGATGTGCAGGTGGTGTGGAAGGGCAAGCCGCGAGCACCGATGACGGCGCGTGTGGCGACGGCCGAGGAGCGCGCCCGCATGTGGCCGTTGATCACCTCGAAGTACAAGAACTACGCGGGCTACCAGGAGAAGACGGATCGCGAGATCCCCCTGGTCCTGTTGACGCCCTCGACACCGTGATTGCTTCGATCTGGCGCTGATCCGTCCCGGTTTCCGGGACGGATCACGCCCAGAAGCCCGGGCGGGACGAATTGCGCCCAGAAGCCACGGCACGCCGTTGGCGGTTGTACAAAATGTCAACGACTAGCGTGCGGTGCATGGACACCCCCGTCGCGCTGTACCTGCAGGACGCCCACCCCATCCGTGAAGGGATGGAGATCGCGAAGTACGCCGAGCAGAAGGGCTTCCACGCCGTGTGGCAGGCCGAGAGCCGCCTGGTGCGCGAGGCCACCGTGCCGATGGCCGCGTTCGCCAGCGTCACCGACACCATCAAGGTGGGCTCGGGCGTGGTCGACTGCTGGAGCCGCAACCCGGCGCGTCTGGCCGCCACGTTCAGCACGCTCGACGACCTGGCACCCGGCCGCGTCATCCTCGGCATCGGCGCATGGTGGGACCCGCTGGCGCAGAAGGTGGGCATCGACCGAGCCCGTCCGCTCACGGTGATGCGCGAGATCGTCACCGTGGTGCGCGCGTTGCTGCACAACGAGACCGTCACGTTCGACGGCGCCTACGTGCACCTCGACGGTGTGGAGCTCGACTACGTGTACCAGGAGCGTCGCCCGAAGGACGTGCCCATCTACATCGGTGCCACCGGCATGCAGATGATGGAACTCACCGGCGAGATCGCCGACGGTGCAGTGCTGAACTACCTCGTGTCACCCGACTACAACCAGCGCGCCATGGAAGCCCTCGAGGCCGGCGCAGCGAAGGCCGGCCGTTCCATCGACGACATCGACCGTCCGCAGTTGGTGGTGTGCAGCGTGCACGAGGACCGCCAGACCGCCCTCGACATGGCTCGCATGATGGTCACCCAGTACCTCGGCCAGCAGCCGCACATCATGAAGGCGTCGGGTGTGCCGCAGAGCCTGCTCGACAAGGTGGGCGAGGTGCTCACGTGGCCGGCCACGCACGAGCAGGTCGAGGCGGCCAGCAAGTTGGTGCCGGACGAGATCGTGCAGATGCTCACCGCCAGCGGCACGCCAGCCGAGGCGCGGGCGAAGGTGCAGGAGTACATCGACCACGGCTGCACGTGCCCCATCCTCTATCCATTGGGCGACGTGAAGGCGATGATCGACGCGTTCAGCTGAACGCCCGCGTCGCCGTGACGATCACAGCCAGTCGCGGTGCTTGAACCACCGCCACAGGACGACGCTCATGGTGAGCATCATTCCCAGCGCGAACGGGTAGCCGAGCTTCCAGTCGAGCTCGGGCATGTGCGCGAAGTTCATG
>SXKB01000159.1 GCA_005778215.1 Actinomycetota bacterium | reverse complement strand
TGAGGCCGCGCCCAGCTTCCGGAGGACGTGCTTGATGTGGGTCTTCACGGTGTTCACACTCAGGAACAACGCGTCGGCGATCTCCTGGTTGCTCATCGAGGTGGCCATGTAGCGCAGCACGATGAGCTCGCGGTTCGACAGTTCGTCGGCGACGTAGGCCGGACGCGCCTGGTCTGCCGGCCGGGGGAGGGGACGGGTGTTGGCCAACCGTTCCACGTACGGCGTGCGCGGTCGGCGCTTCGCTGCGGCCACCACGGCCAGCATGGGGCCGGTGCCGGCCTCAGCGATCGGCAGCACGAAGCCTGCGGGCTCCGCCACGTCGAGCAGGCTCGTGGCGAACACGTCGGGGTCGCCGCCCTGGTCGATCGACAGGCGAAGCCGTACCACACCGACTTCCACCTGTTCCCGGGCGCTCCGCGTCGCAGCGGCCAGTTCGTCGGCTGCTCCCGTCGCAGCTCGCCAGTCCCGTCGCAGGGCCTGCAGCCACACGCGGGCCAGACGGGTACGCGCCCCGTCGGCCGCCTCGTCGACCAGCGCCTGCGCATGGTCGAGATCGCCCATGGCAAGTCGAATGGCCACCTCGCCCAACAGCAGCCGAGTGCGCAGCGTTGGCCCGGGCGCCTGACCGCGGAGCCTGACGCGGGCCTGCTCGTGGGTACGCAGGGCGGCATCGAAGTCGCCTCGCGCCCGCTGTACCCTGGCCAACCCGATCGCAGCGAGAACGTACGACGGCAGGCGGTCGCTTCGAGCACCTTCGACGACCGCCCTGAAGTCGCGCTCCGCTGCGTCGATGTCGCCACGATCGATCAGCGCCATCCCGCGCACCGAGAGTGCGGCGATGTCGGCGCCGTTGCCCTCCACGCCGAGTTCGACGGCACTCGAGTGCGCTGCGTCGCCGAGTGCGACGGCGAGGTCGAGGTCGCCGCGCTCACATGCAAGGAACGCACGCGTGGCCGGAAGGTCGATCCGACCGATGCGCGGGTCGGTGGCGTCGCCCGACATGGAGAGGAGGTCGTCGGCCAGGTCGAGTTCGCCCTCCCACACGGCGGCTCGGGCGCCGAAGTGCAGCGACACGTTGCTCCAGTCGTCGCGATCGACCGCTCCGCTGAGCACGAGTCCGCGGATGGACCGCGCGCAGTGCACCGACTCGGCCGTCGCGCCGATGATCAACTCCGCGGCGGTGCGTGTGCCCCACATCTGCAACAGATCGAGCGGCGGAGCAGCACGTTCGATCGCCGCTGACTCGGCGAGGCGGAGCAGTCGGGCGGCCTGGAGCGCCTGGCCGTTGACCAGCAGACCCACGGCGAATCCGACGGCGTCGCCGGGTGCTCCGGCGACCTGGTCCTCGGTCGGAAGTGCCCGCGCATCGAAGGGCGGCGGCATGCCCGGCGTGGACAGCACATCCACCATGCGAGCACGCATCAACGCCGCCGCCTGGCCGACCAGGCCGGCCTGCCAGAGATGGCGGATGGCAGCGTTCACGTCGTCGGTGGCCACGAGATGTGCTGCCGCCCGCTGGTGCTGGCGACGGAACCGCTCCGGGTCGGTGGCGTGAAGTCGATGCCGCAGCATCTCGCCGAAGAGGTGGTGGTAGCGGAAGACGGTGCCGCCACCGTCGATGCGCGACAGCATCAGGTGCGCATGCTCCACCTGGGCAAGGGTCACACGCGGCGCGTCGTCGAGCGGCTCGACCAGGGCCCTGACCATCTCGGCGTCGAGTTCGTCGACGATGCACGTGTCCTCGAGGAACCGTTGCACATGGACCGGCTGAGTGGCCAGCACCTCGGCGGTCAGGTAACCGGCGATGGTCTGGGTGCTGCCGGTGAGTTCACGAAGCAGCGCAGCGGGGTCCTCGGCCGCGAGCAGCGCGACCGTGGCCATCTGGACACCTGCCGCCCAGCCTTCGGTGCGACGGTGCAATGCATCCACATCGATCGAGCACGGGTCCACGCCGAGGGCTGCGACCAGCCGTCGCGTCTCGTCGTGATCGAACCGCAGATCGGCCTCGCGCACCTCGTGGACGGTGTTGCCGAGTCGTAGGCGGTGGATACCGACGGGGTCGCTCCGGCTGCCGAGGAGCAGTCGCGTGTTCGACAATCCACGCTCGACGAGCCCGAACAGTTGCTCCGCTGCGTCGAAGGCCACGAGGTGGAAGTCGTCGATCACGAGGTGGACGCGCTCGTCGGCACCGGCGTCGTCGGCGAGGAGCGCTTCGAACACATCGCTGCTCAGGCCACCATCGAGGGTGATCATGTCGGCTGCCTCCACACCGAAGCGTGGATCGACCTGCTGCACGGCTCGGATCAAGCCCTGCCAGAACCGGGTGGGGTCGCCGTCGCCTCGGTCGGCCGCCAGCCATGCGTTGGTTCCGTCGTCGGTGGCGTGGAACCACTCCGACAACAGCGACGATTTCCCGCTGCCAGGCGAACCGACCACCAACGTCACCGGGGTGGCTTCGGCCTCGGCGAGGCGGGGGAGAAGCGTGGTCCTGTGGACGGCAGTGTCGCGTGGCGGCGGCGCGAGGAACTTGGTGCGGGCGAACACCGGTGGCCGGGTGGCGGTGGGGAGATGCAGTTCGTCGCCGGCCACGTGCCGCAGCCTAGGTGTGGTTCGCGTCGCGAGATCACCTCAGCGGGGTGATGCCTCGGCGATTCCGCAGGGCGCACACTCGGGTCCGTCGTCGCGGAAGGACCCTGGATGCCCACCTCCACCTATCGCATCACTGTCGAAGGCGAGTTCGACGAGGTCACCGCGTCCATGTTCCGCGACCTCGAGATCGACTGCGATGCCGGGCACACGTCGTTGCGCACCCGCGAGGTCGACCAGGCTGGTCTGAACGGGGTGCTCGACCGGCTGCGGATGATCGGTGCGGTGCTGGTGTCGGTCGACCGGGGCACCGGCTCAGGCCGGGGTGACGGCCGAGAAGGGTGACGGCGCGGCCTTCGGGCCATGGCAGAACCGGAACTTCTCCCCGCTACCGCAGGGGCACGGTCGGTAGGCGCCGAGACGGTCGTCGTCGGCCTTCACCGCCGCCATCACGTCGGCGGGCGCAGCACCGCGCTGCAGCAGCTGCGCCATCGACGAGAACGCCGGGCCGGTGTGCATGAAGAACTTCTCGAGCCCCGCACACAGGTAGTTGTGTCCGGCCTCGCCCTCGCGCGACGTGACGAACCGGTCCTTCGGGCAGCCACCGTTGCACAGGTGTCGCACCTTGCAGTCGCGGCACTGCGCGGTGAGGAGATCGCGCTTGTTCTGCCCGAACGTGCGCTGCTCGGGCTTCGAGATCAGCTCCACCATGTGCGTCTGGTTGATGTTGCCGAGCAGGTAGTCGGGCTCGACGAAGTGGTCGCAGCTGTACAGGTCGCCGTTGTGCTCGAGGGCCGGGCCGTAGCCGCAGGTGGGTGCGTGGATGCACAGCAGGTGGCGGCCGAAGAACGCCTCGAGCGTGACGTCGAACATCTGCACGAACACCGTGCCCACGTCGTGGCGCACCCATTCCTCGAAGATGTCGATGAGGAAGTCGCCGTAGCGTTCGCCACCCACCGATCGTTCGGTGACCAGGTTGCCGGACTGCGTGTAGAGCAGCCGCTTGCGGCCGTCCTCGCGAACGCTCCAGCCCTGGTTGGCGATGGCCAGGGTCTCCTCGCTGGCGCGTTCGACGATGGGGATGAACTGCATCCACTTCGCGCCCAGTTCGTCGCGGAAGAAGCGGTACACGTGCCGGCCGTGGCGCTCGTTGGCGGCGTTGACGGTGCACAGCACGTTGAACTCCACGCCGTGATTGCGCAGCGTGCGCCAGCCGTTCATCACCCGGTCGAACGTGCCACGGCCCTGGCGGTCGAGCCGGTACGAGTCGTGCAGCTCACGGGGTCCGTCGACGCTGAGGCCCACCAGCACGCCGTGCTCGCGGAAGAACTCGCACCACTCGTCGTCGAGCAGGATGCCGTTGGTCTGGAACGTGTGCTCGATCACCTGGTCGGGTCGCCGGTACTGCTCGACGAGCGCCATGGCTCTGCGGAAGAACTCCACCCGCATCAGGGTGGGCTCGCCACCCTGCCAGGCCACGGTGACGTTCGACGCCCGGTGCGATTCGAGCAGCTGGCGGATGTAGTTCTCGAGCGTCTCGGCCGACATGCGGCTCTTGTCGTTGGGGTACAGCGCCTCCTTCGACAGGAAGAAGCAGTACGTGCAGTCGATGTTGCACGTGGAGCCGCTGGGCTTCGACAGCAGGTGGAAGCCGGGTGGCGCGTCGGCCGGCCACGCCGTCATCGCGGGGAAGGAGACGGGGGCGTCGCTCATGATGCGCCGATCGTACTGTCGGTTCACCCCTCGAGGATGATGCTCGTGCTGCCGGGTTCGGGCGAAGATGCGACACTAGGAGTGCCGCGCATCCGCGCCGGCAGCGCTGTCCGAAGGGGAATTCATGGCGACGTCGAAACCGAACATCCTGATCCTGTGGGGCGACGACATCGGCTGGTGGAACATCAGCTACAACAGTCGTGGCCAGATGGGGTACCGCACCCCGAACAT
>SXKB01000158.1 GCA_005778215.1 Actinomycetota bacterium | reverse complement strand
CGCTCACAGCGCCGACGCCAGCAGATCGATGGGATGGCGCACCACGAGCCCTGCAGCGGCGAGATGCATCGCACAGCCGGGGTTGGCACTTGCCACCACGCCCGAACCGGCGCGGGCGATGGCCTCGAGCTTGCGGTCGCGAATCTGCCCGGCCAGTTCAGGTTGCATCGCCGAGTAGGCGCCCCCGGCACCGCAGCACACGCCGTCGTCGTCGAGTTCCACCAGTTCCGCCACCGACGCGAGCACGGTGCGCACGGCGAGGTGCGCCTTCTGCACGTGGCGCAGATGGCAGGGGTCCTGCACGATCACCCGTCCCACATGGCGGGCGGGCCGAAGGCGGTGCACATGGTCGGCGAGGAACTCGTGCACGTCCTTCACGCGGGAACTGAAGGCAACGGCCTCCGGCGTGCCGAGCAGATGGCCGTACTCCTTCAACGCCGCGCCGCAGCCGGCCGAGTTCACCACGATGGGCGCATCACCCGGCATCGAGGCCATCACCCGACGAGCGAGTGACCGAGCGTCGTCGGTGAGCCCAGCGTGCGTGTGCAACGCGCCACAGCAGCCACCGCCGGTGCCGGGCGTTCGGTAGGAGATGCCGAGGTGGTCGAGCACGGCCGTGGTGCTGCGATGGGTGTCGCGCATCCAGGCGTCCATCACACAGCCGGTGAACATCCACACCTCGTCGCCCGTCGACCGCACCGCCACCCCACGGCGCAACGGCAACCGCGGCAGGCCGACCGACTTCGGCACGAGTCGCAGGCGCTGCGCCACCGCCAACGCCGACGAACCGAGCAGCAGCATCCGATGGCGCGGCAGGAACGAGTAGCCGAGCCGCTGCCACCGCGGGGTGACGCGGTGCTGCGCCGCCAACGTCTCACGTACCCCCTCCTGCAGGTGGCCGTACGGCACGCCCGACGGGCAAGCCGGTTCGCACCCGCGGCACTGCACGCAGGTCTCCATGAACGCCACGAACTCGGGCGTGACCGGTGCGTCCTCGAGGTGCACGGCGCGGATGGCCGCGATGCGCCCACGGGGCGACAGCGCCTCCTCGCCGGTGACGCGGAACGTGGGGCAGTGCGGCAGGCACAGCCCGCAACTGACGCACGTCGCCAGTTCCTCGTCGTTCAAGTGGAGTTTCACGCCGCCTCACCGTAGCGTCACGACCGCCATGCCCGAAGGCCACACCATTCATCGAATCGCCAAGGACCACACGCCCTTGCTCACCGGCCGACCCGTGTCGGTCTCGTCCCCACAGGGACGTTTCGCCAGTGACGCCGCACTGGTCGACGGTGTGGTGCTCGAGCGCATCGAGGCGTACGGGAAGCACCTCTTCTACTGGTACGCGAACGGCCTCGTCGGCCACGTGCACCTCGGGCTGTTCGGCAAGTTCCGTGTGGCTCGTGGCGCCGAGTCGCCCGAGCCCGTGGGCATGGTCCGCATGCGGATGGTCACCGAGCTCGGCACGGTCGACCTCGCCGGCCCCACCGATTGCAGCATCGGCACCGCCGACGACCGCGACGCCGTGGTGCGTCGGCTGGGCCCCGATCCGCTGCGCCGTGATGCCAAGCCACAGCTCGCCATGGATCGCATCCGCAAGAGCAAACAACCCATCGGGCAGCTGCTGCTCGATCAGAAGGTGCTCGCCGGTGTGGGCAACGTGTATCGCGCCGAGGCGCTGTTCGTGAACGGCATCCACCCCACGCGACCCGGCACCGACCTCGACGACGCCGAGCTGCACGCCATCTGGACCACCACGGTGTCGATGCTGCGCCAAGGTGTGAAGGACAATCGCATCATCACGGTGGATCGCAGCGAGATGCGGGTGAAGAAGGGCCACCACCGCCGTGGGGAGACCACGTACGTGTACCACCGCGACGTGTGCCTGCGGTGCGGGACGCCGGTGCAGACCGTCGAACTCGGTGGACGGGCCTGCTACTACTGCCCGACCTGCCAACCCCACTGACTACTGCGGAGTCCAGAGGGGGGCGTTCGGGTCGCCGCGCCAGTAGCGCAACCGCCGCTCGGCCTCCGCCGCAGCCACCACGTCGGTGCGGCCGGCACGCACGCGCATCAGCGTGGCGATCACCATCCGCATCGCGGCGAGCGCACCCGTCATCCAGTCGTCGCGAAGTGAACGCCCGTACCCTTCGGCGAAGTGGTCGTACGCGTGCGGTCCTCCACCCCAACGGTCGGTCCACCGTTCACTCCACTGCAGCATCGGGCCGTGATCCCAACCCGCCGGGGCCAGGCAGCGCAGATCCCAGTCGATGAGCACCGGGCCGTCCGCCGACTGCATCACGTTGCCGGGATGAATGTCGCCGTGGCACGCCACGAGGTGATCACGCATCTGATCACGCCAACCCGACCAACGAACGAGGCACGCGTCGAGGCCTGCGAGTGCCGCCTCGTCGATGTCGTCGCGCAGGTCGGCGAGCAACGAGTCGACCTGCCAGTGCGGGAAGTCGCCGCACCACGGGAGCCCGTCGACGGCGTCCGCGGGGAGCGAGTGGAGGCGACGCACCATCGCACCGACGGCACGCCAGTCGACGTCGCCGCAGG
>SXKB01000157.1 GCA_005778215.1 Actinomycetota bacterium | reverse complement strand
TTCAGCTTCTTGATCTGCTGACGGCCGAGGGGGCCGTGGGGCAGCATGCCCTTCACGCTGTTGCGCACCGCCTGCGCGGCGTCGCGGCCGAGCAGTTCCTGGTACGACTCGCTCTTGATGCCGCCCGGGTAGCCGGTGTGGCGCCACACGCGCTTCGCGCCGGCCTTGCCCTTGGTGAGCACCACCTTGTCGGCGTTGATGATGATGACGTGGTCACCGGTGTCGATGTGCGGTGCGAACGTCGGCTTGTGCTTGCCACGCAGGACGCGGGCGGCCTCGGTGCACAGACGGCCGAGCACCATGCCCTCGGCGTCGATGACGTGCCATGCGCGGGTGATCTCGCTGGCCTTCGGTGAATACGTGGTGCTCATGTACGAACCTTCGAACGTGCGGGCAGCCCGAAGGGCGCCCGAGGAACCGTGCAATGATACGGGCGTCGCGACGGCAACGACAATCGACCAGGGCAGGAACGCGCGGAAAACCGGGCTCAGGACCCCGAAATCGTCGCGGATTCGGCGGTGGACGACCGTGAAGCGTCGTTCGCGACCGGATAACCGACTTCCCACAGCACCAGACCGTGCGGCGGGGCCACCGTGGTCACCGCCCGCCGGTCGCGCTGGAGGAGGATGCCGCGCACGTCGCCGGCGTGGATCTTGCCCAGCCCGACGTCGACCAGCGTGCCGACGATGGACCGCACCATCTGGTGGCAGAAGGCGTTGGCGCGGATCTCGAACCGCAGCAGACCTTGCCGGTCGTCGGGGACGGCCCGCCACTCTGCGCTGATCACCCGCCGGCGCAGCGACGGCGGCGTGGCATCGTCGGCCACCTTCGGCCGACGGCAGAACGACGCGAAGTCGTGCTCGCCGATCAACGGGTCGCATGCCAGTTGCATGGCCCACAGGTTCAACGGCCGGGGCACGTGCCATGCCGTCGCCGCCAGGAACGGATCGGGGATCGGCGAGTTGAGCACGTGGTAGCGGTAGTGCCGCCACAGCGCACTGAACCGAGCACTGAACTCCGGATCGTCGGTCCAGGCGAGTTCGCGCACCGAGATGGCCGGCGGGCACAGCCGGTTGATGCGGCGCTGCAGATCGGCGAGGTCGGTGTCGTCGGGCAGATCGAGGCTCACCACCTGGCCCCACCCGTGCACACCGGCATCGGTGCGGCCGGCGCCGACGGGCGACACCGGCTGGCGGACCACCTTCTCGATGACGCCACGCAGCTCGCCCATGACGGTGCGCACACCGTCGGCCTCGGCGAAGCCGTGCAGATCGGTGCCGACGTACGCGACGGTGAGCCGGGCTCGGCGGGACATGGCTGCAGCCTAGGGCTGTGCCGGTGCCAGCGCCTCGGACGTCGGCGCCGCGGCGACGGCCTGGAGCGCCTGGCCGAGCAGCTGCCAGGTGCCGTCGAACGCCGCCGCCGACGGCCCGTTGAGGATGAGCACGAAGGCCACCTCACCGTCACCCGCCGGGAAGTAGCCGCACAACGCCTTCACCTCGCGCAGGCTGCCGGTCTTGGCGCGCAGCACCCCGGCGAGTCCCGCCTCCTCGAACTTGCCGTCGAGCGTGGAGCCGTCCTGTCCTGCGACCGCGAGGCCCGCGCCCACCACGTCGGTGGCCGAACCACGCTGCAGCACGGCGAGCAGCGCAGCGCAGGTGAGGCGGTTGTCGCGCGACAGGCCCGAGCCGTCGGTGAGCACCACGCTGCCGGCCGGCAGACCCCATTCGGTGAGCTTCGTGGTGATGGCGGCGATCCCTGCCTCGCGGGTGCCCTGACCCGAGACCGTGAGGCCGATCTCCTTCACGAGCATCTCGGCCGTGAG
The DNA here is from genome assembly GCA_005778215.1 of Actinomycetota bacterium. Taxonomy (GTDB): domain Bacteria; phylum Actinomycetota; class Acidimicrobiia; order Acidimicrobiales; family Ilumatobacteraceae; genus UBA668. Next base: position 3,897 of record SXKB01000157.1, on the reverse strand, counting down.
GTTGTCGGAGGTGGCGAGCATCTCGTTCACGATGTCGCTCAGCGGCGCCGAGGTGACCGTGGCCAGCACCCCGGCTCCTTCGGGCGCCACGCCGGTGGTGATCTTGCCGACCACCTCGACGCCGCGATCGCGCAGCATGCGGCGGAACGCAGAGGCGGCGCTGGCGGCGGGGTCGCTGTTGATGCCCCCCGCCTGCGTGATGGAGTCGTCGATCACGAGCGCGCCGACTGGCACTCCGTCGACGGTGGCCCGGATGTCGTCGCTCCACCCCGGTGGGTGCAGTTCGTCGTCGTACCGCGTGCCATCGCCCACGATCGACCCGTTGATGGTGGTGACACCGGCGGCGACCAGCGCGTCGGCCAACGCCTCCGCACTGGTGGCGTGGAGTGGCGGCCGTTTCCTGGTGGCCGAGGGTTCGGTGTACCACGCCTCGCTCAGCACCGGATCGCCACCGCCCACGAGATGCACGTCGCCCTCGATCACCCCGTTCACCGGGGCGGGTCCCACCACGCGGGTGGTGAACACGGTGCCGGCGCCCAGCAACTCCACGGCAGCCGCGGCGACCACGACCTTGAGATTGCTGGCGGGAATCACGGGCGAGGCGGTGTTGGTGCCGGCCACCAGCCGGTCGTCGATGCCGATGGCCATGCACGACACCGCGTCGACGCTGGAGGCGAGGGTCTGCACCGAATCCAGCAGCACGTCCTCACGGCGGTCGACCGCCAGTGGCGTGGGCGAGCGGCGCACCGACATGAGCGGCGTGCGCAACGTGGTGGAGGTGGTCGCTGCCGCCGTACCGGCCGTCGTGGTGGTGCTCACCGGCACCGCCACGTCCTCCACCCGCCCGTCGGCGAACACGTACAGCCCACCCAGCGCGGCGGCCGGCACGAGTGCCAGCACGGCCAGCACGGCGATCGGATGTCGGGCGCGGCGGGGCACGAGTCCCAAGGTTACGGCGGCATCGGGCAGAGGACTGCGCGCCCGTTTCGGACCGCCTCGACGCGCGGCTATCCTCGACGACGTGCACGCCGACCGCCCCGGACGCCAACTCCGCAGCCTGGCCGCGCCTCGCACCGGGCTGCGTGACGCCGGCACGTGGCTGCACTGGCTCGACGAGGCCTTCGCCTCGACGCCGGCACGCATGTGGCACTCCCGCGCCGTGTGGCACCGCGTGGCGAGCGGTCGCCGCCACGAACTGCGATGGCTCGACGACGATCGGTTCGAGACCCTCGAACTGGCGGCGCTGCTGCACGACATCGGACGCGCCATCGATCCGGAGAACCTCGAGCCGCACGGTTTCGTCGGCGCCCGTTTCCTCGACGACATCGGACTGCACGACGTCGCACCCCTCGTGGCACACCACTCCGGGGCGCTCGAAGAGGCCCGTGACCGCGGCGTCGCCCACCTCGACATGTGGCAGGCCGACCCGGTGCTGGTGGAGGTGCTCACCTACGTGGATCGCACCACCGGACCGCACGGCGAGTCGATCACGCTCGACGAACGGCGCGCCGATCTCGTGGCGCGCTACGGCGTCGACGGCTCGCCCGTGCGCTGGTTCGACGAGACGGTGCACGTGGCCCAGGCCGGCGCGGCCCACTGCGCGCCGCGCCGGGCGTTGAGCGCCTGAAAACGACGAAGAGCGGCGCCCCGCAGGGCACCGCTCCTCGAGCGAGATCAGCGACGGATCAGACGAGTTCGACGCGCGCCATCGGGGCGTTGTCGCCCTGACGCGGACCGAGCTTCAGGATGCGCAGGTAACCACCGTTGCGCTCGCTGTAACGAGGGGCCACATCGGTGACGAGCTTGTGCGTCATCTCCTTGTCGCCCAGGTAGCCCTGGATCTGGCGGATGCGGTGCACGCGCATCGGGCCCTCTTCCTGAGCCTTCTTGGCCTTGGTGATGAGCTTCTCCGCGATGGGACGCAGCGCCTTGGCCTTGGCCTCGGTGGTGACGATCGCCTCCGCAGCGATGAGCGATGCGGCCAGGTTGGCCATCATCAGCTTCTGGTGTTGCGAGCTACCGCCGAAGTTGCGGGCCCGGCGAGGGGTTGCAGGCATGACTTCTCTCTCCTCTTACAGATCTCTGCTCAGCCGCGCAGCGTGAGGCCGCGCTCGTCGAGCTTCTGCTTCACTTCGTCGAGGCTCTTCTGCCCGAAGTTGGTGATGTTCAGCAGGTCGTCTTCGGTCTTGGTGAGCAGTTCGCCCACCGTGTTGATCTGGGCGCGCTTCAGGCAGTTGCGCGGGCGCTCCGACAGATCGAGGTCTTCGATGGGCAGGTCGAGGTCGGGCGAGGTGTTGGCCGTGCTGGCCACTTCACCGAGCTCGAGGCCCTGCGGCTCGTCGCTGAGGTTCGCCACCAGGTCGACCAGCGAACGCAGCGTGGCGCCGGCCGAGGCCAGGGCTTCGCGCGGCGTGATGCTGCCGTCGGTCTGGATGTCGAGCACCAGACGCTCGTAGTTCGTGCTCTGCTCCACGCGGGTGGGCTCGATCTCGAACATCACGCGGCGGACCGGCGAGAAGATCGCGTCGACCGGCACCACACCGATGGTGCGGTTCTGGGCGTCGCGGTCGCTGCTCAGGTAGCCACGGCCACGGCCGACCGTGAGGTCGACGGCCAGACGGGCCTTGCCGTTGAGCGTGGCGAGGTGGAGGTCCTTGTTCAGGATCTCGATCTCGCTCGGGCACTTGATGTCGCCCGCGGTGATCTCGGCCGGACCACGCACGTCGAGACGCAGCGTGACCTCTTCCTCGGACGTCGAGGTGACCACGATGTCCTTGATGTTGAGGATGATGTCGGTGACGTCCTCCGCGATGCCCGCGATGGTGTCGAACTCGTGCAACGCATCGTCGAAACGGACCGAGGTGATGGCCGCGCCGGGGATGCTGCTGAGCAGCGTGCGGCGCAGCGAGTTGCCGATGGTGTGGCCGAAGCCGGGCTCGAGCGGGCCGACGGCGAACCGCTGGCGGCTGGGGTGGTCTTCGCCGAGGGCCTCGACGGTGGGACGCTGAATGACGAGCATGAGGTCTGCCTCTGGGACGGGGAAGGTGGCCGGATTACTTCGAGTACAACTCGACGATGAGCGATTCACGCACGGGCACGTCGATGTGCTCGCGCTGGGGAAGGTCGCGAACCGTGACCTGCTTCCCACCATCGCCGACCTCGAGCCAACCCACGACCGAGCGGTCGAGGACGTCGAGGTTGTGCTGGATGACGATCATCGCCTGCGCCTTCGGGGACAACGAGATGACGTCGCCCTTCTTCACGCGGTAGCTGCGGATGTCGACCCGCTTGCCGTTGACCTGGATGAGGCCGTGGCTGACGAACTGACCGGCCTGCGGACGGGTGGAGGCCCAGCCGGCGCGGTACACGATGTTGTCGAGACGCTGCTCGAGCAGACGGAGCAGGTTCTCACCCGTCGGGCCCTGCAGACGCACGGCCTCTTCGTAGGTGTTGCGGAACTGACGCTCGAGGACGCAGTAGATGTACTTCGCCTTCTGCTTCTCCTGCAGCTGGGCGAGGTACTCGCTGCCGGCGTTGCGGCGGCGGGTACGGCCGTGGGCGCCGGGCGGGAAGGGGCGGCGATCGAGCGCCTTGCGGCCCTTCTCGTTCTCGTAGATGTTGATGCCGAGGCGGCGCGAGACGCGCACCTTCGGTCCGGTGTAACGAGCCATGGGATCAGGTCCTGCGACGCTTGGGCTGACGGCAGCCGTTGTGGGGGACGGGGGTGACATCCTTGATCGAGGTGACCTCGATGCCGGTGTTCTGGATGCTGCGGACGGCGGTGTCGCGGCCCGAGCCGGGGCCCTTCACCTGCACCTCGACGCGGCGGAGACCGTGCTCCATCGCGGCGCGGGCAGCCTTCTCGGCGGCCATCTGTGCGGCGAAGGGCGTGCTCTT
>SXKB01000019.1 GCA_005778215.1 Actinomycetota bacterium | reverse complement strand
GTGGGAGTAGGCGACCGGTTGTGACACCCCTGGTCACAGGGTCATCTTCCGCGGATGCCCCCAGCCGCTTCGCAACCCTTTCGTAACATTGGTAACCTGTTCGAGTCATGTCCCGCCGACCCCTTCGTTCCCTGCTCGTCGCCACCGCACTCGCTGCCGGTCTCATCGGCGGCCCGCAGATCGTGAAGGCCGCCGGCGTCGCCGAGGCCGAGCAGTCGCTCGAGGCCGCGCAGGACGCACTCGACAACCTCGTCGATCAGATGGGGCAGCTCGACGAGGACTACGGCGCCGCACAGGACCGCAAGGCCGAACTCGACGAGGAGATCGCGGTCTCGCAGGCGAAGGTCGATCAGATGTCGGCCGAGCTGGGTGCCGTGCAGCAAGTGCTGCAGGACCTGGCGGTCACCAAGTTCACCAGTGGCGGCAGCACGGCCCTGAGCCCGCTGTTCTCCGACGCCAGCACCTACAGCGCCGCCGAGCAGAAGGCCGCCCTCGGGCGCGTGGCGCTCGACACGGGTGAGGCCACCGCCGACGACCTGCAGCTGCTGGTCGACGAGCTCAACGACGAACAGGCCAACCTGCAGCGCAAGCTCGACGAAGCCGCGCAGCTGGTCACCACGCTCGAACAGAAGCAGGCCGAGTTCGAACAGCTCCAGGTGGCGTACGAACAGAAGCTCGCGGCTGCCGAAGCCGCGTACGGCAAGGCGCAGGTGGAGGCCGAGATGGCCCGCCGCGAAGCCGCTGCCGATGCAGCCGCCGCCGCAGCAGCGGCGGCCAACCAGCCGGCACCGGCCACGGGTGGCAACACCGGTGGCGGCACCACGTCGCCCGGTCGCGGCGGCGGTGGCAACACGGGCGGCGACACCGGATCGGGTTCGGGCAGCGGCGGTGGCACCACGCCCGCGCCGCCCAAGCCCACGGCACCGCCGGTGTCGGGCAAGGCGGGCGTCGCCGTGTCGGCCGCCTACAGCCAGCTCGGTGTGCCCTACAAGTTCGCTGCCGAGTCGCCCGGCGTGGCGTTCGACTGCTCCGGTCTCACCAAGTGGGCCTGGGGTCGTGCCGGCGTGTACCTGCCGCACCAGAGCCGGGCGCAGTACGGCGCCGTGGCTCGCGTGTCGAAGGACCAGGCACAGCCCGGCGACCTCATCTTCTACTACTCGCCCATCGGACACGTCGGCCTCTACGTCGGCAACGGGATGATGGTGCACGCGCCGCAGACCGGCAAGACGGTCTCGCTGGTGCCGGTGCGGTGGGGCAAGGTCGTCGGGGTCGGTCGCCCCGGCTGAGGTTCACTACGGTGACGCCCGTGCAGGGCATCGACATCGACCGCGTTTCCGCCTGGTTGCAGGCCAACATCCCGGGTGCCGTGGCGCCGTTCACGTTCGACCTCATCGCAGGCGGCCGCTCGAACCTCACGTTCCGGGTCACCGGTGCCGACGGTGCGCGGTTCGTGCTGCGTCGTCCACCACTCGGTCACGTGCTGGCCACGGCGCACGACATGGCCCGTGAGCACCGCATCATCGCTGCCGTGGGCACCACCACCGTGCCGGTGCCGCCGGCGCTGGGCGTGTGCACCGACGATGCCGTGAACGGCGCGCCGTTCTACGTGATGGCGTTCGTCGACGGGGTGGTGCTCGACTCGCCCGAGAAGGCGGCGCTGCTCACCCCCGAGCACCGCGTGGCGGCCAGTCATCACCTCATCGACGTGCTCGCCGATCTGCACGCGGTCGACGTCGACGCCGTCGGCCTCGGCGACCTCGCCAAGCGCGAGGGCTACATCGAGCGTCAGGTGAAGCGATGGAGCACGCAGTGGGAGCAGTCGAAGACCCGCGAGTTGCCGGCCATCGACGAGGTGGCGAAGCGGCTGCGCGACCGCCTGCCGGTGCAGCAGGGCGTGTCCATCGCGCACGGCGACTTCCGCTTCGGCAACTGCCTGGTCGACACCGAGCAGGGCCGCATCGCCGCGGTGCTCGACTGGGAACTGTGCACGCTGGGTGATCCGCTCGCCGACGTCGGCTACCTGGGCGTGTACTGGTACGACGGCGAGGCCGCGAACCTGCGCACCAACGACCCCACGCCAGGCGGCGGGTTCGTGCCGTACGCCGATCTGCTCGAGCGCTACGCCACCCGCACCGGCCGCGACCTCAGCGACATCGACTACTACGTCGCGTTCGGCTGCTGGCGTCTCGCCGTCATCAGCGAGGGCGTGTACGCCCGTTACCTCCACGGTGCCATGGGCAACCAGGAGGGCATCGAGATCGAATCGTTCAAGACCGGCACCGAGGGGCTCGCCGAGCGCGCCCTCGCCGCCGTGAGGAGGCTGTCATGACCACCGACGTGCTCGCCGGGTGGACCAAGAGCGAGTTCTCGGCCGCCGGGTTCACCCGCGACGTGTATCGCCGTGGTACCGGGCCTGGTGTGGTGGTGGTGCACGAGATCCCCGGCATCACGCCGAAGGTCACCCAGTTCGCGAACGAGGTGGTCGATCGCGGCTTCACCGTGCTGATGCCGTCGCTCGTCGGCACGCCCGGCCGTGAGGTGTCGAACGGGTACATCGCATCCTCGATGACCAAGGTGTGCATCGCCCGCGAGTTCTCCAGCTGGGCGATGAACCAGACGTCGCCCATCATCGGCTGGCTGCGTGCGCTGGCCCGCAACCTCCATCAGGAGGTCGGTGGCCCGGGCGTGGGCGCCGTGGGCATGTGCTTCAGCGGCGGCTTCGCGCTGGCGATGATGGTCGACGACATCATGGTGGCGCCGGTGCTCAGCCAGCCGTCGATGCCGTTCGCGGTCGGCAAGAAGGACCGTGGCGCCGACCTGAACCTGTCGCCCGACGACGCGCTCGTGGTGGCCCGTCGTGCCGCCGAGGGCTGCCAGGTGCTGGGCCTGCGCTACACCGGCGACAAGTTGGTGGGCACGCGGTTCGAGACGCTGCGCCACCTGCTGGGGGACGCGTTCATCGCGGTCGAGTTGCCCAGCAGCGCGAAGAGCGACCACTCGGTGCTCACCGAGCAGCGCGACGATGCCAGCGTCGAGCAGGTCCTCGCCTTCTTCGAGTCGAAGCTCACCGCCGGCGCCTGAGCGCGCCGCGGAGGGGTCACTCGCCGAGGCCGAGCGCGTCGTACGCGAGTTGCTTGGCGGCCTTGTAGTCGGCCTTGCCGTTGGGGGCGCGCGGTACCTGGCTGACGAACACCACCCGCTTCGGCGCCTTGTAGTGGGCGAGGTCGCCCTTCACGCCGGCGATGATCGACGCCTCGTCGGGCTGGGCGCCGTCGGCGAGTGACGCGATGGCCGTGACGGCCTGGCCGAAGCGGTCGTCCTCGATGCCCACGACGAGGCAGTCGACCACACCATCGACGCGCTTCACGGCTTCCTCCACCTCCTCGGGGAAGATCTTCTCGCCGCCCGAGTTGATGACCTGGCTGCCGCGGCCGAGCAGGACGAGCGAGCCGTCGGCGGCCACCTGCGCCATGTCGCCGGGGAACGAGTAGCGCACGCCGTCGATGGTGCGGAACGTGCGCGTCGACTTCTCGGGGTCCTTGAAGTAGCCGATCGGCACCATCGCGCCACCTGCGGCCACCATGCCCACTTCGTCGGAGCCTGCTTCCACCCCGCGGTCGTCGTCGGTGAACACCTTCGTGGTGGGGTTGCGGGTGAACTTCGCGGTGCTGGGCGGCAGGCCCTTCATGGTGACGCTGCTGCCCATCGAGCCCTCCGACGAACCGATGGCGTCGAGGAGGATGGCCTGCTCGATGCGATCGAGCAGCGCCTCCTTCACCTCGGCGGTCCACATCACGCCCGACGAGATGATCATCTTCAGGCTCGAGGTGTCGTACGGGTGGCCCGCGGCGGCGGCCTCGTCGATGGCCTTGATGAGCGGCTTGCTGAACGCGTCACCGACGATGGTCATGTTGGTGATGCCCTCGCGCTGCACGGTGCCGAGGATCTCGTCGGCGTCGAGCGAGCGGCTCTCCAGCGTGACCACGGCGGCCCCGGCGAGCTGCGGGATCATCGCGCCGAGCCACACGCCGGTGCCGTGCATGAGCGGTGCACAGGGCATGGAGATGATGCGGTTGCCGGTGTCGAGCACGCCCTTCACCAGTTCGGCGATCTGGTCGGCCGTCTCGGGAGGGGTGAGCCCGATGAGCGGGAAGCCGAGCTGTGCGAACGCACGGGTGATGTCGCCCATCGAATACATCACGCCCTTCGGCATGCCGGTGGTGCCACCCGTGTAGAGCATGTAGACGTCGGCTTCGTCGCGGGTGATGCGCGGCATCGGCTCGTGGCTGGCCACCACCTCCTCGTACCGGCGAGCGACCGCCACCTGCCCGGTGCCGCCGTCGTCGACCTCGATGAGCAGCTTCAGCTTCGGCAGGCGCTCACGGATGCGGTCGACGCGATCGCCGAGCGACGAGTGGAACACGAGCGCCTCGGCGTCGGCGTTGTCGAGCAGGTACACCAGCTCCTCGTCGAGGTAGCGGTAGTTCACGTTGATGGGGACGCCGCGCATCTTGAACGCGGCGTAGTGGGCCTCGAGGTACTCGTTGCCGTTGTAGAGGTAGAGGCCGATCTTGCTGTCGGGGCCGAGTCCGGCGGCGGTGTACGCAGCGGCCACGCGAGCGGCGCGCTCGTCGTACTCCTTCCACGTGAACCGGCGGGTGCCGTGCACCACTGCGGTGAGATCGGCGAGTTGGTCGGCGAGTGATTCCCAGACGGTGGCGAAGTGGAATTCCATGCCGGGATGGTAGGCGAGTGGCCGAGGTAGCGGTGCTCGTGCCGGGCTCAGCCGACGGACTTGCCGTACATCTCCCCGAGGGGGTCGCTGATCAGTTCGAGGCGCTCGCCGTCGGGGCCGCGGAAGTACAGCGACGACCCGTCGACGTGGGCGTACTCCACGCCGGCCGCGTCGAGGCGTGCCTTCGCCGCCTCCCACTCGCTGCGCTCCATCGAGATGGCGAGGTGGTGGTGGCCACCCAGTACCTCGGCGTACTCGCCGAGGTCGAGGCCGGGCAGGTCGAAGTAGGCCAAGCAGTTGCCGTGGCCGAGATCGAAGAAGAAGTGCGTGGAGCCCTCGTAGTCGCGGTTCTCGAACATCTCGATGACCGGGAAGCCGAGCAGCCCGTCGTAGAACTGCACCGTGCGCTCCACGTCGCTGCAGATGTGCGCCGCATGGTGCACGCCCCGAGCCGTGCTGGCGGGCCGTTCGGCCCTCGGCTTGATGTACTGCGCTGCGAGCTCGACTCGTCGTGCGTCGAGTGCGGCTCGCTGGTCTGCGTCTACTCCGTGGCCCATACCAACAGTTCAGCACCTTCTGGGCCGGC
>SXKB01000156.1 GCA_005778215.1 Actinomycetota bacterium | reverse complement strand
GGCCGCCGACGCCGCCACCCCCGAGGCCATCGCCTTCTTCGTGCGCTACACCTCGGGCGTCATCTGCGCCGCACTGCCGGGTGATCGCTGCGACGAACTCGACCTGCCGCTGATGGTGCCGCCCGCAGCGAACGCCGACCAGTTCCGTACGGCCTTCACGGTCACGGTCGATCTGGCCATCGGCACCACCACCGGCATCTCGGCCGCCGATCGCGCCGCCACGCTGCGCGCCCTCGGCGCACCCGACAGCACGCCGGCGATGTTCAACCGCCCCGGCCACATCTTCCCCCTGCGCGCCCGGCCCGGCGGCGTGATCGAGCGGCCGGGCCACACCGAGGCCGCGGTCGATCTCGCCCGCCTCGGCGGCCGTTCGGCCGCAGGTGTGCTCAGCGAGGTCACGCTCGACGACGGCCGCATGGCCCGCCTGCCCGACCTGCAGGTGTTCGCCCGTACGCACGGACTGCCGTTGGTGTCGATCGCCGACCTCATCGAGTACCGCAAGATCCATGACCGACATGGGCACGACCGGCCGGCGAGCGCACTCGTCGGCGCCCACCCCCACGATTGAGAGTTGACGATGACCACCTTCCACGGACACATGAACGGCCAGGGACTGCGAGTCGCGCTGGTGTGCAGCCGGTTCAACGACCTCATCGTCGGACGACTGGAGGCGGGAGCGCGCGACGCGCTCGTGCGCCACGGGGTCGACGAGACGCAGATCGACACCGTCTGGGTACCGGGCGCGCTGGAGATCCCGCCCGCGGCGAAGGCCCTCGCGGCCACTGGCCGGTACGACGCCATCGTGGCACTGGGTGCTGTGATGCGCGGGGCCACGTATCACTTCGAGGTGGTGTGCAACCAGAGTGCCGCCGGCCTCACCCGGCTCGCGTTGGAGACCGATGTGGTCGTCACGAACGGCATCCTCACGGTCGACACCATGGATCAGGCGCTCGAGCGCGCCGGCAGCAAGGCCGGCAACAAGGGTGCCGACGTGGCGCTCGCGGCCATCGAGACCATCAACGCCATTCGCGCCGCCACGGCCTGACGGCTCCGCGTGAGCGCTCTCATCATTGACGGCTAACGTGCCATCGATGATTCCGCGCCAGGCGCGTCCGAGCCAGCGGTACGGCCGGACGTGACGAAGTTCAGTCTGCTCGAAGGCCTCAACGAGGCCGACACTCGCGCCGTGCTGATGGCGGCGCGGCGCCGCAAGTTCAAGCGCGGCGAGGCGATCTGTCACGAGGGCGACCCCGGCGACACCCTGTACCTCATCGACAAGGGGCACGTCGCAGTGCGGGTCACCACTCCGGCCGGCGACACCGCCACCATGCGCGTGATGGGCCCCGGCAGCCAGTTCGGCGAGATCGCGGTGATCGACCAGACACCGCGGTCGGCCACCATCGTGGCGCTCGACGCGGTCGAGACACTCAGCCTGCACCGCGACGTCATCCAGACGTTGCGCAGTCAGCACCCGAGCATCGACCAGGTGTTGCTGAGTGCGTCGTTGTACCAGGTGCGCCGGCTCACCACCGCGCTCACCGAGGCGTTGTACCTGCCGGTGCCTCGCCGCCTCGCACGCACCTTGCACCGCCTGCTCGACGTGTTCCCCGAGGGCGTCATTCCCCTCACGCAGGACGACGTGGCCGGCCTGTGCGGTACCACACGGCAGACGGCGAACGAGGTGCTGCAGGCGTTGGTGGCCGACGGCGCCATCACGTTGTCGCGAGGCCGCATCACGGTGATCGACGCCGCCCGCCTGGAGAAGGCCGCGCGCTGAACCTCCGCACGCCGCGGAGGGAGTACGGTTCGCGCTCGTGGGGCACAGCCGAGTCCGACGGCGAGTGATCGTCGCGACCGTCATCCTCGGCGCGCTGATCGGCGGCGCCGTGGTGGTGAGCCGTGTGCTGCTGAACGACACCGCACGCATGGTCGACGCCGACGAGGCCGTCGAACGGTTCCGGGCGCAGACCACCGTTGCCCCCACCACCGCCCCCGCCGCGGCGAGCACCACCACTGCCGCTGTCGCGCTCGCCACCACACCCGCGCCGGGCGTGTACCGCTACGCCACCGTGGGCATCGAGACGATCGACTCGTTGGGCGGCACCGAGCACGCCTACCCGGCCGAGACCACGCTCACCGTCACCCCCGACGGGTGTGGGGTGCTGCTGCGCTGGGACCTGCTGAAGGAGCGGTACGAGGAGTTCCGTCTGTGTGCCACCCTCGAAGGCATCGAGCTGCAGCCGACCTCGGCGGCCTATCACGAGTTCTTCGGGGTGGGCCAACGACAGGAGATCGTGTGCGACCGCGAGGTGCTGGTGGTGCCCTCCGACGGTGCGGCGCGTGAGGTGGTGCCGTTGGCGTGCACGATCGACCAGCAACTGTGGCTGCCGGAGTGGGAAGTCGTGGGCAGCGAGCTGCTCACCGTGGCCGGCAGCCCTGTCGACACCACCCACGTGCGCATGCACATCGCCGACGAGGACCAGTACTGGGAACGCACGGTCGTCGAGTGGTGGCTCGACGAACACGGCCTCCCGGTGCGGATGACCACGACCAAGGAGTCGAAGAGTCCGTCCGATCTGGTGGGCGACGTGATCTACACCGAGCAGTACACCGCCGATCTGGTGTCGCTCGACCCGCTGCGCTGAGGGCTCAGCCCCCGGGTCAGAGGCGTTCGATGAGGGTGGCGGTGGCCATGCCGCCGCCGGTGCACATCGTCACCAGGCCCGTGGTGAGGTCGCGGCGCTCGAGCTCGTCGACGAGGGT
>SXKB01000155.1 GCA_005778215.1 Actinomycetota bacterium | reverse complement strand
GCACCTCCACCGGCGTGAACGGCTCGACCTGGCCGCGAGTGCTGGTGACGATCAACGTGTCCGCACCGAGGCCCGTGTAGAGCGTGACGTACGCCTCGTCGGACGTGGCCAACGTGGGAGCGAGCGACGACCGGAGCAGCACGGGGATCGACACCGTGACGACCATCAGCCGCGTTGCGTCGGACGCCTGTTCGGCGACCGGTGCGATCGGCGCTGCGTACACCAGATATGCGGCGTTGCCGCCGGCGGGCTCGGGCAACGACGCCGCGCCGAGGTAGGTGACCACGTCGTTGTCGACGGCTGCCTGGAGTCGGTCGGAGGTGGCGGCGAGCCACTCCTGGAGCACGCGTTCGTAGTCGCCGCCGAGCGATGAGAGCGAGGACAGCACCGTCGTCCCGCCGGGGTCCACCTCGACGAGCAGCGAGGCAGGGATGCCCTCGTGCCCGAACACCACGGTCTGCATGAGCGTGGGGAAGCGTTCCACCGTGAACGGCTCGTTGACCGAGGTGTCGGCCTTGGTGGTGATGACGTTCAGCTCCTCGGCCAGCGTGCTGAGGAAGCCGATCGACGCAGCATCGGCCGTCGTGTGGAGGAGGTCCTCGTCATGCCGATCCCACAGCCCGATCGTGACCAGCACGATCGTGATGGTGACGACCGAGGCGACCACCGCCACGAACACCGTGCCGATGTCGGCGTTGCGTGGCCGACACGCGACGGCAGCGACGATGAGCATGCCGCACAGCAGGCCCAACGCCGGCAGGAGTGCGGCGGCGAGGTGCAGGTCGTGATGCGGTGCGGACAACAGGTGCTCGGCAGCACCGAGCACGAGCGCCACGACCACCAGCAGCAGCAGTCGCGCGGCCACCCTGCTGGGCAGCCGGTCGGAGGCGCGTGACCGTCGGGCGTACCACGCCGTGAACGTGCCGGCCGACAGCGCCGTGAGGACCGGTACGAGGTCGCGCCACGTGTCGTGGCGTCGCACCGCTGCCGACACGGCCATGGCCAGCGCACCGACAACGCCCGGCACCACGCCGAACAGCCACCCGACACCGACGATGGCCACGTCGAGGCGAAGGATCGTCGGAAACTGGCCGGCGGCCGCGGCGAGCACGGCGAGCAGCGCAACACCGGCAAGGCGGCGTGCATTCATCAGCAGAGGAAGGCGTCGTTCTTCGGCACGGAGCGATCCCAGGCCGAGACCGTGCCGGAGATGTTCACCCGCGCCTTCGACGCGAACTCCTCGTTGCCCGTCTCGGTGTTGAGACACGCGACCACTGCGGTGGAGACCGTGACCGCCTTGTTCGCCGTGACGGCAACCGTCTTGGAGGCCGGCGCAATCGGCACCTTCACGTCCTCCACGGTGCCGTCGAGCTCCACGACACCGATCTCCACGGTGACCGTGGTGGCCTTGGTGCAGAGCACAGTGGCCTTGCCGGTGAGGCTGGTCTTCGAGAGCGTGGGAGCCACTGCGGTGACCGTGCACTTGTTGGTGCTGGTGGTGGCGCTCTGCGCGGCGTGCAGGGTGGGCAGAGCAACACTCGTTGCGATCACGGTGCTCACCGTGATGACCAGGGCCCGCCAGCGCTGCTTCATGGACATCGTTGTACCACGACTCGAGCGCCGACCACCACCACCGTCGACGCTCTGTCGACGATCTTGACCGTCGCTGCACACGGTGCTCGCCGCCAGTGCGCCGTGGTCACGGCGAGTGAGATGGCGGGAGCGCCTGCTCAGCATGCGAACGAGTCGTTCACCGGCACCGTGCGGTCCCACGTGGAGACAGCGCCGGAGATGTTGACGCGACCCTTGGTCGCGTATTCCTCGTTGCCGGTCTCCGTGCTGATGCACGTCGCCGTGTTGGTGTTGACCGTCATCGCCGTGTTGGCGCGCACGGTGGTGGTGAACGTCTTGGCGACCATCAACACCCGCGCGTCCTCGAGGGTGCCGTCCAGTTCCACGACCGTGAGATCGACGGTGACCACGGTGGCGGCGGTGCAGATGACCGACACCGAGCCGGTGAGCTGCTTCTTGGTGTTCAGCGTGGGCGCCTTGGCCGTGATGCTGCAGCGGTTCGTCGTGGTGCTGACCGTCGTGGTGGCGAGTGCCGTGCCGTGGCCACACAGCAGGGCGGCCAGCCCGATGGTGGTGGCGACGACTCGGTGGCGGAACGACATACTGACAGTGTGCCACAGAAAAAGATCACTGTGCGAGTTTTCTCGACATCAACCGGTGATCTTGACAATGTGTTGACATTCGTCAGGTCGATGCTTCGACCAGACCCACGAACTCCTTGAGATTGAAGGGTTTCGTGATGAACCGATCGGCGCCGAGTTCACGGGCCCGGCCGGTGGCCTGCTCGGTGGCATCGGCGCTGAGGATGAACACCGGCACGCCGGCCATCGCCGGGTCGGCGCGGATGCTGGTGAGCACCTCGAACCCGGAGCCGTCGGGCAGGTTCAGGTCGAGCAGGACCAGCGCAGGGCGCAGACGGAGCGCCGCCTCGATGCCGCCGGCGACCGTCGGCTCGACGTGCAGGCTGCGTCCGGGCAACAGCCCGATGATGCTCTCGACCAGCGAGGCGTTGAGCGGTTCGTCCTCCACGTACAGCACGAGCTGGTTGCGAGGAGCGTCGTCGGTGGGCGAGGCGGTGCCGGTGTCGTCGTCCCGTGCGGGCTCGGTGACCGGCAGCTCGAACGTGAACGTGGCACCCTGCCCCGGAGGGCTCACCAGGGTGAGCGAGCCGCGCATGGCACGCATCAGGGAGTCGGCGATCGACAGGCCGAGCCCCACACCGTCGGCGGTGGTGGCGTTCTCGAGCCGCTCGAAGGGGCGGAACGCTCGCTGCTGGAGTTCGGGAGGAATGCCCGGGCCTTCGTCGCTGATGGCCACGCGGACCGACGTGGGAGTGACCTCGCTGCGCACGCGCACGGTGGAGCCACGACCGCCGTACTTCACGGCGTTCGACAGCAGGTTCACCATCACCTGGACCAGATGGCGCTCGTCGGCCATCACGTACGCGTCGTCGACCACGGTGTCGAGCGTGACGTCGAGATCCCGTGCAGCACCCGTCACCAGGGCCGTGGCGCCGCTGCACACGGTACGGAGACTCACGGGAGCCAGCGTCGGTTCGAGCATGTCGGCGTCGGCCTTCGAGTAGTCGAGCAGGTCCTGCACCAGGCTGTTCACATGGGCGCAGGCCGACAGGATGCTGGTGGCCATCTCGCGCTGCGACGGCTGATCGAGCGAGCCCTCGAGCAGCTGCGCGAACCCCGAGATGGTGTTGAGCGGCGTGCGCAGCTCGTGTCTCACCCAGGAGAGGAAGCGGGTCTTCGTGAGGCTGGCCGTCTCGGCAGCGCGGAGTGCGTCGTCACGGTCGGCGGCGGCCTCGGTGAGGTCGGTGAGATCGGTGAGGATGGCGACCGCGCCACCGAACTCTCCGGTCGGGCCGATGGGGCTTGCCTGCACTCGCACGTGCACGGTGCTGCCGTCCTTGCGGCGCAGCCGTGCGTCGTAGTGGTCGCTCTGTCCCTCGCGGCGACGGCGGAGGCGGTCGAGCACGAGGTGGTGGTCGCCCGGGTGCCAGAACTCGAGCAGTGGATGGCCGACGATCTCGTCGGCGCGCAGCCGGAGGAGTTCGCACAGATAGCGATTCGCATACGTCGACACGCCGTCGCGGTCGACGCTCCAGACGCCGACGTGGAGCCGCTCGAGCACGTCGACACCGAGGCCGACAGCTGCGGCCTGGGCCTCGGGAGAGATGCCGCCGGTGGTCATGCGTCGCCCAGTGTAACCATTGCACTGTGTGGGTCGGAGCCTGGCGCACACTTTCGCGCGTATCATGCTCACGTCGTCCGTTCCGACGAGACCCTGCACGATGACACCTCGACCCACCGACACCTCGCGCCTTGTCGCCGATCCGGCGGCCGCAGCAGCGCCGTCGGCCATCGCCGTGCTCGCCGATGCGGGAATGCGGCTGCTCATCGACAGCGAGGCGCTCCAGCAGGCCGTCTACCTGTACCGCCCCATCTTCGACGACGCCGAGCAGATCGTCGACCTCGAGATCGTGATGCTCAACGACGCCGCGCAGCGTCTTCCCCTCGCCGGACACATCGTGGCCGGTGTGAAGGTGTCCGAGGTGTTCGTCGACCTGCACGAGGCGCTCGATGCGGCGAACGAGGCGTGGCGGGGTGGCCGGCCCACCGGCTACCGCATCGAGCGGCGAGGCTTCCACGAGGGTCGCCCGCTGGTGGTGCGGTACGACATCGCGACGATGCGCGCGGGTGGCTACATCGTGCAGGTGTCGGCCGACCGCACCGTGCTCGAGCAGCTGGCCACGGCCGACACCCGCTTCCGGCTCATGGCCGAGGCCAGCGTGGACGGGCTGATGCTGCTCGAGCCCGAACCCGACGGCGACGCGTTCGTGCTGGCCTACGCCAACCCGCGGGCTCTCATCGCGGAGCCCGGACTGCGGGTGGGGGAGCGGCTGCCCGCCGACATCCTCGAGGTCGCGCTCGACGCCGTCCAGGAGCTGCAGACCACCACCTCCGTGCGTCGGTACCTGCAGCGCGAAGTGCTCGCTCGGCGCGTGTCCATCGAGGCCACCTTCATCGAGGTCGGTGACGGCCAGGTGATGATGACGGTGCGGGAGCTCACGTCCCGCGAAGCCGCGCGTGCCGAGCTCGAGCGCAGCGACCGCGTGTTGCGTGCCATCGGCGCCGGCGCGTTCGGCACCATCGCGGTGTACGAGCCGCGGTTCAACGGTCGCGAACTCGTCGAGATGGCGTTGCTGTGGTCGGCGTCCGGGCACGGACACGGCTCCGGTTCGCGGCCACCGCTCGATGCGACGGCCGTGCTGTCCGAGACCGAGCTGTTGCGCATGGCGCAGGGCATGCTCGAGTCCGACACCACGAAGCGCTCGGGATGGGTGCCCGTGCAGTCGGGCTCGGGTGAGGAACGCAGTGTGGAGTTCACGCTCGTGTTGTCGGGCGACCGTTTCGTGCTCGAGTTCGTCGAGCGCACCGAGGAGTTGGCGGCGCGCACGGCGCTCGCCATGGTCACGGCCACGGCCGATGCGCAGCGCAACTTCCTCTCCCGCGTCAGTCACGAGCTCCGGTCGCCGCTCAACGTCATCCACGGCTACAGCCAGTTGCTCGGTCGTCTGCATCTTCCCGAACCGGCCACCGGTCACGTCGCCCACATCGAACGCGGCGTCACGCGCATGGTCCAGATCGTCGACGACCTGCTGTTGCTGGGTCAGCTCGATCAGGGTCTGCTGCGCATCGAGGAACAAGAGATCGACGTGCGCGAGCTGGTCGACGCCCTCCTGGCCACCGCGGCGCACGAGCCATGGTGGCGGCCGGGTGCGCTCGTGGCCAGCGGTCCGAGCGACCTCACCGGCGCCACCGTGGTCACCGACCGTTCCCGGTTCGTGCTCACTGCCGTGCTGCTCGCAGAGGCGTCGATGCCCCTCGTGGGGCGGTCCGGGCTGGAGGTTATGCCGTTCGAGCGCGGGATGCGCGCCGGCGTGCAGTTCGTGGTCGACGCGGCTGCACCGGTGGTGGCCGAGATGTGGGAACCGTTCGTCGGTAGCCACACCATCCCCGGTGCCGGGCTCGGGCTCGCGGTCGCACGCAGCCTGGCGAAAGCGCTCGACATGGTGGTGGAGGTGCGCACCTCGGTCGACGAGCCCGATCGGGTGCGGCTGGTGCTCAGCCTGTCGCGCAGGTCGCTGTGACGGCGCTCGACCGCATCTGGAACGGGTGGCGCGCCACCTACGTGAACGAACTCGGCGACCGACCGGCCACGGCCGACGGCAGTGTGTTCACACAGATCCTCGCATCGGGGATGCCCGACGAGGAGTCGCACATCATTCATCGCGGTGCCCTCACGTTCGTCATCCTCAACGCCTTCCCGTACACGTCGGGCCACCTGATGGTGCTGCCGTACCGGGAGGTCGGCGATCTCGAGGACCTCAGTGACGGCGAGGCCGCAGAGCTGTGGCGCACGGTCACCGACGCCGTCCGTGCCGTGAAGGCTGCGTACCGGCCGGGTGGCGTGAACGTGGGTATCAACATGGGTCGATCGGCCGGGGGCAGCGTGAGTGAGCACCTCCATGTGCACGTCGTGCCGCGATGGACGGGCGACGCGAACTTCATGACGGCGGTGGCGGAGGCACGAACGTTGCCCGAGCCGTTGTCGTTCTCGGCGCGGAAGCTGCGTGACGCCTGGCCAGAATGAGCACATGCGTGCTGTCGTGCTCCACTCCCATGGCGGTCCCGAGGTGCTCACCATCGAGCAGACTCCCGACCCCGACTTCGGTCCCGACGAGGTGCTCGTCAATGTTGCTGCCACGGCGCTGAATCGAGCCGATCTGCTGCAGCGGATGGGGGCCTATCCCGACCCGCGAGGGCGAGTGCCCGAGATCCCCGGCTTGGAGTTCGCCGGCACGGTCGCCGCGGTGGGCGAGCGCGTCACGATGTGGCGGCCCGGCGACCGGGTGATGGGCATCGAAGCGGGTGGCGCCCACGCCGAGCGCATCGCCACGCACGAGCGCCAGCTCCTCGCCGTGCCGGCGTCGTTGTCGCTCGCCGAGGCCGCTGCGGTGCCCGAAGTGTTCCTCACCGCGTGGGACGCCCTCGTGCTCCAGGGTGGGCTCACCAGTGGCCGGTGGGCCTTGGTGCATGCGGGAGCGAGCGGGGTGGGCACTGCGTCGATCCAGATCGCGAAGGCGATCGGCGCGCGCATCGCCGTCACGTGTTCGGCCGGCAAGGCGGCCGTGTGCCGCGACCTGGGTGCCGATCTCGTGTTCGAGCGTTCGCCGCACGACTGGCTGGCCGAGGCCACTGCGACCGTGCCCGGCGGATTCGACGTGGTGCTCGACGTCATCGGAGGCGACGAGGTCGATCGCAATCTGCAGTCCGTGGCACCACGCGGCACCATCGTGCAGGTCGGCCTGATGGGCGGGGGCCGCACCCCGGTGAACGTCGGTCTGCTGTTGGCGAAGCGGTGCTCGTGGGTGGGCACCACGCTGCGGACGCGGCCCATCGAGGAGAAGGTGGCGGTCACCCGTCGGTTCGCCGCCGAGATGCTGCCGTTGTTCGACACCGGTGCGTTGCGTCCGGTGATCGACAGCACGTTCCCGTTCGATCGCATCGCCGATGCACATCGGCACATGGAAGCCAACGCCAACGCCGGCAAGATCGTGGTCACCGTGCAGCCCTGAGCGGACTCAGTCGACGAACACCTTGACGCGATGGTGACCCGTGGCGCCATCGGGGGCGACCGGTGCGCGCTCCTCGGTCTGCGTGTCGCCGGTCTTGTCGGTGGCCCGCACCTCCAACAGGTGCTCGCCCGGCGTGGCCTCCCAGTCGAGCACCCACTGCCGCCACGCATCGTCCGTGAGATCGGCCGCCAGACGGGCCTCCTGCCAATCGCCGCCGTCGACCCGAACCTCCACCTTCGCGATGCCGCGCTGCTGGGCCCACGCCACGCCGGCGATCTTCTGTCGCCCGGCGGCGATGGCGCCGCTGCGCGGCACGTCGATGCGCGACTGGGTCTTGATCGGGCCGAGCCGGCTCCAGCCTCGCGGTACCCAGTAGCCCTCGCGGTCCCAGGTGGTGAGCTCGATCGACTGCAACCACTTCGTGGCGCTCACGTAGCCGTACAGGCCGGGCACCACCAGGCGAGCGGGGAAACCGTGTTCGAGCGGCAGGGTGCTGCCGTTCATGCCCAGCACGATCATCGCGTCGCGGCCATCCATCGCGGCCTCCACGGGAAAGCCGCACGTCCAACCGTCGAGGCTGGTGCTGAACACCTGCTCTGCGCCCGGCCGTATGCCGGCTCGCTCGAGCAGGTCGCGCAGCATCACACCGCGCCAGACGGCGTTGCCGATGTACTCGCCTCCCACCTTGTTCGACACGCAGCACAACGTGACGATGCGCTCCTCCTGCGGCAGTGCGAGCAGGTCGGCGTACGTGAGGGTGAGCGGCGTGTCGACCATCCCCGTGATCTCCATCGACCAGTCGGCCGGATCGGCGCGAGGGAACGACAGTGCCGTGTCGATGCGGTAGAAGTCGTCGTTCGGCGTGATGTACGGCGTCTCGGGACTCGCGGTCGCATCGGCGGGCACCTCGTCGAGCAAGGAGGGGTCGTCGAGGGGCGGGAGGCTGTCGTTGGTGGCACGGCGCACTGCCTGCACCCGGTCGTCGGCCACCGCCTTCGAGAGACCGATGGCCATCACGCCCACGCCTGCAGCGGCACCGGAGGTGATGAAGAAGCGGCGACGGTCCCAGCCGAGCGGCACCTGCGACGGGCCGGGCACCTCGATCGGCTTCGGCCGGGCCAGCACCCGCAGCACGACGGCACCCACGATCGCACCGAGCACGCTGGGGATGCCGGCACCGGCCGTCTCGCCGGGTCGGTGCGCTGCGGCGAGCGCGCCGATCACACCGAACGCCAGGAAGCCCACCGTGCCGACCCACGGGCGTCGCGTTGCCGCCGCACCGATGAGAGCCGCGGCGATCGCCAGGATCACCACGATGCCGAGTCGCAGGACGAACTTGTCCTGCGAGCCGAAGGTGTCGATGGCCCACTCCTTCAGCCACCGGGGAGAGCGGTCGATGACCTCGCTGCCCACGGCGTCGATGGGGGAGACGACGTCGGTGAGCGCGGCGAGCAGCATGCCCACGGCCACCGCCAGCACGCCGCTGGCGATGCCAGCGACGGCACCCACCCACTGCGGCACGGCCAACGTGGGCAGCGACGGTGCGTCGGGATCGGTCATGGGGACGGTTCGGCGCCGTCGCGCACCCGGATGGGTGGCTCGGCCCGACTGCTCAGCGCTGGTCGAGGGCGACGTAGTCGCGGGTGTCGACGCCCGTGTACCACTGGCGCGGGCGGCTGATCTTCTGGTCCTTGTCGCCCAGCAGTTCCTGCCAGTGCGCCAGCCAGCCGACGGTGCGCGGGATGGCGAACAGCACGGTGAACATCGCGACGGGG
>SXKB01000154.1 GCA_005778215.1 Actinomycetota bacterium | reverse complement strand
GTGGGCGGGTGCGACGGTCGTTCGAGCGCCGCCAGGAGCAGCGCCCACTGGTCGGCCGCCGGCGTGACCAGCACCGACCCGGTGCGCGTGCGCACCGACGGCACGCCCACTCGATCGAGTGCTCGCACCACCTGCTCGGCCGCTCCGTGCGTCGGCACCAGCACGGCGATGTCGCCCGGCTGCACCAGCGGCGCGTCGGGACCGTCGCCGATGCGGTGCCCCTGCAACAGCTCGACCACTTGCTGCGCCACGTCGGCCACGATGGCTCGGCGCACGAGCGGCACCGACACGTTGCCCTTCGGTGTGGTGGGCGCGGTGGCCGCTGGCATGCGCCGGATCTGCAACGGCGCCCCGGGCGACAACGCCTGCTCGGGCTTGCGCCGCGATGCCTCGACCGGCGTGCCGACGATGCGCGGATCGCCCCACTGCACGTCGCGGATGAGCGTGTTGGTGGCCCGCACCAACGCAGCGTCACTGCGCTGGTTGGTGCCGAGCATCACCTTCTGGCCGCCGGCGGTGGCCGCCAGGTACGCCTGCACGTCGGCCCCGCGGAAGCGATAGATGGCCTGCTTCGGATCGCCGACCGTGACGAGGTGCCCCGAGAACGCGGTGGCGAAGATGTCCCACTGCACCGGGTCGGTGTCCTGGAACTCATCGACCAGCACCAGCTGGTAGCGCTCGTCGAGTCCCTGCACCACCGACGGACCGGTGACCGGATGACGGACGGCGTCGCGCAGCCCGGTGACCAGGTCGTCGTAGCCGAGCTCGCGTGCGGCACGGCGACGTACTCCCACCTCGGCCACGGCCTCACGCACCAGCGCCACCCAACGCGCCAGACGCTCGGGCGTGTCGTCCTTGTGCGGCGTGGCCGGAGGCACCGTCGGCACCAGGCCGGCGCCGGGGTTGCCGAGCACGGCAGTGACGGCGTCGCGCAACGAAGCGAACACCTTCGCCGGGCTGAGGTCGCTCACCGGCCAGTCGAGCGCGTGGGGATCGTGGAGCAGTTCGGCCACCACCAGGTCGCGGCACACCTCGTCGACGATGCGCGGCGTGCTGTCGCCGAGTTCGGCATCGAGCCCGGTGCCCGACCTCACGCCGAGCTGTCGCAGCGCCTGCTGACAGAAGCCGTGGATGGTGGTGATGGTGGCGTCGTCGAACGTCTCGACGGCGGCGCGCAACGCCGCCGCACGCGCCTCGCGCAGGGCCGGTGGATCGAGCAACACCGACATCCAGGGCTGGTCGTCGGGGATGTCGCCCGACACGACGGCGTCGCGCGCCAGCACGAGCGCCTTGCGGGTACGGTCGCGCAGTTCGGCCGCAGCGGCGCGCGTGAACGTGACCACCAGCAACGACGAGGCGGCGAGCCCACGCTCGGCCACATGACGCACCACCAGTGCGCTGAGCGAGTAGGTCTTCCCCGTGCCCGCGCTGGCCTCCACCACGAGGCGTCCCGTGGGCAACGGTCCGGTGAGGTCGAGCACGTCGGTCACTCGTCGCCGTCCCCGTCGTCGCCCACCCGGCCACCGTTCGCATCGAGCAGTTGGACGCAGCGATCGAACACCTGCCACACCCAGGTGGCCACCGCGTCGCCCCGCCCCATCGAACCGTCGACCGCGACGGCCTGCACGGCTGGCGGGTCGGTGGGCAGCACCGGATCGCGCTGCAACGCCTCGATGGACAGGTCGGGCCACAACAACCCCTGGAACCGGTCGTCGAGGTCCTTGTCGAGCAGGTCGTAGGCGGCGCTCAGGTCGCCGATCGCGAGGTGGTACGAGGTGCGATCGAGGAACGGCACCGCATCACGCCGCGCCCACGCCAGCAGCTGTGCCGCCGTGCCCAGCAGTGCATGCGCGTTCGCGGCCCGCTGCTCGCCCTCACCGCGAATGCACAACCCCGTCACCGTCGTGAGCTGCTTGCGTCCCGCCTCGGCAGCACGGGTGACGAGCACGCCGCTCCAGTCGTGTGCCGGCTCGTGCAACTGCGCCGCGGCGACGCGCAACGCGAGCGCCAGGCGGAACGACGGCCGCGGGCGCGCGAAGCGCAGATCGACCACACGCGGCCCGTCGGACCCCGGCACCACACCGGCCACCTTGCCGCGCACCGACAGCTCGACCTCCGTGTCGTACAACGCCGCCGGTGTGACCACATCGACGAGCAGTTCGTCGCCGCCGCTGAGCGGGATGTCCCACTCGGCGGCCGACTCCTCGAACGCCACCACCTCGGCCCGCACCGACGACAACACTGCGCTGCTGAGCTGGCCGGGGGGCAACGCCCCGTCGAGTCGGGCCGTGGCCTCCCACTCGTCGGCCTCGCCGCCCTGCCGGCGCACGGCGAGCAGCCCGCGGCCGAGTGCGCTGGTGCCGAGCGGCGTGACCGAGATGGCCAGCCCGTCGTCGGCCACCGAGGCCTCCTCGGGCATCGACACGTCGAGCCGCCGTTGCAGGTAGGTACGCGCCGGGTTGCCGACCGCCTCGACCAACTCGTCGAGCTCGACGACGTCGAAGGGCACGGGTGCCAGCAACCATGGCGACTCGGTGCTCGCCGTGTCGGCCGAGCGTGCGGCGCGGCGGGCCTGCGCCGCCGCCAGCATGGCCGGATCGAACGTGAACGGATGCGGCACCGCAGGCGGCAGCACGGACGGCTGCAGCGCACGCTCGTCGAACCCGTGCCGCGGATGCCGCACCACCACGTGCTCCGACAGCCGCTGCTCGCCGCCGCCGCCGAACGCGTCGACGGTCTCGAGCAGCTCGACCAGCGGCACGATGAAGGGCAGCTCCTTGTTGGTGGTGAGGTCGGCACCGTTGCAGGTGATGATGCACCGATCGCTCGCCGACAACAGCGCGTCGAGCAACAGCTGCCGGCTCTCGTGCCGCGGGTGCCGCTCACCCACGCACGGTCGGAGCCCGAGGATGTCGTCGCCGTCGAACGTGCCGGCTCGCAGCGCGCCGTCGTCGAGGCCGAGCAGACACACCACGCGCGCCGGCACGCCGTGCTGGGGCACGAGCGAACTCACCGTGATCGAGCCGCTGCGCAACGGTAGTCGGCCGGGTCGCTCGGCCAGCGTGTCGCCGAGCAGCGCGCGCACATCGGCCAGGGCCAGCGGCACGGTGCACGGAGCCGGCGAGCCGTCGACCCCACCGACCGGTGACGTGGCGGCACGCACCACGTCGGTGAGCTCCCGGTGCACCTGCTGCCGACGACTCGGGTCGTCGCCCGGATGCGTGAACTCGTCGACGGTGCGGTGCAACAGCTCGATCCACGCTGCGACCGGTCGTTCCCCCTGCACCGCGTCGTGCAGGTCGACGAGACGCGCCAGCAGGTCGGCCAGCGAACCCGCCAATGCGGCGTCGTCGGTGTCGAGATCGTCGAATGGTGCCACCCCACCGATGACCATGCGCGGAGTGGGCGCCGCCATCGCCACGCCCGCCAACAGCCCGTCGACCACGAGCCGCCACGTGCCGGCGGCGAGTTCACCGGGCAGCCCCCACGCCGTGCGATGGTGCGGCAGCAGACCCCAGCGGGCGCCCAGCTGCTCGCTCCACTCGGCGATCTGCTCGACCTGTTCGATGCTCCAGCCGAAGCGCTGCCGTACCGGCTCGAGCTGCACGAGCGCCAGCACCTCCGACAACGTGGCGCGGCCCGACACCAGCGCGAGCGCGGCCTGCACTGCCTGCACGATGGGTTCATCGGTGGTGAGCGACCGGTCGCCCACGCGCACTGGCAACGGCAACGCGCCCTGGGCGAACACGGCCTCCACCAGCGGACCGAACCGATCGAGCGCAGGGCACAGCACCAACACCTCGTGGGGCTGCAGCGTGGGGTCGTCGACGAAGGCTCGGCCCAACGCATCGCGCAGCACCTCGAGTTGCCGCACCTCGCCGTGGCAGGCGTGCACCTGCAACGACCCGTCGGCCACCAACCCGGCCACCGGCTCGGGCTTCGCGTCGACGCGAATGCTGTGCTGCACGGCTCCGAGCACCGGGCCCGGCGACGGCGGCGGCGACTCGTGCGGCACCTCGACCACACCCGGCAGGCCGTGCAACATGGCTCGGCTCTCGAGTGCCGGTCGCCCCCATGACGCGAGCAACGGGTGCGCCGCTGCGATGGTGACATCGAGGTTGGCGCGCACGTTGAGCCCACCCGCCAAGCGGTGCGGGGAACGCTGCCACGCCTGCATCGACGGGTGCCGCAGGAAGACGTGTACCTCGCGCTGTGCGGCCAGCGCGACCAGCACCTGCTGCATGGTGGGCGCGAGCGAACCCACACCGAACACGGCCACACGGTCGGGCAGATTCGGTCGGACCGAACCGTCGGCGATGGACTGCAAAAGGCCGGGCAACCGCTCGGGCGGACTCGGGGTACCGATGCGCGCGTGCACCGCTCGCCACAGATCGGCCTGCCACTGCTGCGACGAATCGAGCGGCGCGGGCGAGCCGTCGTCGCGATGGGTGCCGTCGCTGTCGACCCCGGCCGCCCAGCACTCGACCAGCCGAGCGCGTTGCGTGGCGTAGCGATCGAACAGGTCGGCGATATGACGCGCCAGCGCCCAACGGTCCTCGACGTCGCTGCCCGGCACCACCACCGTGCCGGCCGCCAACTCCTCGAGCACCGCCCAGGTGAGCCGCGGCAGCCGCCACGGATCGAGCTCGGGCTCGCCGTCGCGGGTGGGGTCGCCGATGGCCCGCGCCATGAACCGGCCCGGGAACAGGAACTCGACGTTGGCCCAGATGCCGTCGCCCGAGCCGGTGGTCGACGCACCCAACCGCCGGCCGAGCCCCACCATCGCCGCGTCGCGGATGCCCGCGGCAGGCACCGCCACCACGTCGGCCTCGAACGGGTCGGCAGGTGGCACCGCGAGCAGCTCGGCCAGTGCGTCGAGCAGGGGCTCGAGACGGTCGGCGTGGTGCAGGTGGAGCATGACAGGGTGAACGTTACGGGTGGGGTGTGACGTGATGGCGACCCATGGTTCAGGGATTCACTTTCAGTGTGGATCCCTTGCCGTCGGGCAGGCGGCTGACGACGATGCCGGGGTGGAGCGCCTGCTTCATGGCCTCCACGTGGGTGATGGCACCGACCATGCGGCCGGTGGCGCGCAGGGTGCCGAGCGCCTCGATGGCGTCGTCGAGGGCATCGGGATCGAGCGAGCCGAACCCCTCGTCGACGAACAGCGCCTCGAACTGCTTGCCGCTGCCCGTGCCGCCATGGCTGACCACGTCGGCCAGGCCGAGCGCGAGCGACAGCGACGCCTGGAACTGCTCGCCACCCGACAGCGAAGTGGTGGGTCGGGAGCGGCCGGTGTGCGAGTCGAACACCTCGAGTGTGAGACCGCCGCCCTTCGTGTCGTTGCGCGCGAGCCGGTAGCGGTGGTTGGTCATCACACCGAGGTGATGGTTGGCCGCTGCGGTGACACGGTCGAGCTCGCCGGCCAACACCCACCGTTCGAGCTTCACCCGCATGCCGGCCTCGCCGTTGCACGTGCGGAACACGATGCGCGCCGTGTCGCGACGCTGCCGGAGTTCGCTGGAACCGGCCGCCACGTCGAGCGACCGCTGCAGTTCGGCGGCGGCAGCGGAGAGTGAGTTGTCGGCGGTGGTGAAGTGCCGTGTGGCGTCGGCCGATGCGGCGGCAGTGGCGGCTGCGTGCTCACGCGCAGCCGTCTCGTCGGGCCGCTCGGGGGGCACGCCCTGCTCGTGCAGCACGGCGAGCCGTTGCGTGGTGGCGGCGAACTCGGTGTCCCACTGCTCGATGCGAGCGGTCGCGGCCGACTCGGCCGACGGGGTGAGCAGCACCATCGCCGCCTCGTCGACCGACGCATGACCGCTGGTGGCGAGCGCCTCGGCCAACGCGTCGACGGCCGCCTGCAACTGCGTGGCTGTGACCGTGGACTGCTGCACGAGACCCGCCAGCGGCTCGATGGCGGTGACCAGCTGCCCACTGATCCAGGTGCCGCGTTCGAGGTGGTCGGCATCGATGTGCGCGGCCGCTGCCGCCCGCTGCTCGGCCTCTTCGGCACGCAGCTGCGCGTGCGTGGCCGCTTCGGTGGCCTTGGTGGCGAGCTCGCGTTCGTGTTCGTGCGCGGTGTCGAGCTCGGCCTTGCGCTGTGCCAGATGTGCGGAGAGTGCCGCCACCTCGGCCGCGGCTGCCGTGGCGCTGGCGAGCGCCGCCGCGGCGTCGGCGAGTTGCGCCTCGACATCGGCGACGGGTGCTGCGGCCAGATCGCCGAGCGACGCCTCGAGTCCGGCGACGGTGGTGCGAGCCGAGGCGGTGGTGGCTTCGGCCTTGCCCCACGCGGCGCGGGCGCGGTCGACCTCGTCGTGGTCGACCGGTTCGGCACCGTCGAGCCTTGCCGGCAGCGGGTGCTCGCACGAGCCACACACCGGGCACGGCGCACCGTCGACGAGTGCCTCGGCCAGACGCGGGGCCTGCGTGTGCACGAAGCGATCCATCACGGTCACGTACTCGGCCTTGCGTTCGTGCTCGGCACGTTCGGCATCGGCGAGCGCCTGCCGTGCGACGTCGAGTGCGGCGCGCTCGGTGACGCACTGCTGTGCCGCACTGCGAGCCACCTCCGCGGCCGGCACCTTCGCCGCCTCGGGGACCAACGCCTCGAGCTGACGGGTGGTGTCGTCGACCTCGTCGCGCAGGGTCTGCAGGTCGGCCATGAACTGCGCGTGCGCAGCGACGGCCGCTGCACCCGCCTCGGCCGCAGTGGCCGCGGCGGTGTGTGCCTCCTGCGCGGCGTACCAGGTGGTGCGCTGCTCCTTGTACTCGTGCTCGGCGGCCGACACCGCAGCGGTGACCGCACCGGGCTCGAACGCCGGCACCGGCCGCTCCAAGGTGCCGAACCCGTCGGCCACGCGCTGGTACAACGCGGCGAGCGCCTCGGCGGCCTCTGCCGCCGCCGTCTCGGCCTCCCGCATCCGGCTGCCCACCTCGACCACCGGCCGCGCCGCCTTCGACGCCACGACCCGCGTGCGTTCGGCGTCGATGTCGGCGCGTAGCGCCTCGAGTTCCTCGAGCGTGGTCGCCGCCGACGCGGCATCGTCGAACTGCTTGGCCGCCGCCTCGGCGCGCACGTTGGCATCGGCCGCTGCCGCTGCCGCGGCCTGCACCGCCTGGAGTGCTGCATGCTGCTCGTCGCGCGCAGGGGCGAGGAGCGCGATCTCGGCAGCGAGCATGGCGTCGTCGAGCTCGGCGAGCGCATCGGGATCGGTGGGTTCGGGCAGCCATGCCGCCTGCGCCGCCGCCAGCGACTGCACGGCGTTGGTGCGATGGTGCTGCACCTCGGTGTCGACGTCGGCCACCTGCGTGTCGAGCTCGCTCATGCGCGCCTTCAACCAGCGCGTCGCGTCCTCGAACAGCTCGCCACCGAACAGCTGCCGCAGCAGTTGCTCACGGTTCTCGTCGGTGGCGATGAGGAAGTCGGTGAACTTCCCCTGTGGCAGCAACACCACCCGCTGGAACTGCTTGGCGTCGAGCCCGACGAGCTCCTCGCACTTGCGGGTGCACCTGGTGGCCTGCGTCTCCACTGCCTCGGTGGCATCGCCGAGCACCTTCACCACGCTGGCGTTCGGGTTCTGCACGGTGGTGCCCTGGCCACGCTGGCGCGGTCGCTCCTGTCGCGGAGTGCGATGCACGCGATACCGAACACCGTCGACCTCGAAGTCGAGCAGCACGTAGGTCTCGGCACCGGCCGCGGCGAAGTGCGACCGCGGGTCGTCGGCGGCGCGACCGCCCGGCAGCGTGCCGAACAGCGCGTAGACCATGGCGTCGAACACCGTGGTCTTGCCGGTGCCGGTGGGACCGGTGACGACGAACAGCCCGCGCTCGGCGAGCACCTCGAAGTCGACGACCTCCTTGCCCGGGTACGAACCGAACGCCTGGAACTCGAGCCGCAGCGGACGCATCAGGCCACCTTCCCTTCGGCGACGGCGATGGCCTGGTGCAACAGCTCGGCCTGCTCGGGTGTGGGCGGGCCACCCGTGGATGCCACCCAGAACGCGTCGGCCGCATCGGTGGCCGTCACCGCCCGCCGGTCGACCACCGCGCCGCTGGCACCGCCGACACCCACCGGTGGACGCAGCACGATCTCCACCACGTGCGGGTACACCTGGCTGAGCTTCGGCTTCGCGTCGAGCACCACGCCCGGATCGGTGATGATGGCCCGCACCAGGGAGTTGCGCTCGGCCGAGGTGGGCTCGTGGCGCAGCAGCTCGTCGATGGTGCCCTCGACGGTGAGCACGGGACGACCGACGGGCACCTCCACCTCGCGAGTGCTGCACGCGCCGTCGGCGGCCATGTCGACCAGCGTGACGGACTTCGTGTGCGCCTCGGAGAACGAGTATGCGAGCGGCGTGCCGGAGTAGCGCACCGTCGGCGACACGTGTTGCGGACGGTGCAGGTGACCGAGCGCCGTGTACGAGAAGGGTGCGAAGACCGCCACGTCGACCGTGCCCGAACCGCCGACCGAGAGCTGCCGCTCGGAGTCGCTGGTCTCACCGCCGGCGACGAACGCGTGCGACACGGCGACCGAACGAACACCGCGCCGCTGCGCCGCCGTGGCCTCGACGGCAGCGGCCAGCACCGAGTGGTGGGTGCGCCGCAAGCGGCGCTCGTACGCGTCGTCGCTGTCGTCGCCCGCCGCAGCGGCCAACGAGTCGGGCGCGGCCTGTGGATCGAGGAACGGCAGCATCACCAGGTCGAGCGGACCGTCGGCGAACTCGAGTGCGATGACCTCGCCCACCTTGGCGTATCCGCCGCGCACGTACACACGGCTGGCGTCCATCAGTTCGTCGTACGCGGCCACACGGTCGGCACCGTCGTGGTTGCCGGTGATGACGGCCACCACGTGACCGGCCGCCTGCAGCCGCACCAACGCGTCACGGAACAGCACCACGGCCTCGGTGGGCGGGATGGCCCGGTCGTACACGTCGCCGGCCACCACCACCAGATCGACCGACTCGGCCGCACACAGCCCCACCACCCAGTCGACGAACGCCGCCTGGTCGTCGAGCAACGACACCGGGCCGAAGTTGCGACCGAGATGCCAGTCGCTGGTGTGAAGGATGCGCATACGGGACTCCGGGGGCTGCGAGGCGGTGGTGCGGCGGCTGCCACCTCACCGGAACGCAATCACACCACACGGGTGTGACGGAGTTGCCGATGCCGACGGTTACGCCGGGGTGACCCGCTGGTGCTCGCCGTACGACAGCGCCGCCACGAATCGATCACCCCACAGCGACACCACCGCCGGCGCGGCGTACACCACCGGCCGCCGCCGGCGCTGGAGGAAGGTGACCTCCCGCGTCGCCACCTCCGAGTCGTCGTGCAGTTCCTCGGGTTCCGACCGGTCGAAGCTCGAGTTGGTGATCATCAGTGGCCTCCCGCGCCGCGCTCATGACCGAGCGATGGCTCACTGTGCGACGAAGGTCGTGGCTCGTCTGTCGGCGAACCGACACAGGAAGTGAATCCGAATTCAGCACTCGAGCCTGGTTCGTCAGGTATGGGGGATGTCGCTTCCTCCGCGTGACAAATTCACCACTCCGAGTAGTCTTTGCGCATGCGGCGCAGCGGTTTCACCTCCCGACGTCTGTTCGTGGTACCCCTCCTGGTGCTCGGCGTCGGCGCCGCCGGCATCACACCCGGCGCACAGGCCGCGTTCCGCCCGGTGCCGCTCGCCGTGACGAATCCACCCGTGGAAGAGGCCTGCGGTCTCGACATCACGCTCGTGCTCGACGCGAGCGGCTCCATCCAGAGCTCCAACGCCGTCGACGACGTGCGCGACGCCGCCGATGCGTTCCTCACCGCCTTGAAGGACACCAACTCCACCGCACGGGTGATCGACTTCGGCACCGTCGCTCGCGAGACCGCACCGTCCGGTGCCCTCGTCACCACCGACTCGCTCGCCTCGGGCGGCGTGCACCGCGTGGCGATCAACAAGTACTACAACCCGAAGCCGCCCATCCAGAGCGGCGTCACGCCGTACGAGTTCCGCGGCGGCAACGTGAACAGCACCAGCAGCTACCGCGCCGGTTCCACGTCGTCCACCCAGTACACCAACTGGGACCAGGCGCTCGACCAGGCGGGGCGCAGCCCCAGCGACCTGATCGTGTTCATCACCGACGGCGACCCCACGGCGGTCGACAGCGACCAGCCCGGCGACCCGTTCTACGTGGCCGGCAAGCAACCGCCGAACGTTCGCTTCAACATGAGCAGCGGCGCCGCACAGACCCTGGCGCTCAACCGAGCGGTCGAAGAGGCCGACGCCGCGAAGACCGGCGGCAGCCGCATCCTCGCCGTCGGCGTGGGCAACGCGGTCACTGGCAACTCGGCGAGCGTGAACCGCCTGAAGGCCGTCTCGGGTCCGAACGTGGCCACCACGATCGGGCAGTTCGACATCACCACCACCGACGTCACCCTGGTGGAGGACTTCCAACAACTCGGTGCCGCGCTGCGTGGCGTGGTCACCGAGCTGTGTGCGCCGTCGTTCACCATCCGCAAGCTCGCGCAGACCCCCGGGTCCACCGACTACGAGCCGATCGCCGGCTGGGACGTCACCCTCGAGCCCACGATCGTCGGGGGCGGTGCGCCGCCGTACGAGTGGATCCTGCCGCAGGCCGGCCTGCCCGTCGGCCCGGTCACCCGCGGCACCGACGTGAACGGGTTCGTGCAGTTCCAGTGGGAGCCGAACCCGCCCGAGGCCACCTCGCAGGTCACCGTCACCGAACAGACCGGCGCGTCCTACACACCGGTCGACTACCGGTGCGAGCTGCGTGACATCGATGGCAACGTCACCGTCGTGGAGAACACGTTCGCCGGTTCGTTCTCGTTGTCGGTGGCATCGCAGGACATCGTCACGTGCACGCTGCGCAACAGCTTCGACTACGCGCCGGACATCGCGATCACGAAGACCGACAGTCCCACACTCGTGCGCGGCGATCTCACCCCGCCCGCACAGGTCGTGTCCACGTTCGTCGTCACCAACCCGGGCAACGCGCACCTCAGCAGCGTCACCGTGCACGACGACAAGTGCGCACCCGTCACCCTGCAGAGCGGCGACACCAACAACGACGACGTGCTGCAGACCACCGAGACGTGGACCTACACGTGCACGCGCAACATCACCGCCGGCACCGATGACGCGCCGGTCGGCATCACCAACACCGCCGTCGTCGACGCGATCGCGCCGAACCAGGTGGAAGTGACCGCCACCGACAACGACAGCATCACGGTGGTGGTGCCGGTGATCGCGATCGACAAGACCGAGCGCGCCGCGGGCGGCGGGGTATTCGCCGACAGCGTGCAGCTGGTGGGCAGCAGCGGCGCCGTCGACTACCGCATGGTGGTCACGAACCCCAGCAACGTGCCGCTCGGCTCGGTCACCGTGACCGACCCCGATTGCAGCCCGGTCAGCGGCCCCACGGGCGACACCGACAACGACACACTCCTCGACCCCACCGAGACCTGGACGTACACGTGCACCACCACGGTGACGGGCGACCTCGTCAACGTGGCCACGGTGCAGGGCACCCCGGTGCTCGCCGGGCTCGGCACGCCGAACCCCGCCGTCACCGCGAGCGACGATGCGACCGTCACGTTCGTGGAGGCCGATCTCGACCTGTCGAAGTCGGTCGACATCGAAGTGGCGCTTGCGGGCGACACCGCCACGTACACGTACGCAGTCACGAACACCGGCGCCGTCGCACTCGTGCCGCAGGCACCTCGCACCCGAGCGAACCTGGTGGTCGACAACCTCTCGCCACAGGCCGTGTGCGCGAACCCGGCGTACGTGAGCGGCGACACCGGTGACGACCAGGTGCTCTCACCGGCCGAGGCGTGGACGTACTCGTGCGCCACCGCCATCGACGCCGACAACCACGGCATCAACATCGCCGGGGTGACGATGTTGATCGACGGCACCGCCACCGCGATCACCCGACTCGCCACTGCGAACGTCGACCTCGAGACCACCGGCATCACCGTGGTGAAGGACTCACTGCGGCCCGTGGTGCTCGATCTGAACGCCACGGCGATCGCCGGGCCCGACGTACCGCTGCGGGCGCCGGCGGTCTACGAGTACACGGTCACCAACGACGGCACACTCCCCCTCGCCGACGTGACGTTGAGCGACGACGTGTGCGCCTCGCCTACGTTCGTCACCGGTGACAGCGACGGCGACACACGCCTCGACGTCGACGAGGTGTGGGTGTACGAGTGCGTGCAGACCGATCGCCTCACGAAGGCCGACGGCGTGCCGGCGAACAACCCCACACAGCCCGCGGTGGTCACCAACACCGGCACCGTCACGGGCACGCCCGTACTCGCCAACACATTGCGCCCCGACGCGAACGTCACCGACACCGACACGGCCACCACCACGGTCATCGCGCCCGCGGTGTCGATCACCAAGACGGCGTCCGAGGCGCTGGTCCGTGAGGGTGACGACGTCACCTACACGTACCGCGTGCGTGCGTCGGGCGACACTCCCGTGGTCATCGTCGGCGTGGTCGACGACCTGTGCTCGCCGGTCGCGTTCGTCAGTGGCGACGCCAACAGCGACGGTGTGGTCGACCTCAGCGAGGTGTGGACGTACACGTGCACGATGCAGTTGTTCGGCCCGTCGCCGGTCACGAACACCGCGGCCGTCCTGGCGGCAGGAGGTCTGGGCAACCTGTACTTCGACGACACCACCGCCACCGTGGAGGTGTTCGGCACCGACATCCGGCTCGACAAGTCGGTGAGCGACGAACTCGTGCTGCGCGGCAGCACCGTCACCTACACGTTCGCGGTGTCCAACGCCGGCACCGATCCGGTGAACGACGTGCTCGATCAGATCGCGCTCGCCGACGTGAGCACGCCGGCCAACCCGTCGTGCACCTCCCCCGTCTACGTGTCCGGTGACGTCGACGACAACGACATCCTCGCGATCGACGAGGTCTGGAACTACACGTGCGCGGGTGTGATCAACGCGCTCACCATCGACATCGCCGGCGTGCAGGGCACCGACGTACTCGGCGGGTTGGTCACCGACTTCGACGGCGCCGTGGTGGCACCGTTCGACGCCGGCATCTCCGTCACCAAGACCGCATCGGTCGCCGAGGTGCCGCAGGGCGGTGGACCCGTGACGTACACCTACGAGGTGCGCAACACCGGGAACGTGCCGCTGCGCGACGTGATGAGCCGCGTCACCGACGACAAGTGCGCCGACATGCAGTACATCTCCGGCGACGACGGCAACGCGCTCCTCACCGGCGAAGGCGACATCTTCGAGACGGGTGGCGCCGAGGTGTGGGTCTTCGAGTGCACCACCACGGTCACCGTCGACACGGTGAACACCGTCACCGCCGTGGGCACACCGCTCGACCCCATCGCCAACGCGGTGCTCGCGCCCGACGTGAGCGCCACCGACCAGGCGACGGTGCTCATCACCACCGGCGGTTCTCGCCCGCCCACCACGTTGCCCGGCACGGGCTTCGACACGACCCGCATCCTCTGGTTCATCCTCGCGATCCTCGGGCTCGGCGCCGCCATGACCCGCACGGCCACACGCCGCCGCGTCGTCCGCTGAACGGGTGCCGGCGGGGGGTACGGTTCGCGCATGAGCGACCTCCCCCCGCCGCAGTTCCCGCCGCCCGAACCGCCCACCCCCGGCTCCACGCCGATCAACGAGGTCGTCGAGCGCACCTCGGTGGTCGAGGGCAACGAGCCGTGGTTCAAGAAGAAGATCGCCAAGGTGCCGGCATGGGGCTGGATCGTCGCGGTCGTGGTGCTCATCGGCGCGGCGATCGGCATCGGCGCGGGCGGCAACGACGATCCCGACACGAGCGCGCCGAACAGCACCACCGCGGCCTCCGTCGACGTCACCGACCCGGTGACCGAGGAGACCGACGCGACGGAGACCACGACTGGCGAGCCGGAGGAGACCGCGCCACCGGAGACGTCACCGCCCGAGCCCGACGCCGACGAGGTCGACGGCGCACCTGCGGGTGAGCGTGGCACCGTCGACAACCCCGTCGCGCCCGGGCTGCTCGCCGACATCGGCGGTGGCTGGCGCCTCCAGGTGCTGGAGGTGGTGCCCGACGCGACCGCGATCATCGCCCAGGAGAACGAGTTCAACGACCCACCGCCCGCCGGCAAGACCTTCACGTTGGTGAAGGTGTCGCTCGGCTACTACGGCCTCGAGGAGCCGCGCTTCGGCTTCGAGCCCACGGTGCAGGCCGTCGGCGCCGGCAAGGTGGAACTCGACGAGGACTGCGGCGTCACGCCCGACGAGCTCGAGCGGTTCGGCGACTACTTCGCCGGTGGCGTGTTGACCGGCAACCTGTGCTTCATCACGTCGCCCACCGACATCCCCGAGTTGATGCTGTACGCCAACGGCGACTTCTTCGGTGGCGACGACGTGTTCCTCACCGCAGCCACCGCCACCGCGCCCACAGCGATGCCCGCACTG
The DNA here is from genome assembly GCA_005778215.1 of Actinomycetota bacterium. GTDB lineage: Bacteria > Actinomycetota > Acidimicrobiia > Acidimicrobiales > Ilumatobacteraceae > UBA668. The sequence goes on along the minus strand of SXKB01000154.1, from coordinate 4,034 downwards.
TCGGGTCCGCAGCCGCGTGCCCAGGCCTTCGAGGCCCGCACGTCGCCCATCCCGCTGAACACGCCCACCGACGTGGGCAGTGGCTGGCAGTTCGCCGTCACCGGCAGCGCGCGCGACATCACCGATCTGGTGCTCGCCGAGAACCAGTTCAACTCGCCGCCGCCCGCCGGCTTCCGCTTCGTCGGTGTCGACGTGGCGTACACGTTCACCGGCAGCGGCAGCGACGTGGCGCTCACGGCCAGCACCAGCGCCGTCAGCACCACCAACGTGTCGCTCTCACGCGAGTGCGGTGTGGTGCCCGGTGAGGTCGATCTGTTCAGCGACGTGTTCACCGGTGGCACCGTGGCAGGCGTTGCCTGCTTCGTGGTGCCCGAGGGCGGCATCGACGGCCTGGTGGTCTACACCACCAGCTTCGAGGTCGAGAACCAGTACTTCGGCACGCGCTGACCCGGCGCTGCCGCACATCCTGAAGTCCCGCTGAAGGCGCGGCCCGCGCCCCGGGGAACCCGTGTCACCGTGTCCTCGTCCGACACTGCGATCACTTCGATGTTCCCCGTTCAACTTCCCCCCAGCCCGCAGGTGGCGTGATGCGCATCCTCGTCGTCGAGGACGAGCCCGATCTCGCCTCCGCCATCGCCATCAGCCTCCGACGCGACGGGTACGCCGTCGACGTCGCCGCCGACGGCACGGCCGCACTCGACCGTGTCGTCATCACCCCGTACGACCTCGTGTGCCTCGACCTGAACCTGCCCGACACCGACGGGCTCGATGTGTGCCGCCAGATCCTGGCGATGCCCGTCGCCGACGACGCGCCGGTGCCGCGCATCATCATGCTCACCGCTCGCGGCAGCGTGGACGACCGCATCCTCGGCCTCGACCACGGTGCCGACGACTACCTGGTGAAGCCGTTCGCACTCGGCGAACTGAGCGCCCGGGTGCGGGCCCTGCTGCGGCGCGACACCACCGTGTCGAGCGCCGTGGTCGAGCGCAACGGCATCGAACTCGATGCCGGCCGGCACGAGGTGCGCGTGCACGGCGTGACAACCGACCTCACGGCGAAGGAGTTCGCGCTCCTTCGCTGGTTCCTCCTCCATCCGCATGACGTGCACAGCGCCGAGAAGCTGCTCGAGCACGTGTGGGACGAACACGCTGACCCGTTCACCAACACCGTGCGGGTCACCCTCAGCAACCTCCGCAAGAAGCTGGCCGACGCCGGCGCGCCCGACGCGATCGAGACGCTGCCGGGGCGCGGCTACCGCTGGCGCGAGCTGCAACTCGCGTGACCACCATGCAGCGCAACACGGTACGAACGCGTCTCGCCGTCGGCATCACCCTGTCGACCGTGACGATCATGCTGCTCGTCGGCGCCGCCACCGCGGCATTGGCGTCGTGGCGCGCCGAGGACCCGAAGGCCGTCGCGCAGGTCGGCGCCGCGCAGGTGAACGGCGTGCCCGTGCTGGTGGTGACCGACCGGCCCGACGACCGCGCGGCCGACGACGCACGCAGCGGAGCGCTCGGCTGGATGCTGGTGGCCCTCGCCGCATCCATCATCCCGAGCGTGGCGGTGGCGTGGGTGGTGTCGGCCCGGCTGATGGGTCCGGTCGACGAGGCGATGGCCCGCGCCGAGGCCGACGAGCGCGAGCGGCGCCGCCGGCTCGACGAGGTGATCCACGAGCTGCGCACACCGCTCGCCGTGGCGGGCACCAACCTGGAACTCGCCGCCGACGACCCGACGCTCGACGACGACACCAAGCACCTCATCGATGCGGCACGCCGCGCCGCCGACCGCATGCGGCGCACCGTCGACGATCTGGCCGATCACGGCAGTCTCCAGGTGTCCACCAAGGACGGTCTCGATCTCGCCGCCGAGTGCCGCGCAGTGGCAGCGGAACACACCGGTCCGGCACGCGCCCGCAGCATCCACCTGCGCACCAGTGCGCCGCCGCGCCTTCCGATCCCCGAAGGCGATCGCGCCGCCGTGCGCACCGCGCTGGGCAACCTCACCGCCAACGCGGTGCGGCTTGCACCGGGCGGCAGCACCATCACCATCACCGCCGGCCAGTTCGACGACTGGGCGTGGGCCGCCGTCACCGACGAGGGGCCGGGCATCGCCCGCCGTCACCATGCCCACGTGTTCGAGCGTGGCTGGCGCGGCCGACACGACCGCGATCGCGACCGCGGTGGCGAGCAACGCGGCCTCGGCCTCACCATCACCCGTCAACTCGTGGAGGCTCAGGGCGGCGTGGTGACGATCGAGAGCGACGAAGGTCTCGGCACCACGTTCACCGTGTGGCTCCCGACGAGCGCCGCGGCGAACGACCGCGACGTGGTGGGCGCCGATCGGCTGCATCCCGTCGCTCGCCCGTGGGCCGCTGCCGTCGACCAGCCCGTCGGCGTTTGACGCCCGCTTTACACGCGCTCCCGCATCATCTCCCCGACCCCCGTTCACGAGGAAGCTCCCATGACCCTGCTCGACGACCGTTCGACACCGCAGATCCCCCGCCGCAGCTGGCGCGACCTGCCCGCCGCCCCGCCCGTCGCGGACCTCCTGCCGCCACCCGACCCGAGCACGTTCGTGCCGCCGATCGCGACCGCCACGCCGTACGACGCGATGGCGGACGTGACCGATGCGATGCCGCGCACGGTCAATGCCACCACGCAGTACACCCTGCCGGTGGCGGAACCGGTCGACCAACGGCGCCGCGGCCGCAAGTGGATCGCTGCCACCGTCGTGGCCGTGCTGGCCGCCACCGGTGTGGCGTGGGCCCTGAACGGTGACGACAACGGCACCAGCGGACTCACCACGCCCACGCTCACCCCGTCCTCGAACGGTGCCAGCGATCCCGCCGCGGTCGCCCGCGCGCTCGGCCCGGCCGTGGTGCAGATCGACGTGAGCATGGGTCTCGGCTCGGGCGTCATCTACGACGCGAGCGGCCTCATCCTCACCGCCCACCACGTCGTGGCCAACGACGACGAGGTGAGCGTGAAGCTCGCCGACGGACGAGCGTTGCCGGGCCGCGTCATCGCACGTGCACCCGAGAAGGACCTCGCCATCGTCAGCGTCGACAACGCCGAGAACCTGGTCGCCGCACCGATCGCCGAACCCGACAGCGTGGAAGTCGGTGAGCCGGCCATCGCACTCGGCAGCCCGTTCGGCTACCAGGCCAGCGTGACCGCCGGCATCATCAGCGGCCTCGACCGTGAACTCGAGACCGAGAACGGTGTGCTCACCGGCCTCATCCAGACCGACGCCCCGATCAACCCGGGCAACTCGGGCGGGCCGTTGGCCGACGCCGAGGGCAAGGTGATCGGCATCAACACCGCCATCGCCAGCATGAGCGGCGGCAACGACGGCGTCGGCTTCGCCGTGCCGGTGCCCGACTTCCAGAGCCTGTTCGACGAGGTGCAGGCCAACGGCGGTGCCGATGCGCCGACCGTGCCCGCACCCGAGGGCGGCGGCGGCCTCGGCAGCATTCCCGGCCTGGGTGACATCCCGGGCCTCGACCAGCTGCCCGGCCTCGACGAACTGCCCGGCCTCGACGAGTTGCTCGACGAACTGCTCGACGCAGGCGACGTGCCGGCGGAACTGCAGGACCTGCTCGACGAACTGTTCGGCGGCGAGATCCCCGGCGGCAGCGACCAGAACCCTGACTCGAACGAGGACCAGAACCCGTGACCGTGATCGACACCACCCACACCGCCTCCACCCACCAGAGTGACGTCACCGACTGGGCACTCGCCGGTGACCAACTGCAGCAACTGCTCGCCGAGCTGCGCCGCGTGATCGTCGGCCAGGACCGCGTGCTCGAGCGCGTGCTCGTGGCGCTGCTGGCCGGCGGACACTGCCTGCTCGAGGGTGTGCCCGGCCTGGGCAAGACCCTCACCGTGAGCACGTTGGCGAAGACCCTCGGCGGCACGTTCACCCGCAGCCAGTTCACCCCCGACCTGCTGCCCTCCGACGTGGTGGGCACCCGCGTGTACCGCCCGTCGACCGAGCGGTTCGACGTGGAGTTCGGCCCGGTGTTCGCCAACTT